>JAFGHE010000254.1 GCA_016930295.1 Sedimentisphaerales bacterium
CCAGTGCCAGATTACTGGCACAGGTCGTCTTGCCACTGCCCCGCTCCATACTGGTGACGACCAGGCTTTGCTGGGTGTCACCAAATCGTCGCAGCAGAACCGTACCTACCTCACGGAACGTTTCCGCCTGAGAGCAGCGCTGGTCCGTATGCACGATGCGACATCGGGCTGCAAATGCCAGTTTCTCCCGACTGCTGCCGCCCAGTTCGATACTGTTGATACGGCCCAGCACGGCACTGGTATGCTGCGGTACGGGTTCCTTACTCGCCGCCGGTTTTTCTCTTTTCTCCGGTTTCTCCATCACCTCTGCCGGTGAAGTCATATTTCCTGGATAAGCATAATATCCCTGGTTTGGCCAGACCATCCCCGGCGCCGGCCAGGGTCCCCAGGGTGTACCAAACTGCGGAACACCAAATGCCATGGGAGTTGTCGGAACCTGTGCCCGGTAACCAGTTACGCTGAGCCGGTCCGTGACCAGAATAAATGCCACACTGAAGAGCAGACCCAGAAGTAAGATTGTACCTGCCCGACGGGATTTACTTAATCCCACCGGTACTGTTGGAATGCGTGCCGCTTCCACCACTACTACCGGAGCCTTAATCATTTTCTCCGTCAGAGAGTACTGGCGTAACTGGCGCACATAGTCATCCCGGAATCGCTGCGCCAAGTCCATATCGGCCAGCAGCTTTTCATAGTGATGATGTCGCTTGGTAAGATCAACCCCCTGCATTTTATATTGGCTTAATACTGTTTCCAGGGTTTGTTTCTGGTCGGATAGCGAAGCAATATTTTTTAGACTTTCCTCATAGGCCAGTTCGATTATTTTGCGTGTCCGCTCGATAATTTCCGTTTGAAGATTAATACTTTGCAGACGGACATCCTGCAGCTTGCTATGGCCCGGCAGATAGGTCTGAAGGAGTCGGACCTCATCGCGTCGTAACTGATCCAGCTTCTGACGCAGAGTTTGTAATTGATAGTCTGATTTAACCTCGGGCATATTCTCAACCGACTGACTCCACCCCTTATCGGTCATCAGCATTTCTTTCAGCCGATTGCATTCAGATTCCAGGGCCATCATTTTAATGGGCATCTGGCTCAATTCCTGTTCTAATTGCCCTATCCGATTTTCCACCGTCACCAGAGACCGGTCCATCCCGGTAATCATATGTTCCTGTCGAAATGCATGTATAATTCCTTCCTGCCGGGCGATATCCTGATCCAGGTCGTTGATCTGGGACTCAATTCGTTCCATTACCCGCTGATTCGTTTCCTCACGCATATCGGCTGATTTTTCCACGAACACTGCCATAGTCTGATTAGCCAGTGCCGCTGCTTCCGGTCCATTATTCGAAACTGCGACAATCTCAATGATCCGCGAACCGGCTACCGGTTTGGCCTTTATCTGCGCGCGCAGAGTATCTACTATGTCATAATCCGCCTGTCCGGATTCTATGATGCCCATTTGTTTGGCTACCTGACCCAGGACCTCACGGGAACTAACCAGTTCACACTGTGTCCGGAAATAATCGTCCGCCTGTCCCTGGCTCACTCCGTTGATGATGGCGGCCCAGCGACCGTCCTGCTGGGATTGATCGGCAACCACCCGAACCTGAGCTACAGCCACGTATTTCAACTTGGTTAAAAACATGGAGGCAAACGCCACGCTGCATACCAGCAGCAAACAGGCAAATAACTGCCAGCGGCGTTTTACCAGAATCTGCAACGGATTCAAGGTTGCCGGAACCGGCGGCGGATACATCGCCGGTGTTCCTTGAACTTCACTTTTCCTGTTGTTTGGAGCATTCATACTTGTGCCTGCTTCTTATTCAAGATATTATCAGGTATTGCCGGTTACAATACGGTTCGTCAATACCCTCCATAGGTGTTGGCGGGTAAGCCGAGATCCTCGTTGGCGTTATAGGTCGCGCTCACGCCCGTTCGCACGCCACGCGAGATTAACTTATCCAGATCGTCGAAAAACTTTTTGACCGGATCCACTGGTACAATTATCGTGTCGTTCCGGGCCATAAGCAAATTCGGCTGATTGCCCTCACGAATCTTTTTCAAATCAATTATGATTTCTTTCTCGGAACCATCCGAATCACGTCGGATAATCTTACATTTTTCCTCAGCCGCGATATTTGTCGTGCCACCGGCACACGCCAGGGCCTGTAATATAGTCAGCGGACGGCGAAATGCTTTTGAGCCGCGACTGTTTACCTCGCCGGCGAAATAGATATATCCATCATTGGCCGGACGAACCTTGATAATGTCTCCGGCAAATATCGGCGGATTCACCTGCTCCTGGCCTTCTTCACCAAAGAGCTTACTGATTGGTACGACTTCGCGCGGGTAGGCCAGGCCATTACGATCAAGCCCCAGGGTGCCGGACGGATCGTATGCGCCCCGGAGAATCTCTATCTCCAGTGCCGCACCACTGGTAATACCGCCCGCCTGGGAAATCACATCCAGTAAGGTTGAACTGTCAGTCTCCAGCGCCATGGAACCAGACCGATTGATGAATCCCAAAATCATCACTTGTTTACTGCGATAACTATTTATGCTGACGTCAACTTTCGGATTACGTATATAATCCCTGCTCAGTAGATATATCAATTCATCGCGTATCTGGTCAATGGTCAAGCCTGCCACCTTTACATAGTTAAGCAGGGGAAGATTAATCTGGCCGTTATGATCCACTTCCAATAACAGGACCGAATCCTTTTCCAGATCCATTAGCTGGAAGATCGTTACCTTAAGTATATCTCCCACACCCACATGATAGGTATCGGTGCCTAAATATACGGGCAGGGGATTTCGCTGAGATTCCGTGGACGGCAATTCTGCCCGTCCGCTCGTAAAACTAAATTTATCAGAGGGTGACAAATATTCTCTGTTATTCGGACCCTGGGCCTGATTCGGGAAGAGAATTTGTTCGTTTCTCTGGCTGTTGGGCTGAGATATTTTATAGACCCGTGACGGACGCAGGGCACAGCCCATCTGACCCGTCAGTAATAACACTATAACGAGTATCAAAATCGTAAATCGTTTTATGGAAAATATTTGTGTCCGCATTGTTTTTCCGTTTCCATAGTTAAAATCTTCAGTTGTATTACCCGGCCACTACTCATACTTTACCTATATTACCGGGTTTTCCTTACTTGCCACCATATCGGCTTTAATTTTGACCGTCGTGAGGGAAATTCCAATTAAAACGAATAGATAAAAGGTATGGCCTGACAGGAACATAGTGACTAGATGAAATATTTAAAATAATCAGGAATTTCCTGTTACATCAAAAGTACGATTTCTAATCATTACCCTGATGATTTTTTTAGTTTGTGCAGGTTCCGGCTATAGTGCTGCCGACCGACCAATGCGAAATATCGATGCTATCGGCCTGATAAGTACAATATATTGCAGGGCCCGGTTTCCCTTATATATGGATTGTATTCTATTTAAGATTGTTACTATAAAGCAGATAACATTTCTGGTCAGCGTACTATTAAGGAATATCAACCACCGGACACATTTATATTCCGGCATTTATGTTGACTTAAAGGTGGGAATTTTTTATGGCTCAGGTTGGTTAATCCCCATTTTTTTATGAATTCGACCGATAAGTAATGCGTTGTTTCAGAAAATATCGACCAGTATGGTTCCGGGATAGACATGAATTTTTATCAGACGTTGGTCAACAAAGAAAAAAGCCTTAACCTGTTATTTTAAATTTTAAGTGAGTTAATGTCAGAATGTCAGAATGTCAGGATAATATTGGGTGTGTCTCTTTGGCGCCTGGTATTATTCCCGCCAGTTGGCCTTACGAACCACGGCCGGCGGGAGGACAAATTTATCCACATTTGCCCGTACCAGACCGATCAAACGGGTACTGGCAGGGAACCATCTGACCTCTCCTCTTTGCAATTCGACCGGCCAACGGCCGCGCTTGGCGATCCGACTCTCATTGAGTTTTCTGCCCCCCTTATTTTTATTGATTCGTCTGGTACGTATCAACATCATTCTCCATTATTAATGTCAATCATCTGACAACCATTCTATCGGCGGGGAAACGCTCTTACTTTTGCGTTCTCATCCAAATTCATAGAATAAATATTATGATTCACTCCAACCGATCAATATCTGAATTTGTTTATAACTACGTATAATAAAAATAGTTATAACTTATCAGGCCTCTTTTTTAGACTTTATATCCTTTGTTATGAGTATATTTTGTGAGAACCAGGTTTAAATTTCCCGGCTCTTTCTTTTTTTCCTCAGTCCCTTTACTGCTATTGCGATTACCCGAACGAGCCAATGGCTTTATCAGCCTGCTTAAAGCTGATCCGGATTTTCCGGCGCCGGCTTCTTTTTAATAACGATAACCAGAATAAACATCAACCCAGTAAGCAGCGTGCAGACCATCGCAAAAATATCACCTGTTCGACTGTATAGGGTTACTCGACTATCAACGTAAATTTTATCGGTCAGAAAACCAACCATACCTTCGCGCTGACGCAGTTCAGCCGGTAATGTTCCTGAGAGGCCATGTTTCTGGACAACACCGTCGGGCCGAATAAAAGCGCTGATACCGGTATTGACCGCACGCGCAATACCTATGCGGTTCTCCACTGCCCGGAATTTACAGATTACCAGATGCTGCATCAGTTCCGCACTGGGTGTTATCACACCCGTAGACATATCCGCTCGCACAAACCAGCCGTCATTGCTGATATTCAGGAGAAAGTCGATCCGCTTCCTGCCGGCTTCCAGGCTCGCCAGCCGGCGGGGAACCTGCGGCATGACATCTTCATAACAGATAGCCACTCCAAAACGGACCGTACGGTCCATCCTGTCCACAAATTCAAATATGGTAGGATTTTCACCCGCCTCCAGAGAATACTCATAATCATAAGGTGTCAGCCGGTTCAACTGACGATAGAGCCAGGGCCAGCTTTTCTTAAACGGCACTACCTCACCAAAGGGCACCAGGTGCATCTTATCATAACGCTGATCAAAACGTCTGCCCCCCGGAAGATATAAAATTGCGCTATTGGCCGTATTATCCGGCTTAAGCACCAGACCATCCCGGACCATCTGAACTGAAGGGGCTCCCACTAATAGCGCCACGTCCCGGCCGCAAAGTTCGCGCAGCTGTGTATCAAATGCACGGCTTGTGTACAAAGGCTCATAGCTCGATAAATCAAACGACGGTTCATCCAGTTCGATGAATTCTTTATTTAATGGACTGGCGGCCATGGTCTCCGGCCAGACTACCAGGTCAGGCCGGACCGGGGCCGCCAGCGCCTCTTGAGTCAATGTCAGATGACGGGAAAAGATTTCTTCAGTACTTTCGCCACTTTCCTTGACGTACTGCGGAATGGCTTCCTGGATAACCGAGATCACACTGTCCTCTTTGATCGTCTCCTTACCCTGATCGAGCCGATATCGACCGTAAAAAAATGCCCCCATCACACAGCAGAACGTCAGCATAAAAAGAGGACCGGCCCCTAAAAGAGCTTTCTTCTGCTCGGCCTGATCCTGGCGCAGCGGTCGCAAGAGAATGTCACAGATCAAACCATTCACCATTGCTATCAGAAAGGTCATGCCGTACGCACCAAATAAGTCACAAATCTGTAACAGTCTCATATTTTCATGCTGGCTGTGACTGAGAAAAAACCAGGGAAAACCCGTCAAGAGTATCCCGCGCAGATATTCCTGTCCCACCCATACCACCGGCAACACCAGCGTAAACGGCCGCCGCCATTTCAGATAGACCTGCCGGATGATAAAACCACACAACACAAAATACCATGCCAGATAAAAACACAGGGTAATCCAGCCCGGTACCGTCACCCAGACCAGCCAGTAGAGGTTTCCCATAAAATACAGGAATCCCGCCAGATAGCTTATCAAAGCGATCCATCCGCCTTTCTTAGCGCCTACCACGGCCACTACCCACGGTACCAGGGACACCCACGTCAGAGCCGACCATCCCAGCGGCTCCTGGCCGGCAGTCAGCATCAACATTGTCAGCACCGTTAAAATCAGCACGGTAATCCAGCTTAACTCCACCCGCCGCTGCTGATAATCCGCTGAAATCTCCCCAATCACCGAGTCTTTATATTCGTGAGTTCGTATCATACTTCAGATTCTCCCGGGACATTATAAACACAACAATAAACACTTTCATTCATATTGAGTTGACTACTTTTTAATTTCGGGTTTTTTGCAGTAATTAAATACCTTTACTCATTGCCTCCGTCAGCTTTTCCTGGAAGCGCATCGTATAAGTTCCCGCCGTACCGTCGGCAATCTTTTTGCCGTCCAGATGTGTTATACCCATCACCTCTGTTCCGGTCCCGGTGATCATCAGTTCATCCGCGGCCAGGGCATCTGCCACAGTAAAGGACTTTTCCTGAACCACCAGTCCAATGGCATCAGCCCATTCCAGTAATAGGGCGCGTGTTATTCCCGGCAGGATGTTGGCCGATAACGGGGCCGTTTTGAGCATCCGGTTTTTCACTATCAACACTGAGGAACTGGTAGCTTCCGTCACCCATCCATCATCATCGACCAGGATGGCTTCATAAGCGCCCGCCTGGGTGGCCGCATGCTTGGCCATCACATTGGCCAGCAGATTCAGAGACTTGATATCACATCGCTTCCAGCGCCAGTCCGGATGAGTTATGGCGTGTACTGCTCGGTGTTGAGAACTGAATTTGCGAATTGTTAATAGAAAATTTGGTTTCCAGTCCTCACTGTAATCATGACTGCGCAGTGCCTGGCCCCGGCTGATCTGAAAGTACACCATCGAATTGTGGATTAATGACACACGCAGCGCCCGGTTCACCCGATGACGGATCTGCTCCATATCCACCTTCTCCAGCATATCCATCTGGCGCAGACTGTTCTCCAGACGGGCCATATGACGGTCCATGGCAAATAATTTACCTTCATGGCATCGTACTGCTTCGTATACACCGTCACCGAAATACACACAGCGGTCATGTGCACTGATCTGTGCCTTTTCCAATGGCATAATATCATCATTGATCATGGCTAATTTCATGAACCATTTCCTTTTTACACCACTACTCACGCACCATGGTGATAGTGCCGGTAAAAATCTGTTAATGACCCGGTATCAGACGCCAGCGTCAAAAGTATTGCGAAGCGTTGATTTTGGGTTAAAAACAATGCTTTAAATTGGATATATCTACTTTTGACGGGAGCACGTATCAATGTCTGCCAATCCCCATGCACCGGGTTTAGTCGCTGGAGACAACAGCTATAATTTTTCACATCCACAGTATATCCATTCAAGTCCGTCCTCGCAATCCAGCTTTGGCAATAAATATATTTTTTACAATACTTTAGCCAGCATTGCTCATAAAATCCGTCACGAAAATAGGTATCTCTTGCCGGATCATAGTTTTATCGCCCGTCGTTTGATATTGACTTGGACGAACTTATTTACTATAAAATATATATGAGCGGAATATGGATAGCAAGGTTATTGGCAGTTGATTTTATGTACCGGTATTCCACATATGTCATGCTGGGCGCTGGAATTCTGGGCGCCTTTGTGGTGTTCGCAATCATAAAAAAAAAATGGCTTAGAGACAAAAACAACCAGACCGGACCGGCCTTTACCCTCGAACAACTAGAAGAAATGCGTAATACTCAACAGATTAGCCAGGAGGAATATAAAATATTAAGGCAACAAATCATCAGATAATAGACCTATATGATTCTATATTATTGCTGGAATTTTTCATATTATGACGATATTTTATCTATAGATTAACCCCTTCCTGCCAAGGGGGGACAGCAAAAATTTTCCGCAAATTAACGCGAAAGGATAAATTCTATGACTACTAAAAAAGGGTCCGGCACAGGCACCGGAAAAAGAGGACGTTCAAGCTTTTGTAGCTTTTGCGGAAAGAGCGAACGTGAGGTCGGCCCTATGATAGAAGGGCCAGAAAGTATCTTTATTTGTGCCAGTTGTGTTGAATTGTGTTCCAGTATAATTCATCAGGAGAAGCGCCGGGTCTCTCGTGCCACACCTTTATTCAAGGAAATACCTTCTCCCCGACAGATCAAGGAATACCTCGATGAATATGTCATTGGGCAGGAACATGCCAAAAAATGCCTTGCAGTGGCCGTTCACAACCACTACAAACGACTGAACCACTCAGATGCTGATAACGATGATGTCGAAATAGAAAAAAGCAACGTCTTGTTAATTGGTCCTACCGGATGTGGTAAAACTTTAATTGCTCGGACCTTAGCTAATTATCTCAGCGTACCATTTGCGATCAGTGACGCAACTACCCTTACGGAAGCCGGATATGTAGGCGAAGATGTGGAAAATATTTTGCTGAGACTATTACAGGCCGCCGAATATGACCTTGAAGCAGCTCAACGCGGCATCATTTATATTGATGAAATCGACAAAATTGGTAAGACCAACCAGAATGTCAGTATCACCCGGGATGTTTCCGGCGAAGGAGTTCAGCAGTCATTACTGAAATTACTGGAAGGAACAATTGCAAATATCCCGCCCCAGGGCGGGCGTAAACACCCAGAACAGCAGTATATACAGATGGACACCTCTCAAATCCTGTTTATTTGCGGGGGCACATTTAACGGTCTGGATGATATTGTCAAAAAGCGTCTTGGACGCAGTATGATCGGTTTTACGGCGGAAGAGCAAAAATATAAGGAAGAGGGAAAAATGACCGATGATGTTCTCAAACAGATTACCCCCGAAGATCTGGTTCATTACGGCATGATTCCGGAGTTGGTGGGAAGACTTCCTGTAATTACATCCCTGACTTCGCTGGATGAACAGGCTCTGGTTAATATCCTCACAGAACCCAAAAATGCACTGGTTAAGCAATATATGAAGTTTTTCAGTATGGAAAATGCCGAACTGGAATTTACTGAAGATGCTCTTCTGGCGATCTCCAAGATATCGCTAAAACGAAATACCGGCGCCAGAGCACTGCGTGGCACCATGGAAGAATTTATGCTCGAATTGATGTATGAGCTTCCTGACCAGAAGCCGGGCGGCAAATATGTCATTGATGCCGATATTGTCGAGGGCAAGGCCACTTTATTCAATACCAAAAAAAGAGCCAAAAAAGAGACCGCATAGACGCCGGCGTCAACACCAATCACCAAAAACCACATAACGCCTTTAATATATGGTATTTATATTTCATATAATCTCTATGTTTTCTGTGGCAAAAGAAACTGTTTAAAACAGAATTTCCCCGCTTCAATTAATTTAAAGTCTCATAACCAGATGGTTTTAAATAATTTATGTAGACTTGGTAAGCCCGAAGGCAAAAACAATATAAAATCTCTATTTATACCTAAACCAGAGTCTTTGAATTTGACGATAAATCAATGTATCACGGAAAGTTACTAATTTTTTCATATTGGAAGCTAGATTCCCAGTGTGGAGGGTTTTATAAAGTAACATGGCAGTAACTATCAGGTGCCCGAATCTCAGATGTAGAAAGGTTTTACTTGTCCCCGAATCTACCCGTGGCAAGCGGGTGCGTTGTGCCTATTGTGAAACCCTGTTGGTTGTCCCCCTGGCCTATCAAACCAAAGAGAAGCAAAAAGCTCTGGCTACCGCCGGAAAATTATTCAGTAAAGATAAAAAATAACACACCTAAATCATTTTTAAAAAGATAATTATGATATTCCCCCGCCCTTTCACGACTGATTTAAGGTCTTATTCTTGAAATTTCCATTGACGCCGGTGTCAAAAGTATTGCGAGAGTTTGTTTCTGGATTAAAAACAACGGTTTTTTAATTGCAAATATCCACTTTTGACGGTGACACCCCATTACTTCTTACCAGGCAGAAACTGTGAGTTTTTGTGCCTTCACAAACTTGGACTAACTCGATTTGTCCTGCTTATCAGAATCCGATTTATCGATTTCGTCTTTAACGTCTTTGAGTCCCTTCTTAAACTCAACAATACCACGGCCGAGGCTTTTGCCCACATCCGGCAACCGATTACCAAACAGCAGTAATCCAACTGCGGCAATCAGAATCATTTCCGTAGGACCAATACTGCCAATAAACGCTAAAATAGTTCCGTTAATCATGATTATCACCTGTAAAATAATTTTTTATCATATTCGTTCATATAATCAGACAGACTAATTATACTCCATTTACCACAAAGTTACTAGAAATTGTTGCTGATATATTGCGATAGTGTCCAAAAACATGGGGAATAGTCATAATTTAAAATCCAAACCCCATCGATCACACCCTTTAGGCGTATATAATTATATATATACAAATTAGTTATAGTTTATATCCTTCTTGAAACCGTGTGCTTCTGTGCCTGATCAAACTGACGGGCTCAGTTTGAAATCATTTCCCCGGCAGATCCAGCTTTTGAGATATTTCCCACAGTTGGTCATAAAGTTCGTCCAGCGACTGGCTGATAATCCGGGCCCTGGCAATGACCGTCATGCAATTGGTATCGCCGTTCCAGCGCGGCACCAGATGCAGGTGGATGTGTCCCGGCAGCCCCGCACCGGCGCAACGGCCTATATTGATCCCAATATTAAATCCATGTGGACTAATTGCCTCTGAGAGTACCTTCTGTCCGTCGCGTGTCATGTGCATCATTTCCAGGATCGTATCATTATCCAGCGATTCCAGTTCCGGCACATGTGCCACCGGAGCGATCAGCAGGTGGCCTGCCGAATAGGGGTAGCGGTTAAATACCAGCATCGCCTTTTGACCTCGCCATAGGAGCAGATTTTCCCGATCCCGCTGGGCCGGTTCGTTCCAGTAACTACACAAAAAACAATTGTCTTCTCCCGATCCACCACTGGAGGCCTTCTTATCTGAGTCCTCCAGGCCCTTCAAATACTCCATACGCCACGGCGCCCACAAGGTATCATGTTCCATATCTGAATTTACTCCGTTTATTTTCTATAGCCACCGAGAACGCAGGGGTTTCAGAGTCGGCTACTATTGAGATCACAAATTGTGTACATGATTGTAACGAAAAAATAGATTGATAAAAATAAAATCATTTGAAACATGGATTAGTTGGAAAAATTTTAATAGTATCAGGCTCATCCGCAATAGCAAAAATTCATAACTTACTTCAATTAAACGATTTACAAGGATTATTGTTGTGATAAAGATGTAGCTTTTGTAATTTAATCGAACATTTTGGCCATTTTTGGCATATAAAAGCATAGAATTCTAATAGGAATTGTAATGACAACATGTTAATCCATTAACAGTATTTTTTGAAAGGAATGAGAAATGGATGAAAGAAAAGACCTTGAACAAGCTGAAAATCAAAACGATCTTTCGCGACAAAATAATTTTTCAAAATCAAATAAGTCCAGGAATACCCTCATTTATGTTGCGGTTATCCTGTTGGCGTGGGCGGTTGTCGGCTATTCTGTTTTGACTAACACGTCGGCCGATTCAGCCGGTAGTACTGCATCGTTAGAGTCTGCGGGCTCAGCCCCGTGCTGTGCTGCAAAGGGGGCACTGGCCGCCGATAGTGAGCAAAAGGCATGTGGCAGTCAGAAGGCATGTTCTGCACAAAAACAGTGTGCCGCCCAATGCGAATCCGCGGATAAGGACTGTTGCGGAAAATGCAGCGACGCCCAGAAGAAATGCTGTGGGACATGTGGCCCAGACAAGGGCAATAAAGCAGATGAAAATATTGTACCCACCAGCTCCTCCTCATGTTGCCCGGCGGACAAGGCGTCCGGTTCAGGATGCCCTGTAGCCAGGATTCTGGCAACATCAGGAACCGATTCTGACAAAGGATGCTGTCCGTCGGATAAAACGACTCCGGCAACTACGAGTTGCCCTGCCACAGGAACGTGTCCTGTCAAGCAGGCTCAGAACCCGGTCACCACCATTGCTGAGAATCAGCCTGAGTCATTATAAATGGCTGTCACGGAGCCTCTTAAAATATTGTTTTTATGCACAGGTAACTCCTGTCGGTCTCAGATGGCGGAGGGTTGGGCTCGTTATTTAAAGGCTGATTCTATTGAGCCATATTCAGCCGGTATAGAAACGCACGGGCTCAACGGGTACGCCGTAGAGGTGATGGCCGAAGCCAATATCGATATATCCGGGCATAAATCCAAGCATGTAGACGAACTGGCACATATCAATTTCGACTATGTTATCACCGTCTGTTCCCATGCGAATGAGCATTGTCCTGTCTTCCCCGGCACCGCCAAGGTAATCCACCAGGGATTTGATGACCCGCCCCAACTGGCCAAACACGCTAAAAGCGAGGAAGAAATACTCGACCACTATCGCAGAGTACGCGACCAGATAAAAACCTATATTCAGACACTTCCCCAATCCTTGCCGGGTAAATCAGAATAAAACCAGCTACTCAATGGGATTACACCCTATTATCATTTAACCAGGCGCAAAATACCCTTGTCCGCTCTTAGATACACGGACAGGTATAAGGTATCGTTATAACTCCAGTTCGAAAAGCCGTTGTTCCACCTCAGAGGGTTGATGGAACATTTTGGGCTGGGGAATATCGACCCGCAGGCCCTGTTCCCCCAGTTTGCGCGCTATGCCGGGATAGTAGGGGTCCACCTTAAATGCACGCACCAGGTAATCCGTACCCTTATCGGTGTTCCCTTTATCGAAATAATATTCCGAGACCGCTAAGAACGGTACCGGGTTATGAGGTTCAGAACGGGCCGCGCCATGATAGGCAATGATCGCGTGTTTATCCATCTTATTAGCCAGAAATTCCTGAGCTATGCGTATAAAATCACGCGCAGCCGCCTCTTTGTTTTCAATAAATAATTTGGTTGCTTCCAGAGATTTTTCTTCCTGACCATCACGATAGAGCGCACGAATATAAAACATCTGCCCCAGTTCAAACGATGGATTGAACCGAACGGCATCCTGATATTCCCAAATGGCCTTTTGGGTCTGACCGGTCGCTTCGTAACACTGAGCCAGCCAAAAGTGAGAGGCTGCGTTTTCAAAATCGATTTCCAGACTTTTTTTCAGCAGTTCCTCGGCCTGATCATAATGATTATAATCTAAGTAAACCTGAGCCTGCCGATTTAAATTCACTGCTTCTATCGTACAACCCGAACAAAACAGGAGCCCGCCTGTTATGAGGATAAACACTACCGTACTCCTTAGGACCTTTTTAGTCCGGGCTAAGGTACTGATTTGATGTTGGGTTTTCATAATCGCACTCCATATACTCTTATGATTTTATCCGTAAATAGCACAATTAAAGAAATGCCTACGGATTTCTTATATCTAAGCGCAGAAGTATCACAAACCCTTAATTATTGCAAGGAAAAAGGGGTAAACGCCAAAGATTTATGGGCAGCCCACAATAGTTCAGGTAAAAAGTGTGATTAATCGCAGGGCTCAAACTCTTCTTTTCCGGCTCCGCATTCGGGACATACCCAATCAGCCGGCAGGCTCTCATATGCCGTACCAGGTTCAATATTACCCTCGGGATCGCCTTTTTCCGGATCGTATATATAACCACATATGACACAACGGTACTTTTGCATGATTTCACCTCAGTTTTAATCAGTGTTACTTTCCATTTGATGCTTACGTCAAAAGATAACTTTAGCAACGAAAATCGAGCCTTAGGAGCCAGAATCAAGGCTTCAATCCCCAGGTATCGGGATCTGGCGTTTAGGAGCATTTCGGATGATTTTTTACGCCTTAGCGTGATCTGATGTCTTCTCCTGCCAAAACTTAGAAAACGATCAAGCACGGTTTTAGCTTATATTTTACCTTTACGATTCAGTAGCATGACCAGATACCAAAAACATGTCAAGTAAAAGAAAAAATTTTGTTCCTGGTAAAATATCCTGCTGGTTGGTCAGGATGGAATTTTTAACAATTACACTGTTTATACGCCAGCTGTTTTTGCGATCCCGGCTAGTTTTTTGGCGTGGGCCCGGCAGGTTTTGAGTGTTTCTTCGTCAGGGAGGTACTGACAGCGGATGTTTTCTCCAACAAGTTCCAAGCCCAGATTTTTTAGTATTTCCGCTGCTGCTTCCACCCCGCCGCCGCTCCAGCCATGGGAGCCAAACACAAAGGCGGACTTGTTTCTGGGTTTGAGCCCCTGCAAATAGGTTAAGAACGCTCCCATAGCCGGCATCATGGTATTATTGAGAGTGGGGGTACCGATAGCCAGGGCCGCGGCATCCAGGACCTCAGTGACCAGTATGGTCAGATCATTCACGCCAAGTCGCAGGAGTTTTACTTCGACATTTTCCTCAGCGGCTGCCTGGGCGATGGTCTCGGCCATTATTTCCGTACTATGCCACATGGAATCATAGATAACCAGGACCTTGGGTTTTGGTTTGAATATCGACCAGTCCTGATAAGCCTGGATAATGTCCGGGATATGTTTGCGCCAGATTACCCCGTGACTGGGGCAGATCATATCAATATCGAGTTCCCCCGCCTGTTTGAGGGTTTTGGCCGTGATACTGCCCAGGTGCATCAGAATATTGGCATAATAGGTTTTAGCTTCGAACATGAGTTCAGGGAACTCCACGTCATCGTCGTATCTGGCGCTGGTGGCATAATGCTGGCCAAAGGCGTCCATACTGAAAAGGATGTTGCTGTCCGGCAGATAGGTGAACATCGAATCCGGCCAATGCAGCATGGGAGTACAAATAAATTTCAGGGTTGTTTTTCCCAAAGTCAGGGTATCGCCCGTCTTAACGGTCCGAAACTTCCAGTCGCCCGGATAATAGCGTGTTAGCCCCTGGCGGCCCTTCTCACTGGCCACGACTTCGGCCTGGGGCGCCAGTTCCAGTACGCGAGCAATTTCGCCGGAGTGATCCGGTTCGGTATGGTTGGAGATAATATAATCTATTTTCGATGGATCGACATGTTCGGATATTTTTTCAAACATATCATCCCCGTATCCGGCTTTCACTGCGTCTATGAGTGCAACCTTGTCATCCACAATCAGGTAGGCGTTATAGGTACTGCCCCGATGGGTCTGATACCCATGGAAATCACGTATCGTCCAGTCCACATGTCCAACCCAGTGAATGCCCAGTTCGTTTGGATTGGCACTGTCTTTGTTTTTTGTGATGGCAACGCTCTTCATGGAATACAATTTCCTTTCGTGTTAGCTAAGATACAGGATGCCGTGCAGGTCTTGCGATTATTCCGGCAATTGCTTGATAGTATCGTTTAATTGACGGATATGTTCAATTTCTTCTGCGATAAGCAGTTCCACCTTGGGCCGATTTTCATCGGTGACGGCATCTTTAAGGGCAGCGAAAAATACGATAGTGTCCTTTTCGAACCCGATCGCCAGGCGCAGGGCGCCCCGCGTCGTCTGCACGGAGGCCAGCAGTTGGGTTACATTCTTATGCAAATTAAACACATGATTGTCCGCCACGGCCTGGAGATACATCTGTACCTGTCCGTCAGGATCGAGCAGATGGGTATCATCCAGGCTGCAGAAATATTCTCTCCAGTCGGCAAAGGTTTTTTCATGCTGTTTTTCCTTATCGCGCAGATTGAGAAAAACATCTTTGGCCAATTGGTCTTTGACCGATTCCGCGGCCTGAGCGTAAAACTGAGCTCCATTGCGTTCAATCTCCTCAGCCATACGAAATACTTCGGATAAACTGAATTTATCAGCCATGATTTTGGCTCCTGTATCAAGTTTTAAACTATAAATAACAGTTACCCCGTTTTGCTTCAAGGGGCGTTTATATGATTATAGTTTGTTATCGTATAATAGTGTAACTATATCCGATGGTCACACAACCGGCAGAGTCTCACACAGGTAATCGCATGAGTTCTAACTGCTTTTGCCACAAAAGGTTCAGCTTAATAATTTTTCGAGTCGATTTCGTAGTGGGCCTGGGGATGCAGGCAGGCCGGACAAAGCATAGGGGCCGTTTGTCCTACATGCACATAGCCGCAGTTGCGGCAGACCCAGGTGACTTTTCGGGGGCGTTTGAAGACTTCATTATTTTTGATATTGGCTAAAAGCTTAAGATAACGTTTTTCATGCCGTTTTTCTGACACGGACACGGCCCGATACATGTTGGCCACATCCTTGAACCCCTCTTTTTCTGCCACTTTGGCAAAATCAGGATACATTTTTGTATGTTCATGGTGCTCGCCTGCGGCGGCGGCTTCCAGATTTTCCGCGGTGGTACCAATGATACCAGCCGGGAAACAGGCGGCTATTTCCACCTCACCGCCCTGGAGAAATTTGAACATGCGTTTGGCATGCTCTTTCTCCTGGTCTGCGGTTTCAGAAAAAATTGCCGAAATCTGCACAAATCCTTCCTTGCGAGCCTGACTGGCAAAGTAGGTGTAGCGGTTTCTGGCCTGGGATTCCCCGGCAAAGGAAGTGAGTAAATTTTTTTCCGTTTGGGTGCCTTTGATCTTTTTCTGCGCTGCCATAGAAGCTCCTTTATTTTAGTTATAAAATTTCTGCTGATTTTATATAAAAACTATTCTTTTTTGTATTTGTGCATCCCCCGGGGGAGTGCAACCCAACCCGGGAGTTGTATCTATCTTTTAAAATTAATAGTGCTACCGGCCGGTTCAGTCAAGTATAAGATGGAAAAATTGTAATATCCTAAAAATCGACGCCAGGGTCAAAACCCGGCAGGCCGGGATTTGGAAATATTGATTCTGCGTAAAAAACAGCGATATAAATTGGATATATCTACATTTGATGTGAGTATCGAAATAAAGAATTGATTGAATTTTCCTGTAATTTCCGATAATAATCATACTACTAACCGTGACAGTCTTGTCATTTTTACAAGTTTATATTAGATTACCATAACTGACGCCAGCGTCAAAAGTATTGCGAACGCTTGTTTCTGGATTAAAAACAACGGTTTTAAGTGCCCATATCCACTTTTGACGGTAGCATCTAACTACTTACTCAAAAGATGGTTGCAGCTCTTGTCGCTGCATATGGATATATTTCATATTCCTGGAAAGGCCATATAAGACTATGAGAAATAAATGGTTTATGTTTATCATCCCTTTTTTCTGCTGTTTTATCCTGGTACAGATGGTTTGGGGGCAAACGGAAGCTGATGTGAGCGAGGAGCTGTCAGGGCCGATCACGACAGGTTCGGTGTTGAAAGTGAATGACGATGCTGTTACCAGTTCCGAGATTGTAGCTATGTTACCTGAACAGATGCGTCTGCGTGTGGCCGGCGTGGATCGAGAACAGTTTATGCAGCAGGCTATGCCGCTTATAGGTGACATGACCATGAGTCAAGTATACAACCTGCTGCTGTATCAGCATGCCAGGGCCGGCTTGCAAAAGCTTAAGGTTCCGGATGAGGCGTTGGACAATATTGTGCAGGAAAAGCGTAAAGAACTTATTGCCGACTACGGTGGCAGTGAAGCCCGGGCCCAGGAGGAGTTGGCCAAACAGGGGTTCACCATTGAGGAAAGACTAGACCAGGCGCGCCGTCAGATTGTCATAGATGGCTATCAACAGATGCATTTTAATCCGACCTTCACTATTACACGGAGCCAGATGTTAAATTATTACCGTAATCATCTGGAAGACCAGTTTCAACAAAGGGGGCAGATCCAGTTTCAATTGATCGAAATCAAGAAGGATGCATTTGATTCTCCGGCCCAGGCCGCCCAGGAGGCCGACAGTGCCAGGCATAAGCTTGCCCAGGGCGCTGATTTTGCGGACGTGGTCCGGGAGTTTTCCCAGGGTTTTCGTAAAGATCAGGACGGCATCTGGAATCCGGTTAATCCCGAGTCGGTACGGCAGAAGTATCAACCGGTTGTACGGGCCCTGAATGAATTAGAGGTTGGCTCCACAACCGGTATTATCGAGGGTGATGAGAGCTTCTTTATAGCCAAACTTCTTGATAGTCAGCAGGAAAAAGTTACTCCTTTTTCCGAGGCTCAACATGAGATAAAAAAAATACTGCAACAGCAAAGCTGGATGGACTATCGTCAGAGGCTTGGTAAAGACCTTTTAGAAAAATCATCCATAGGTGATATTGAACAATTTGTAGTGGCCACTACTTCCGCTGCTTATGATTATCTGAGCAGAGAGTAGGCAGGGGTAGCGATTATTCCAGGATTAATGTAAAGGGCAGGCGTGGCGGTGAATTATGCTTTGCCTGGTTTTCGGTATCGTATGGTGAGGGCGCAGAGACCGCCGGCCAGGAGCAGCGAACCGGCCGGTTCGGGGATTACGGTGATATTGAGACGGAGGCCCGGTTCCGGCATATTAAAATCGCTGGTGGCCTGCATCTGTGAGAGGACATCGTTAGGTAACAGGTCACCTTCCGCAGCGCATAAAAACCGGACATGTAAACCGATCGTATCACCTACAAATGTATCGATTGTTTCGGTTTGATAGTCGATAGGCGAGTCAGGGAAATTGATCGCCTTAAAATAATCTAATTCCGGATTACTGATATGCCCGGCTATGACTGTTGTTTCGTTGCTGGCATTCCCGCTGTCATCCCTGTTTTCAAACAGTGACGGACTGAATGTACCATCAAGATCAAAATTAACATTGATTGTGACCGGGTCTCCCGGATTCTGTCCGGCAAGCCCCATTACGGTAAAGTCCGTGCCCATAAATATAAAACTCGATACACTGAATGCAGCGGAAGTAAAATCATATCCGCGGTCATGGACCAGACTGCCAAAAGCACTCCCCTGAAACACCAGTTCGTATTCGCGGTCGGAGAGTTGATTATATTCCATGCCGGTATAGGAGCTAATCGAGGCACTATGCGGTAACTGCTCATCACCCCCGATAGTTTCAGTATTTAAAGGAATATCAAAGGGCTTAAAGATATTTGTTTCGACCTGCCAGTGGAATCCCAAGGTCAACGGTTCGTCATCCGGGGATTCTTTTATTTGACATATCCCGTCCGTAATCATTTGGATGTATGAGCTGGATACAATGGGCTCTAACGAGCCGGCCGGTAAGTAGTTAGCAATAAACAGACATAGTCCGCATGCCATGAGGAAAGGTCTTAATTCCTTCATCTCTCTCTCCCTGATCACTCTTCCCTTGAGATTGTCAGTTCTCTCTCTTCGTTATATATACTACTAATTCGACCCAGCCTAAGACATTAAAATCACCCGGTCTTATAGCCGGTCGAAGTAATTTACGTGCATTTTAGTATATCTACAGATTTTTTCAAATAAATTATCAGCCCCGAAGAGTCGGGATGAAACACTTTCGCCGGACGGGCTTGTGCTGAGCCAATAGCATTGTGTTAACTCGATGAAATAAAACAGGTTAAATACAAATTCCTATATATTTAAATTAAACGACAGTTTCACGTTTTATTCGGTTTCCGATGGCGGTGAATATTTCGTAGGGGATCGTATTGGCTAATCGAGCCAGATTCACGGCACTACAGGGACTTTGGGGGTTATCGTCGATTATCGTAATACCCATCCCTTCAGCCGGTTCGGGCAGTTCAGATAAGTCAATAATGGTAAAATCCATACTGATTCGTCCCACAATGGGCAAATTGTATTTATCATGGCGTATCATGGCCCGGTTGGAGAGGCATCGGAACAGGCCGTCTGCATATCCAATTGGGACAATACCGATGACCATGTCGCGAGGTGCTACAAAGCCACGTCCATATCCGCAGGAATGGCCGGCCGGTATAGACTTCACTTGAACCAGGGGGGCTTCCAGGCGCAGGACAGGACGAAAATCAATTGGTTCGACCGAATCATCTTCAAAATTACGATACCCGTATAAACCGATGCCGCAGCGTACCATATCATAATGACTTTGCTGCAAACACAAGGTTGCCGAGGTATTAGCAATATGTTTTATAACGGAGGTGTCCTGAGCCAAGCCAATGGAATGCAGGAGATTATCGAAACGTGTAAGTTGCCTGCGGGTATAGTCAATATCATCGTTGGCACAGGCAAAATGGGAATATATCCCGGATAGTCGTAACTTTGCGCATTGCCTGATTTTCTGGATAAGGACGGAAGCATCATTTGCCAGGCAGCCAATACGTCCCATGCCGGTATCAACTTTTAAATGTATATTTAGCGGGGGCAGGGAATTGTTGAGGTATTCCTGGACATATTCCAGGCCGGCCATGGTACCTGTAGTGCAATGAAACCCCCTAATTTGGGCCAACCTGATGATTTGTTCATCCATTCCGCCAAAAAGCGGACATGTTACCAGTATAGGCTTACTTAGCACGAAGGGATAAATTTGTTCAGCTTCTTCAATCGTTGAGACGGCAAAATAGTCCGCCAGATCATTAAGACATGAAACCACGGTCCGGGCCTCGTGACCGTACCCGTTAGCCTTAACCACAGCGCATAATTTGACCTCATCCCGGCAGCGGGCCTTTATTTGCAAGGCATTATGGCGCAGATGGGACCGGCTGATATAGGCTTTGACCGTCTTAAGAGCATGTTCCTTAAGGCGAAGAGGTCCGACTTCATAGATACCGGCCACTTTAGGGACAGGTGTAACAACGAAATATTTCAGCGATCCTTGCCGAGTTTGACTATCCATAATGGTCTTTGTCCATCCCATTCTGCGGGAAAAGTTTTGCCAGGAAACAGGTTGTCGTGTCAGGGCTTTACTTTAAATTTATCGGACATATTATCTCAATTTAATGATTTATTTGGACGCCAGCGTCAAAAGTATTACGAACGCTTGTTTCTGGATTAAAAACAACGGTTTTAAGTGCCAATATCCACTTTTGATGGTGGCATCATTTGTCTATCTATAAAGATGCTTAAATATTGCGTTCAGGTCAAGAAAAA
>JAFGHE010000255.1 GCA_016930295.1 Sedimentisphaerales bacterium
ATGTAGTCGCGGGGGACCTGTTGGCCGGGGTACATGCCTTGGCCCCAGATGCGGGTGTAATTGAGTTTTTCTGCCAGTTCCCGGCGGACAATATGAAACTGCCATTTCTATGTAATAGTTCAGTGATTCTATTAAGAGACTGATGAATTATCTAATTGTGATTATCATTCCAGCCAATTTTGTGCCATCTCGGAAAACTCATACATGTCAACGATACAGTTGCCGTCCAGATCTATTCCTGAAGTCAAAGCACAATTATTAAGTAACCAAAGATCAACGAACTCGGCCAGGTCGGCGACATCGACTGTTCCGTTATCGGTAAAATCGCCATACAGGCCGGTCAACCACGGAGAGAGGTACTCTCCGTCAATAACCTCCTGCGAAATCCCCGGACCGGACCAGGCCACAGCAATATTATCCCCGCCGGTGTATTCCTTGTGCAGAACTTCTATATAATATTTCTGTCCGGCCGTCAGGGAGATGGGTGATGACTCCTGCTGGGAATATCTGTCCCACTCGAGATGATTGGTCCAGACGGGAACATTTGCAATCAGAACGGCATTGGCTGAGGTTCCGTCTGTACTCAACCACAATTCACAGTTATCATCGCCGGCGATCCAGAACGTATAATCGCCCGTTGTAGGCGGATATAAATAACCCCGAATTCGTGTACCATAGTTTTCAGTCCAATTAACCGGACCGTCAAAACTGGTCAGTTGCTCTGAGCCTGAAGGATTGTCCGGGTAATTGGCATTGGAGGTCAGATTGCTGACAGCGGCACCACTAATCCCGGTCCACCATTCACGCAGAATGGTACCCAATGCAGTATTTGGGATGGCAATGGATTGTTCATTCGAATTATCAGATTCATTCCAGGAAGTATCGACAGCTGTGACCACATAATAGTAAGCCTCGCCTCCGACAACACTGGTGTCGGAATACTCTGAATCCACTAACAAAGAGCCGTTTAGTTTAAAATAGCCGCTGCCGGAAGTGGTTGAACGATAAACGTTATATCCGCTCAGGTCTCCTTCCGTATTCTCGTCCCAGTCCAGTTCGATGTTGTTGAAGCTGTCCAGGGTTGCCGTTAAATCCGTCGGAGCGGACGGCGGGGTGACGTCTCCGGTGTAAGCCGGTATTTTCAGCAGCATCATGCAGCTTGCCGGAAGGTCGATTGTAAACATAGTACCAGCGGTGAATGGCTGAGAAGGTAATGCAGGGGCCGTCAAAGGATCCGGATGCACAACCCCGTTGATGCTGATATTGTCCATATCCTGGATATTGACGCCGCCGGCTATCATCGAACCGGCCGGTTCAACAAGCCATTGCTGGCCGCCGGCGCCGGCGGGAAAACCCGAAATATCAACATCGGCAGTGAAACTGGTCGTTGGGGAATTGTTCACGATAAATATCGTAAGATTATCGTCTGCATCTGTGGCAGCGTACGCTCGGACCAGCGGGGAATTGGAACTGGTCGCATCGACCATGTCCCGTCCAAAATAATGGATCAACAGCGGATTGACATACCAAACCGGATAGACCCAAAAGCCTGAACCGTAGTCCGGTATCCAGGGGTTGGATCCTTCCCAGTTATACCTGGCCATTTCCAGGATATATTGAGCATGAAACAAAGCGTTGACATAACAGGTTACGCGATCATAGTCGTCGTGACCTCCGGAATCCCATTCCGTCATCCAATATCGAATCTGGTCGACATATTGCGACCCGATGGCGTTGGTTATAATCCCATCCATGTTCGAGGTGTAAATCCCGATATTGTTGATATCCGTACTTAAAAGCGTTGGATTGTACGATGCCTCTGAACCAGAGCCGGGGTACGCATGGATAATGAGAAAATCCGGCACAACGCCCTTAAGAAAAGCGGTCACAAGCGTATCATAGGTCCAGTAGCCCTCATACCAGCCCCATGGCTGAAGCTCGTGTTTCGGTTCCGCACAGGCGCCGATCTTGATGTTGGGATTGACGATTTTCATGCCAAGCACGAAATCGGCAAAGTAATCCCCGTAAAAGGCGCCGCTGATGCCCTCGAACCACCCGACTTCCCACGGCCCGCCAATCTCGTTGCCGATTTCCCAGTATTGAGCCGTTGGCGTCCGGGCACTTTGGTCTGCCACCCATGCCACAGCGGCATCAACGGCGTTGGTATGGGCGACCTCATAATTTTGATTGTCGTCATCTCCGGGTGTATCATCCTGAAGGGTTTCGTACCACCAGCCGGGGAAATTAACAATGGGCTGCAGTGTTGGAGATACATCTTCACCCGGCTGACTGAGTTGGCTCAGAAGGTAAAGCGTTTCATCATAGCTGACTTTCCAGGTAGCGGCCCCGCTTGGGCCTTCAATGTCGTTCCAGAGATGGCCATTGCCCCACGAGCCGCCGGGTATGCGCAGGTATTTGCGCCCGGAAGCGATCATTAGATTGTTGAACGTCGAGTTAGTGCCGTCTTGAACACCATCCCAGGCCTGTAAATTCCCTCCGTACAGCGTCATCGGAATCGTCCGAATCGGCGAGTCGGCGTTGACATCGATCGTCACATTCCCCGTTTCGGGAGTTGCTGCATTGATGTTGTCAAGCCAGACGATACCGCCGCCGTCGGAATTAGTGATAATTAAAAATTCAGCCCAGTTGCCGGCGCCGTTCAGGATGAACGTATCACGAACGCTCTGGGGGATTGTCACAGTCAGGGTATCTGTTCTCGGACTTGACGGTACGCCGGGGTACGAAAGATCAAATTGCTGCCAGCCGCCTGTTTCACTGTTGATAATGAAAAACAAACTCAGCCCTCCGGGAATCTGGCCACCGTCGTTTCGTGTGGTTACGTCCAGATTGAAATATGCCATGGTTTGCAAAACTTCCACCTGCGACCTCATGTCTTTCTTCAGGACACCAATCCAACCGCTCGGGAAAGTCACCTCAAGAGAATAGGCTCCATGCGTTACACCCTCAGTCGAAAAGGCAGCAGTAGCACTGCTGTCCACAATCCAGTCGTCCATACCGCCTTCAAAGTCGCCGAGCATTACCGTTGCAGCTTGTAAAGGGATTGAAAATAAAAACAGGATGAATATTAAAGCAACAATATAATTAAATATCGGGAACTTGTTTTCATAAGTTTTCACTTTCGTGACCCCTATCATACCGGATAAAAAACAGAGAAATAAGCCGTTTACAGGCCGAAGAGCAGATATGTTCATACATCCCCTCACTTTCATAATAAAACTATATCTGTCGAATTAATTGATTGTCATTCTTTTAATATTTCCCATTTGTATGGTAAAAACAAGGTTGACTTCTTAAAACATCAATAATTATACCAAAAACCCTATTGCAGGGTCAAGTTTAATAATATAATTCCACTTCGGCTATTGTAGGAGCCACTCTGTAACTGACAAAACGAATACGCAGGTTGGTGGCACTGGTCTCAGGTACGGATACGATACGTTTGTAGCCGATGGTGGTGGCTTCAGCCAATGTCACCCATTGGCCATCAGGATTCTGCACTTCGATGATGAAGGCTTCCACACGCTGGCCGCGCCGAATCTGTTCCTGAAGCACAACGCGACGGAAGGTTACCTGGCGGGGCAGCGTGATCTCTAATGTGACCGGCGCATCGGCATCGCCTCGCGGGGTAGCTTCCCAGTAGGTTTCATACATGCCGTCTAACGCTGCAGAGGCGGGATGATCCGGCAAAGAACTGCTGGCCATAACGGTTACGCCGGTCGCGAGATTATTTCCGTAACGCGTCTGACGAAGTTCGCCAAATGCCTTTAACGTCGCAACTTCCGCATCAGTGAACAGACCTCGCTTATCCGGCGGGACGTTGATTATCAAGGACGCATTGCGCCCCACGCTGCGTTCATACAGATCCATCAATTGCTCAGCGGATCTCATTTTTTTGTCCTCGTGATAGAACCAGCCCAGCAGGATCGAAACATTAGCTTCGGCCGGATACCAGTATAATTCGACCGCATTAGCTAACGTCGCGCGGTCGCCCAGAATCGCATCCGTCATATCCCGCCACTCAAATTCCGCTACAGGCTTGTCCAGGCCGATGACGCTCCACTCGGTTTCCCGCGCCACGCCGCTTTCGTTGCCCGCCCAGCGTACATCCGGCCCCCTGTTGAAGATGACGGCCTCAGGCTGGAGCCTGCGAACCAGCCCGGTCCAGTCGTTGAGAGCCCATTTCTGTCCGCCTTTGGTCTTCGGGATTGCGCCGTCAAACCAGACTTCTGCAACGGGCCCATATTCCGTAAGCAGTTCATACAACTGATTGAGGAAATAACGGTTGTAATCATCCAGTTTACACGTGTAAATCACATTGGCGCCGCACCCCTCACTGGGTGTCGGGCGGGTTTTGGTGGGCTCGTTCTTGAAAGAAGCGGGTTCGGTCGGGATGACGGTATCTGCGTAGGCGCTGCCGTTGCCGTAATATCCGGCCGCATTTTCAAGCTGAAACAGGTCCGCCGGCGAAAGATAAATACCCACTCCCATGCCCTCGGCGCGAACGGCATCGACAAATTCCCGCACGACGTCGCCCTGGCCGTCCTTCCAGGGACTGTTTTTGACCGAGTGTTCGGTATAACGCGACGGCCACAGACAGAAACCGTCGTGATGCTTGACCGTGAGAACGGCCATCGTCATGCCGGCGGATTTCAAGGCCTTGGCCCATTGCCGGGTGTCCAGGGCGGTCGGATTGAAGAGGGAGGGGCTCTCCGTACCGCTACCCCACTCACGCCCGGTAAATGTATTGGGCCCGAAATGTATAAACGCATACACATCGTACCGGCGCTGCCACGTGTATTGCCGTTCGCTGGGCACGACAGAGGCAAGTTTTTTTTCAAAAGCCTTTTCTTCCGGCGTCTGCCCTCCCCATACGGTGGTTATGGTCAGTAAAAGGAACATGGTCAATAATAGACGAACTCGTTTCATGCTTCATACTCCAGAATAATTCTTATTTTTATTACTACTGTCTTCAAAACTTTTGCCGTCTGAACATCCGCCGGGAATGTGAGACCATGGTTTATCAAGTATTCCTTCACCCTGACTAAATCTAAAGAAAGCCGGAACCTCATTGCGAGGTTCCAGCTTTGTATTCATAGGCACTCAAGATGCCCGGATAAATCACACTTACGGAGCCGGGGTATAAAAACCGTCATTCAGCCAGTTGCTGGCAAACTCGGCAAAATCAGCCAGATCAATCTTACAGTACGATGATCCCAGTTGGTTCCCATTGAAGTTACTTCCGGCAAAGTCATAGATACAGCCGGGATTACTGGTTATATCGTAGTATTCCTGTACAATATCTTCTGCTGCAACTTCATAGTTGCAAACTCTCAGGTTGTCAATCAGTCCGTCGAAATAGTTCGTGAAAGGTTCACCTCTGGTCGCACCGATCACCGTACCATTGACCCAGGCAGAAAACGTACTTGCAGTGGCACCAAAGGCACCCAGCAAATTGCCATCCATATATGTCTTCACGGTTCCATTCATGTCCCAGGTTGTCGCGAGCATGTGCCACTGACCATCTCCGGCCATGTTGAAGGGGTCGGCCCATGGCGGATTCCAGGTCGCCCAGAACACCATGGCGTCGTCACCCCAGACGAATGTCTGTTGATTGGCATTCGCACCCGTTTCATCCGACGCGATCTCAAACCCGAACCAGGTAACCGGCCAGCCGGGATTTTGGTTCGACAAAATCGTCGCTGAACTGGCTGCAGCGATGGCGTCCAATTTGACCCAGCACATGACAGTTCCGACATCCAGTCCGCCGCCGATACCGCCGATCCCAAAGCCGGCCTGAGGATAGGCCGATGAGCCCAGATCGACATACTGATTAATACCGTCCAGAGCTATGGCATAGGTCCCTTCAACACAATCGGTCACAAAGACAGGACTGTTATAACCGGTCCCGTGATTAGTACTGATGGAATCCGTCAAGTCATTCTCAAATTGATATTGAGCTACGATACGCTCCACCACCAGGGAAACCACATCCGTATACACCGGGATTGCGGAGTTATTGATAACTTCACAGTAGTAAAAACCTTCGTCACCCAGGATGGCGCCCAGAATCGACAGTTCGTCGCTGGTTTCGCCGCTCAGGAGTGTATCCCCGGAGTCGATCACCGCGTCTGTCGAGTAATACCACTGATAGCTTTCCTCGGAATAACTGGAGACCACAACGGTAAACGCCGGGTCTGCATTACCACCTAGAGCTACCCGGGCATTGACCGGTTGGGTGGTGATCTCCGGAAGATCAGAGAGAGTCTCAAAGGTCCATACCGGGCCTATGAGATTATTCGGATCAACGTCCCCGAGGGTACTTAAACCGACAGTGAACGACTGCTCATTGCCTTCTATGGCATCTACTACCGCCCAGGTATAGGTCGTAGCAAGTGGCAGATCGATGGGGCCATACTGGGAGCAGGGATCCGTAACGCCGGGATCGGTGCCTGTGGCTCCGATATAAACCATGTTTGGCTCACCCACGCCCAGAAAGATGTACTGATCCACAATGTCAGGATTGACGGCATAGCCGGTCACGTCTTCATTCGGATCCGCAGCCGCCTCCCAGGTCAATGTGACATCCACATCTCCGTTGATCAAATCCAAGGCCTGGACGGTCTCACCGTTATGGGGCAACAACGGGTCCTCGGGTACTTCGGGGTAGATCCAAATATTATCGATATAAATCGTAGTTGATGCAGCTCCTGTATTTAGCAGCCATCCAAGGTTGCATCCCCAACCAGCTATGCCATTTGTAATTACGTCCCTTATGTCGCCAGTGATGAAAAATTCGTACGTATGCGGCTGACCGTCGATTGTCACCCCCTGATCCGTGCCGGCAAAAGCGCCCCAATAGCCGTCAGCACTCGCAAAGAGCTCCAACGTAGCCCAGTCTTCGGCCACTTCGCCGGGAAAGGCAGTCACATCGATAGAAAGAAGGGAACCCTCATTAAGCAACGCCGCCGCCAGAGGATTTGTTTCTGGAGTACTGCCATACTCGCCCAGGGGCTTCGTAATAGTCGCGCCCCAACCGCCGTCATCATCGACGCATTGCAGGGAGTGAGTATCCAGGGTCGCCGCTATGCAAGGATCAGTCACGGGTTCCACCGTGTAATCAGTAAGCCAATTGTCATATCGACCTCCAGAGATAGGGTCCTCGAAGTTACCGATCAGGATGGGATTCAGCGCAAAGCAGGTTGATGCCATCCCCCATACAACTATCATACAAATTAATACTGACATTTTTTTCATGACATTTTCCTTTCATAATTAAATTAAAACACCTACTTAATCGTATAACACCTTAAAACAATCCCCGCAGCCACGCGCCGCCGGGGAATTTTATTCCATGGATTCCATTTCAAATCTCATATCCGCCAGGCCGCAGGAATCATAATGATTTGCTGTATCACTCTCATAAGTTACACCCCCATCAGTAACCAGGACGGACAAAAACCGGTCCCCCGTCATGATGGGCACATCCAGATTGTTCAGACTGTCCCATCGTACCTTTTCGGCCTTCGACCGGAGCTGCTCATCGACAACAACCCATACATCGAATTCCGTGTTCTTGGGTGAATTTATTTCTGCTTCTTTAATCGGGGCTCCTCCAAACGAGAACATGACTCCAACCGAGGCCAGAAAACGGCGAATCGACTGACCGGGAAACTGCCGGCGAACAGCATCCAGGTTAAATGTCACCCCTATATTGGAGTGCATAAACACAAGATTGGGAGCAAAATTCAGGTTTCGCTGTTTTTGATAAAGCTGTGCGGCGGGAGGGGCGTATTCCCACTTTTTGTCAAAACACAAATCATAAAAGTATAATCCGGAAGTATCGGGGCAATCAGCAAAAACATGACCTTCTGAACTGACGACCTGATTTTTCCCATTCGGAACAAAAATCCCATCGATGAACGGGTTGGAAGTTACTTTCTGGTAGGGAATGTTCAGGGTTCTATATTGACCGTTGCGATCGGTGGTTTTTTGGCCGGTACTGACGGAATAGGTCTCGGATAATTTAAGCGAAGTCCCGTATCCATTTCCACCCATGACCAGGTCGGTCAGGCTGATCATATCTAGCCCTCTACTGATTATGTTGGCTCTGGAGTCAATGTTGCGAATGAAACGGTATCTTTCAATAGGAATCTCTTCAACCCGGTCGTTGTCGTCCACAGATCGAGCCTGGCCTGTTGTAACCTGGGTCTGTTTAAACATGGAAACACGCAGATTTGTTTCTCCCGATAAGACATGCAGCTGCGTTCCACTCTCAGCCGTCACATCCAGGCCGAATTTCGTTCCCAGGTCAACAACGGTCGAATTAGCCGTCTTTACGGTAAATCCTCTGGCTTGATCGGGCACAATAGCAAATAACCGGCCCGAATGCAGAACCATCTTATTGATGGATTTAAGCTGGAATTCCGCAGGCGCTTCAATGACTACGCCGGCCCCGGAGTCAAACTCTAATTTTACTACTCCTTTTTGTAGACAATACGGATCTTTCCGGTTGGTCAGTCGGCTGCCGTCCGGGAATTGTTCGCTGCCGTATTCCGCATGAATGGAATCGGTCATGGTTGCAACCGGAACCGTTTCGAAATAGTGCATTATCAGCGGGAAGATTATAATAAAAAGCAGGGCAGCCAGGGAAAGACATTTGACCCATAATTTAAACTTTCTGACTTTTCGCGCTTGAACCGGCTTTTCATCCGGTTCAGAGATCGGTTTTGGAATATATATGGTTGGAGCAGTCTTCTCCTCAGCCGCCAGAAGATTGAGCAGCTTATAGAAGTTTTCACCCTGACTGTCCAATTGCGGTTCTGAAATCGGAGGAATCCGTACACTGCCTAAAGGAGACAATTCCGTATAGATTTCCATGAGATTCATGTAAAGAGATAATGCTTCCGGGTTTTGGTTTAAGGTATCCATCAGAACCTGGCTTTGCTCTTCAGAAATGTCTCCCTGCAGGGCTGACAGCACAAGCCGGGTTAATTCAAGCTGTTGTTTTTTGCTATTCATACCCCACTCCTCCAAACTAACATAGTCTGAAGAATACAGTCATGCAGGAACATATGAATCCGTGACATCATCGAATAAATCCTTCGTTCTGGGTAATGATACTTTTTAGCAATCGACCTATAGGTCTGGCGTTCTTCATAGTGAAGTCGCAACAGGATTCGCTCCGAATTACCAAGCCGGTTGAGACATCCCTCCAATGCGAGCCGCCTGTCTTCCATGTCTTTTCGCACCGGAAGTTCTTCGGCAAGTTTCTGGAAAAGAACGTCATCCAATATCTGAAGTTTCTTATTCTGGTTCCGGCGGAACTTGAGAACCCTGAATTTTGCTATTGTAAGAGACCAGTTCAAAAAATTTGTCCCCTGTTGATATCGGTCGAACAGCTTCCACATATCCCCAGCCGTCTCCTGTAGAATATCTTCAGCGTCAGAGTGATTGGAAACTAAGCTGAGAATGTAGAAAAAGATGTTTTTTTGGTGTTTTGTAAAAAGCTTTACAAATTCTCTGTTTTGATCATATTCAGTTGATTTTTCATTCAAATCGCCCATAAATTTGTCTTTCCGAGCAAGCCCTTAAAAGCGTCATATAGATAGACCTCTTGACAGTTAAAATTACCAAAAAAAACAATAAATTTCGCTTTATTATATGTCTTTTTGAGACCTTTCCGATCATTAATTGCTTTTAAATAAGAAGTTGTGATTTATATTTTTCAAGTTTTTTATGAGATGTAAAAAAAAGAAAAAATTTAGCGTCAATTATCGGATTTATAAGGATAAAATAGAAAATAAAAAACAGGGCCTTAAGGGTATTTGAGTTCACTTTTTTGCACGAATTTATTTGGGAAATCCGGGATTAATGGAAATGCAGTTCAATGACGTCCTTGTCCTGGAGAATGTAGTCGCGGGGGACCTGTTGGCCGGGGTACTTGCCTTCGCCCCAGATACGGGCGAATTTTAAATTTTCGGCCAGTTCGCGGTGCACCTTGAGGGCCAGGTCAAAAACCGTGGAGCCGCACGGTAGGGTGAAGGGGTCCTTCAGCTCTGCCTCTTTGCCCGGCAGTTTGGAATAGATACGTACAATGTCCAGAATTTTAAAAATGTCAAACGCCAGTTGTTTTAAGCTCTCCGGTTCATGAATCGAGCAGCGGGTCATGGGCATGGTGTCGGCGCAGAGTTCCTGCATAACCTCGTAGTCCCCGGGGCGGGCCAGATCGGTTTTAGTGCATGCCGCCAGACAGGGGCGGAGCAGATGTTTGAATACGTCTTCGTCCTGCTTGGGATTTTCGGGGAGGATAAAATTTCGCTGTCGCAGGAAATCCAGACACACTTCCCATTCCTCCGTGACATCCACCGCCGATAGGTCCAGGTTCACCAGGATCAGATCACATTGTCGATAGGCCCCGATCTGGCCGGGCTCGACATGTTCCGGAGTGATAGGGGGCATGTCAACCAGTTGGATAGGCACATCCTCATGCATCATGATCCCCGGCACGGGACCGATGGTGCTGAAGGGGTAATCGGCGACCTGGACATGGGCATGGGTAGTATAGGCCAGGATGGAACTTTTACCGCTGTTTGGCGTGCCCAGCATGCAGACTTGTCCACCGGAAGTTCCACGTGGAACATGGAACAGGTCTTTGCCGCCGGATTTCTTTTTGGAAGCGGATTCGGTTTTGAGTTTGGACAGACGGCGTTTGAGGTCCGCCTGCATATGGTCGGTCCCCTTATGCTTGGGGATCGTCTGGAGCATCAGTTCCAGGGCCGTGATTTTTTCCTCCGTGGAGCCGGCCTGGCGAAACATCTCCTCGGCCCGTTTGTATTCCGGTGTCAGATTGGCTGGCATGGCGTGTTTCTACAAACCACTGTATTCATTTTTG
>JAFGHE010000028.1 GCA_016930295.1 Sedimentisphaerales bacterium
AAGGACGATCCCTTCGTCCCAGTCGGTAACATCGGAGGGGCTGTAGATATGGCACACACGCCGGCCCAGGGCGTCGTAGAGGTAGGTTACTTTCTCAGGCACCGGATCGTCGGTGGTATAGGTCGTATCCGTGACTGAAGTAATCCGGTCAAACTTATCCCAGGTATAAGTGAAATGCCCATCACCGGTCTGGTTGCCGGCAGGATCATAGCCCACCGGGATATCTATCGCATCTGTTAAATCATCAGTAGAGATGAACTTGATATAGCAGAGCTTGTTATCCAGATTAGTATCCCCAGAGCCGATGGTCAGGGCGCCGTCACTAACCGTAACAGTATCAGAATCACTCAGCCAACGGTCATTCTCACTGGTCTGGCCATCAATAATCGTGACTCCTTCAACCTGGATATTATAGGTGCTGCCAACACTATCTTCCGGATCTCCGGCCACTAGAACTACATAATAGTCCCCGTTGGCTACATTATATTCCCATTCATAGTTATAAAAACCACCACTGCCGTCCGGCTTGCGCAGGGAATTGTAGGTTCGTTTTTCAACGCTGCATTCGGTGCACACAGCCTCCACCGGATTCGGATTGTCCGCTGCCAGGCCGGTAGAAATATCTTTCCAGCCGTAGCCGCGTCCGGAAGTGTAGGCATCGCCAAAATCTCCGTCATACCCGGTTGGCACGGCGGGTTCGCCGGACTGTGGATCCGGTTCCGGCTGGAAATTAATCTGGGTATAGTCGAGGGTGGCATGAGGCGCCATGGTGGCTGCCCCGGCCAGGGCCGCCACACCCTGAGGATCCAAGAAATTAGCATATCGGTTAAATGATATCCGGTCGTTGGACATCTGCTTCTGGTAATCGATCGGTTTGCCGTCAATAACTGTGGTATTTTCCCGGTTCTCAAACCAATCCAGCGGGAAAGATTCCGACAAGAACTTATCGCAGGGTTCGGCTGCTGTCGTAGTATACAAGCCGACCATTTTACGATCACGGAGCCAATCGTTCTATATCGTCTTTATAAACCTTCTTCTATTACTCATCTTTTCCTTTTTCTTGTCGTCTTCTATGTAAATCCCTTAATGCATCTTCTGGATTATGAATGTATTTATATAAAAGTGAGGCATGCAATTCATTAATTAAATCATTCAATTCAGGTTTAATACATTTACCTTTATTTTCATTTTGAATAAAAAGCAAGCAATCCCACTTTTTTGCTAAACTAATTATATTGGATGCAAAATTAATATAACTACCCCTTATATCAATTTCTATAGTTATCCATTCGACTTTGTCACCTTCAAACATAACAGATATATTATCACCATAATTATCTCCCCAGATTCTGATCTCTGGTGACCAAGATGATGATTCAGGAAGGATTTCATCAAGAATACCAAAATCCAAATATTTACCCTGCCATGGATTCATCTGAATAATTTCATCTTCGCTGATTAAATTAGGTAATTTTCCTTGTTCATTTATTATTACTTCTCGAGGTACAAAGTGAATTTTAAATTGCCAAACAGCCATTATTACTCCAATCAATAACCAAGGTAAGCCCTTTCAGCCGCAGCCGCTTTTATGGCAGCTGCGCTACTTATAACATCATTAGTAGTTTTATAGCCATGAAAAGGAAGTCCAACCTGTTCCATTATTAAATTATCCATAAGACCAAACCTCCGTGCTACTCGAATACGATTACTACCAAATAATACATAAGGAGTATCATCAATCATTGTATACTTAATTATTGGATCAGTAAAACCATTATTTCTTACTGATTTAAGTAATTTATTATATTTAGTTCTATTCATTGCATCAGTTAATTCTAAACCCGGAATATCACACACGAGAGTTAAATAGTGTCCCTTTGTCTTTCACCAACGATGGCAGATCGCGATCATTTTTTTCTGGATCGAGGAGAGCCACGTTTCCAGTTGTTCCAATTCGGCCTGTTTGAGAGACAAGACGGTTTGGTCCGGTTCGGGTAGGGAAGAGATGAATTGTTGCAGCCGAATCATCCCTTTACCCGACCACAGGCCGGTACGTGGTATCCATGCTTCGTGGGCCAAGAAACGGTCGATCCAGTTACGCAAAGCCGTGCGGCGCGAGACCAAATCTTCCCGAGCCGCTACCAGACGTCGGATTTGACGGATCGATATCGGTGCTTGATGTGCGTAAGGAAGGGTGTTATTAAGGAACTCCCGGAGCATCCGGCCGGTGTCCACTTTGTCCGTCTTGCGACGATAGGCCTTGGGAGGCAAGGGCATCTGCAAGACATTGGCTACTCGGACCGAGACCTTGTCACCGATCAAATCCTTCACCCGTGCCCATCCGGTGGTGGACTCCATAATCCAGATCACCCGGCCACCGACTCGGGAGGCTTCCGAGACGGCTTTGTCAATAAGGCCCAAGATCGTGAGGTTAGTGGTTTCAACTTTCAAAATATTTTCCTCGCCGGTATGGCAGTTAAACCAACGAATCACCATATTTTTGTCGTGATAATCTACAGCCAATATGATATCCTTTTCAGTGTACATTGCGGTCTCCTTTCCACGCTTCAGCGTGATAAAAATATTAAAGCCATCCATTGGCTCTATTCGGGCGATTATAATCGACCCGCGGGAGACCGCCTTTATTTATATTTATGCCATCTTCGGGTACTCCCCCTGAAACAGGGGGAGAGTTTTTGATCTTTGCTTGTTCTGAAAAGAGTTAAATAGTGTCCCCTTGTCTTTCCCGAAAAGAGTTAAATAGTGTCCCCTTGTCTTTCCCGAAAAGAGTTAAATAGTGTCCCCTTGTCTTTCCCTTCTAAATCTCGTCCCCTTGTCTTTCTGCCTTGTCTTTCTTCTAAAGATTTGATAGGTCTAATAGGACGGATAGGATCGGTACAAAGTGAAAAGTGTGAAGAGTATTAAAGGGATGAGTGGATCGGACATGGTGGACATGGTGGACATGGTGGACTTGGTGGACATGGCGGACATGGTGGACTTGCAGGGATAGACACGGACTTACAGGGATGAGGTATTGAGGGGACAGTTACTTTTTGAAAGACGTGGTTTCTTATAATCAGTAATAATTTTAAGTATCGTGACGGCTGGCCGTACACAAGCCAAGGACCTATAGATTTTTGAGTCATGTCGGACGGACCCGGACATATCGGACGGATCGGACATATCGGACGGATCGGACGAGTCGGACTTGATGTACAGAATGGAGGAAGTGGACTTCATGGACGGACACGGACTTACACGGATACGGTCAGAAGTAAGGAATCCCGAAGCGAGGTCGGGACTTTGTTTTACCGGGCATCGGGACTGCCACCCGTGGGGGCTTACATAATCCGAGGTTAAATGATATCATAGGCGTTAAGTGCGACCACAGAGGGATCGCCCCTACGTGAGTGTGGGGGGAAGGTGATTCAGCGTGGCCGATGTGATGAGACGGCTCATTCCGCCCCTACGTGAGTGCGGGGGAAGGTGGGGGATTCTGAAACGGGTTCGGGACATTGTTTCACTCAGCGGGGATTTCTGGATTAAAAACAACGGGTTTAATAGGCACTATTTACTTTTGAGGGTGGCATTTTATTATGAAGGCTAAACTGGCAGGTGGGGTTGGGGTTGACTGCCTGGATGGCATGTTGTTGGTAGGAGGTTTGGGGTTGGAAAAATTATAAGGTCTTTATTAACAATCAATTAAATACATTTATGTATTTATTGGCATGATATTTGCTTAATTGAAAAGAACAGAGAAAATGTATGTTATGAGCAAGGAGCATATAATGTCTAAGATAATTGGCATAGATTTAGGTACTACCAATTCAGTAGTAGCGGTTTTGGAAGGCACGACTCCGAAGGTTCTGATAAATGCCCAGGGATCTCGATTGACCCCCTCGGTAGTCGCTTTTACGGATAAGGGCGAGCGTCTGGTGGGTCAGATTGCCAAACACCAACAGGTTACCAATCCGCACAATACGATTTACAGTATTAAACGTTTTATGGGCCGTCGTCACAAAGAGGTGTCTTCTGAAGAGAAGATTGTGCCTTATAAGATTGTGGGCAGCCCTGATGAATTAGTTAAAGTGGATGTTAAAGGTAAAGATTATACTCCGCCGGAGCTTTCGGCCATGGTCTTGCAGGATCTGAAGAAGACGGCAGAAGATTACCTTGGTGAAAAGGTGGACCGGGCCGTGATTACGGTGCCGGCATACTTTAATGACGCCCAGCGTCAGGCGACCAAGGATGCCGGTCAGATTGCCGGCTTGAAAGTGGAACGAATCATTAACGAGCCCACTGCCGCGGCCCTGGCCTACGGCATGGAAAAGAAATCCAACGAAAAGATCGCGGTTTTTGATTTTGGTGGCGGGACGTTCGACATCTCCATCCTGGATATCGGCGATAATGTGTTTGAAGTACTCAGCACTAATGGTGATACGCATCTGGGTGGTGACGATATAGACGAGATTTTAATCAATTACATCGCGGATGAATTCAAGAAGCAGGAAGGGATCGATCTTCGGAACGACTCCATGGCCCTGCAGCGTCTTAAAGAAGCTGCGGAAAAGGCCAAATGTGAACTGAGTACCTCACTGGAGGCAACTATCAATCTGCCCTTTATTACGGCCGATCAATCCGGGCCCAAACACCTGCAGTTGACGATTAACCGCAGTACCTTTGAACGTCTCATCGAGGATGTAATCCGGCGTTTGAGGGTTCCCAGTGAAAAGGCATTACAGGACGCCAAGCTGACCGCCGGCGACATCGCCGAGGTGGTTCTGGTCGGCGGCTCGATCCGGATACCCAAGGTCCAGGAACTGGTGAAAGAACTATTCGGCAAAGATCCTAACAAGAGCATTAATCCGGATGAAGTGGTGGCCCTGGGGGCTGCGATTCAGGGTGGTGTTCTGGCCGGGGATGTAAAGGACATCCTGCTGCTGGATGTGACCCCGCTGTCCCTTGGTGTTGAGACGCAGGGCGGTATTATGACCAAGCTGATCGAGAGAAACACCACGATCCCCACCAGCAAGAAGGAGATTTTCAGCACTGCTTCCGACAATCAGCTCACGGTGGATATCCATGTTCTGCAGGGCGAACGAGATTTTGCCGCGGACAACCGTACTCTGGGCCGATTTCAACTGACCGGTATTGCACCGGCTCCGCGTGGTATGCCGCAGATTGAAGTGTCTTTTGATATTGACGCCAATGGTATTCTAAACGTCTCGGCCAAGGATTTAGGCACGGGCAAAGAGCAATCCATTGAGATCAAGGGCTCGTCCGGGCTCAGTGATGAAGACATTAAAAAGATGACCGAAGACGCGAAACAACATGCCGAAGATGACAAGAAACGCCGGGAAATGGTTGACCTGAAAAACCAGGCCGATCAACTGATTTACGGCACGGAAAACGTATTGAAGGAGCATGGCGATAAGGTGCCGGCAGGGGAACGGTCCAATGTGGAATCAGCTATTAACAACCTCAAAGAAACCATGAAACAGAATGATACTGAAGCGATCCGGCGGGCCATGGAAAATGTCCAGACGTCCAGCCAGGCTATCGGAAAAATCATGTATGAAAAAGTGGCCCAGCAACAGCAGACCACCCACGCCGCCCAGGGAGCGCCGGCCGACGAAGCTGCGGAAGACCAAAAGAAAGATGACGACGATGTCATAGACGCCGAGTTCGAGGTCAAGGATAAATAGGGAGAAGACATGCTTTTGCGGAGTGAAACGATGCATAAGCATGTACACCATCCAAAATATTTTTGATCGCTGGAAATAAAACATGCTTACGCTAACGCGAAAGCATGCCACCCTAAAAATAAGGAATTTTGTGACTCAGGACAATCCGATAGAAAGCCCCTCATCGAAACCCGATGAGCCTGCGGAACTGACGGCCAGCCGAGCCTTTGCCTGCGAGATGGCCCGTCTTGCCCGCGACCGTCATTGTGAGGATATCCTGATACTGGAACTGGCCGGGCGCAGCCCGGTTGCCAACCATTTCGTTATCTGTACGGGAACCAGCAATCAACAGATCCGCTCTGTAGGCCATGAAATGGAAAAAACGGGTAAGGAGAACGGTTTTTCCGTGTTCGGGCGTGCCGGCACACAGCAGGGTCGCTGGGTAGTAGTCGATTTCGTGGACGTCGTAGTACACCTGTTCGACGAGGAATATCGCAAATTTTATGACCTGGAACTCCTCTGGGGCGATGCACCAAAAATTGACTGGGAACAGGATAGTGCCAAGTCCGATTAAAAAATAATTTTTGACAACCTCCCCATCATTAATTATTATATGAGATGCTCAAGCAGATGCTTGAGCATATTTTTGTTTGATACGTTATACGTGCAATAGTATGAAACCCATTGTTGATATCCTGGAAGAGCGTGTCGTCTCGGTTATTGCCGAGGTGACGGGTGAGGTTGCGCCGGGGGTGGTGAAGCCTACCCAGGATGCCAAATTTGGTGACTATCAGGCTAACGGAATAATGGGTCTGGCCAAAAAATTGAAGCAGAATTCCCGTCAACTGGCCCAGCAGATTGTGGATAAGCTCGATGTCAGTGATATGTGCGCGGAGCCGGAGATTGCCGGGCCGGGCTTTATCAACTTTCGACTCAAGCCCGAGTGGCTGGGCTTCCGGTTGACCGAGGCCATCAAAGATAAAGAACGACTTGGTATCGATCCTCTCGATAATCCACCCACAACGGTAATCGATTTTTCCGGCCCCAATATCGCCAAACAAATGCACGTGGGCCACCTGCGCAGCACTGTCATCGGCGACGTCATCGCGCGCATCCTGGAATTCTGGTATGGGGATGCCAAAAAAATCATCCGCCAAAACCACATCGGCGACTGGGGTCTCCAGATGGGCATGGTTATTTTTTCCATGCATACCAAGAAGTGGAGAGAAGAAAACAATATAACATTGGATAACCTGGAACATGTATATAGACATGCTAATGAACTTGCCAAAAATAATCCAGGTATAGCTGAAAATTTTAAACAAAGCACTGTCAATCTACAATCAGGAGATGAAAAAGAAACCGGGTATTGGAAAAAAGCCTGCGAAGTGTCATTAAATGCCTGTATGGAAATTTACCAACAGCTTGGAGTAAAACTAACTCTTGAAGATGTTCGCGGCGAAAGTTTCTATGCGGATAAGCTCCCCTCTGTGATCTCTGATCTCTCTGTGGCTAAAATGCTGTCTGAATCCGACGGGGCTCAGTGCGTATTTATGGATGGTTTTAAGACCAAGGATGGCGAGCCGCTGCCGTTGATCGTACAGAAAAGCGACGGGGCCTATTTATATGCCACTACCGATCTGGCCGCTATCCGCTTTCGCGTGAACGAACTCAGAGCGGACCGGATTATTTATGTCACCGATGCCCGGCAGAAGCTGCATTTTGAGATGGTGTTTTCGTGCGTGCGAAAGGCGGGCTGGGCCGGGGAAAATGTCACCCTGGAGCATGTGCCGTTTGGCTCGGTCCTGGGAAATGACGGACGGCCGTTTAAAACCCGGTCCGGCGAAAATATCAAGCTCCGTGATCTCCTGGATGAGGCACATCAGCGGGCCCGAAAGATTGTAGAAGAAAAAAATCCGGATCTGCCCGCAGATCAGAAAGAGTCTATTGCTCAGGCCGTTGGCATTGGCGCGGTCAAATATGCGGATTTATCCAACAATCTGGTCAGCGATTATATCTTCGACTGGGACAGGATGCTGGCTTTTGACGGAAATACGGCGCCTTATGTACAATACTCTTACGCTCGTGTTGACGGTATTTTTAAAAAAGGGAACATTGACCTGGATAACCTTATTCAGGGAGATTTTCATATTGAACTTAATGATCCCAAAGAACTGTCTTTGGCTAAATTACTGCTACGATACGGGGAAGTGGTGGAAACCGTGGCCCGTGACCTGCGTCCGCACCTGCTGACAAACTATCTTTTTGATCTGGCCCAGGCTTATAGTGGTTTCTTTGAAACCTGTCCGGTACTCAAATCTCCGGAGCCGGTGAAGACGTACCGTCTGCTCCTGTGCTATCAGACAGCCCGAGTTGTGGAACATGGTCTGGGTTTGCTGGGAATTCAGGCCATTGAGCAGATGTAACGCCGGCGTCAAAAGTATTGCGAACGCTTGTTTCTGGATTAAAAACAACGATTTTAATTACCAATATCCACTTTTGACGGTGGCATCAAATGTAATGTTATTAAATTTACCATGAAGAACTCTTGACAGCCAAAGGTTCATAGATAGAATCGGAACATTCAGGCAGCCGCGGATGTGGCGGAACTGGCAGACGCGCAGGCTTCAGGTGCCTGTGGGGGTAACCCCGTGGAGGTTCGAATCCTCTCATCCGCAATTCAGTCCTTAGAATGAAGGGTATTAAATAATTACCCTCGACATTTTCCACCCCAGGGCCACATCATAATTTACATATATCGAATGGATTTTACACATAGAGGTAATAGTCATTATCTGCAATATACCCAAAATTCTCATTACCTACTGAATATAAACTATTTATAAAAATAAAGCGGTATAAAAAATGATTTACACCCGGAACACAGGGCGGCCCAGTAATTTATTTATTATCAAATAAAAAAATATTCATAGTTGAAAATATTTGCGTTTATAGTATAATAGAAGTTATAAAACAGGGAAAAGTTGTACATAATAAATACAACGAAAATGAACCACGGCGAGGACGCATGGGGAGCCGATTACCCCCCCCGATTGGCACCATCACCTCGCCACTTTTATGTGTGGACCAGCTTGACAATACATTTCCTGTTTCGCGGGCCGTCGAATTCGCAAAAGTAAACCGACTGCCAGGTACCCAGACAGAGCCGGCCATTTTCGATAATTACCGTGACAGAAGGGCCAACCAGGCTGCTCTTGACATGAGAGTCGGAATTGCCTTCGCCGTGACGATAGCCACTTCTTCGCTGTGGAATCAGTTCTTCCAGAGTTAAAAGAATATCATGTACTACACTGGGATCGGCATTTTCATTAATAGTCACCCCCGCAGTAGTGTGAGGCACATAGACCACAGCAAGGCCGCTTTCAATGCGAGCATCTCTTATGACCGAATTGATTTCATCGGTGATGTCCAGCATTTCATTTCGGCGATGTGTTTTTATATTCATAGTCTGCATGGGTATATCTCCAGAGTTTGTCCTTGCCATTAAGTAAACAATAAATAAAATGGTCTTTCAAACACTGTGTAATCATAACAAACGTATATAATGAATGCTATAGAAGATTTACAGCAAAGACAGAATCCATTATGGCCAATCGTAATCTGACCAGACTGACTCTGGATAAGACGGAACTGCTGGGTTATTCCGTAGGTGGAGAAGAAACCGTGGTGGCAATACCCACCCTGAATGTATGTTTTGATATTGGCAAGGCTCCGGAAGAGTTGCTCACGGTGGACAATGTTCTTCTCACCCACGGGCACATGGACCATGCCGCGGGTATAGCCTATTACTTCTCCCAGCGTAATTTTCGGGAAATGGCGCCCGGCAGACTCCTGCTGCCGGCCCGGCTGGCCCCGGCTATTGAACAATTGCTGGAATGCTGGGGGCATCTCGACGGCACCACGCCGCCGGCCCGGATTATCCCCATGGAACACGGCCAGGAATACGAGGTCAGACGTAATCTGTTCGTTTTTGCCTTTGCCACCAACCACTGTGATGATTCACTGGGCTATACGGTTATAGAACGCCGGCAGAAATTGAAGGATGAATATTACGAACTGCCCGGGGCTCAAATCGCCAAACTGCGAAAGGAAGGCGTTCAGGTCACGTATACCCTGAATCTGCCCCTGGTGACCTATCTGGGCGATACCATGAGCGGCGATTTTGAGAATCTGGCCTGTGTACGCCAAAGCCGGATTCTTATTGCCGAGTGTACTTTTTTTGAACAGGACCACCATGGCCGGGCCCAGGCCGGGCGGCATTATCATTTCGACCAACTGGCCGAGCTTTTACCAAAACTTGACAATGAATATATCGTCCTGACTCATTTAAGCCGGCGCACGGATATCCGGTCCGCCATTAAAATGGTCCAGGAACGTCTGCCCGAAGATATCTCCCGGCGTGTCAAATTCCTCATGGAGCGTCCCCGCCGGTTCAGACAACCAAATAAAGAAGAGGCTGCACAAAATAGCACTCAATAATATTCGTGAGATTTAAAGAAATCCGGCAATATAGCCGGCATGAATCTTGATTTGCATATATCCAGGAGACGCAAAATCATGATACCACATCGTCCGATCAGAAGTATGGGATACCCGGAAAAAACCATCAGGCATATAGACCTGATGAACCACACCGGTTCAAATCGCAGGCAAATATGGAGTTTTACCTTGATCGAGCTGCTGGTCGTGGTAGCGATTATTGCGCTGGTGTCGGGCGTTTTATTGCCGGCCCTGATGAAAACTAAAGCCAGGGTGCAAAATGAGGCGTATCGGACAAGTCAGGTCATGGCTGATAAATGGGTGGCCGATGAGCAGACAATCCCGCCTTCAGGGCTTTACCCGGTTATAAACAATCTGGACCTCAACATGGAACTGAATACCAGCTATCATCGTATCGGGATGGACATCTATACCCGGTATCAGGTCACCTGCACCGGGCAGGTGGTTTTCAGCCAGCCTGGCGGTACAGACAAGTCGCCCGTGCTGTTTATGATTCCTTTTCCGGAAAATATCGTGGAGGCACGGGATGTACAGGTTAACCTCTTATCCACAGAGGATGGCGAAGTATATACTCCGGAGGATATTGTTTATCGCCGGCAGGGTATTTATTGCACCTGTAAAATGAATAAGAAACAAACCCTAACGGCCCAGGTATCCTTCACCGCCCTGGGGAGGGAACAGTTTGATTACAGGCTCCCCCCGGCACATATGCTTGAGTCGGTAACCATAACCTTAAACCTGCCGGACAGCCAGGCCCGTACTATACCGGACCATGCTCTCCAGCCAACGGAGTCCTCTGCCGACCAGGTACGCTGGAAATTCAACAATCTGGTGAGTGACCGGCAAATTACCGTCCTGATCCCCGGAGCCCAGGCGCCTCTGGCCAAGGTATTCATTTTATTAAAACTGGTGGCCGTGGCTGTATTGCTGTTCGGGGCCGGATTCTGGTATCTCAGTGAACAGGTCCAGCCCGGCCGGCTGGACAACTTTCGCCTGGGTCATTTCCTGCTGCTGGCCCTGACCTATTCCCTGTTTTTTGGTGTATTTACCGTGCTGGAATTCCACGGCAGGCTGGGAACCCCCTCGTCCATGGTTATCGCCGCCCTGCTGGCCTGGCCGCTGCTGGTGTTCCATGTAACACGAGTACTGAACCTGAAGTTTGCACTGACATGTGTGTTACCTCTGACGCTATTTACCCTGGGACTGGTCGTCAACGGTGTCTATGGCGGGTCGATACGTGACTATATTTTCATGGGAGCGGCATGTCTAATCGTCGCCTACATCACATTAAACTACGGCAAATGGACCGCCGGGCGGGAACAGGTTCGCAAGGAACGTTTAATCAAATTAACATCTGAAGATAAGGCTAAAACTGATAGGACTGCCGACTCAAAAACCCGGGAAAACCATTGTATGGCCTGCGGTCGAGTCGTACCGGATGCCCCGTTTTGCCAGCAGTGCGGCGCAGCCCGTGCCGCAGTGGTGAAATGCACCAAGTGCCAGACGCATATTACTATCCCTGTACATATACTCCCAAAGTCCAAACCGCTGCCACTACTGTATTGCCCCAATTGCGGCGAAAATCAGGAAATCAGAAACACCTGATACCAATATAACCTTTTATTGACAAAAGAATGCGATTATTCTTTTACGATTCCCACCTTTAATAACTGGTATGTGATAATCAGTAATAATATCAGACCCAGAATCGCTCCAATCGGTAGTTGCCAGGGTAGGTCGATATTTAAGAATCCCAGAAAATCCTTCAGAAGTGTATCGCTGTTCCAGCAGGGAAGTGTCACATCAATCCGTTTGAGCAGGAGGATGGGAATGGCCAGCAGGATACCCATGAGTGCCTCGCCGGTAATCAGGCCGGAGGCATAAAGCAGTCCGTTACGGTTTGATTGCTCGATCTGATTTTTATCAAGGTTTTTGCTGCGGTGAAAGGCTTGTACGGCCTGATGAATGAGCCCGCCGGCAAATATGGGGACAGATAACTCAAAGGGAAGATAGATTCCAATCGCCACGGCCAGAACCGGGGTGCGGAACGAACTGTTCTTACTCCGCAAATACCCATCCAGCATAATAATGCCTGCGGCCAACAGCATTCCGATATAGATGAAGTTCCAGGGCAGGTTACCCTGGAAGACACCCTGGGCCACGGACGCGATTAAATTGGCCTGGACCGCGGCCAGGGCGTCCGGAGCCGCCCCTGCCTGCCCCTTGAAGCCATAGGCTTTATACAGCAGCATGAGTACCGGGGCAATGACCAGGGCACTGGACAATGTGCCGATAATCTGCATGACCTGCTGCTTCCAGGGAGTCGCTTTGACCAGGTAGCCGGTCTTTAAATCCTGCATGTTATCATTGGCAATCGCCGCAGCGCAACACACGACACTGCTGATGATCACCGCTGCCGCGGGCCCGTTAGTATTTCCCCGGCCCATAAGTAACACCAGAAAGAGCGAGGCAACCACAATTGTTGCAATTGTGACTCCTGATATGGGCGTATTGGACGAACCCACCAGCCCGGCCATATAAGCGGACACTGCAGAGAAAACAAATCCGGCCAGCAACATAATGACCGCCATAGGCAAAGTCACGGACAAATCCTTTACAAATACCTGATACACCAATATCAAAGGAACAATCGAGACCATAATCAGAATCAGTACCCATTTCATCGGCATATCTTTTTCCGTGCGTGGTATCTCTTCTAATCCGGCCGCGCTTTTTCGCCAGGCCAGCAGGCCGCTGCGTATGCCGCCCAGCAGAGATTTTCTCATTTGAACTATAGTCCATAATCCCCCTAGCAGCATCCCCCCCACTCCCAGATAACGGGTTTTGGCCGACCATAGATACCCGGCATAGTCAAGGGCCGACATCATCTGCCCGGCCAGGTCATGACCTTCCGGATAGGTGGCCCATTCGTTCATCCCGGCACAGATTGGAATGGCAATCATCCAGTTGATCGCTCCGCCGATAAAAACCAGGGCAGCGATATTAAGTCCCACAATATATCCCACGGAAAGCAGGGCCGGACTCAGGTTCGTTCCGAAATAGGCTATAGAACCACTCAGACGTCTTGCCCCCTCCACCATTTCCGGCCAGAATCCAAATCCTTTGGCGCCGAGCTTGTATAAACCTGCCACTACGGCCGCCTGGGCAATACAGGTAACGCTCTTTCCTCCCTCATGACCGGTCTGGAGTACTTCGGCCGTGGCCACCCCCTCAGGAAACTGCAATTTATCCTTCACAATCAAAGAGCGACGCAGCGGTATAGTAAACAAAACACCCAGCATGCCGCCAAACCCGGCAATTATCGTTACCCAGAAGAAATCAAATTCCTGCCAGAATCCCATGATCACCAGGGCCGGCAGGGTAAATATCACCCCCGCCGCCAGCGACTCACCGGCCGAGGCCGCGGTCTGAACAATGTTGTTCTCCAGAATGCTGCTCCTCTGGAAAAGGCGTAATACACCCATTGATACCACTGCCGCAGGGATGGATGCAGATACCGTCATGCCCGCAAATAATCCAAGATATGCATTGGCAGCGCCCAGCACAACAGAAAGCACAATACCCAATACAACCGCTTTAACGGTTATTTCCATTAACGGTTCTTTTTTAGTATCCATATCCACTTTTGACGGTAGCATCGGAATATACAACAGACAATTATTTGATTGGGTATCAATCCGCAGATATTTCTTTTATCATGGCGATCTCATCACAACAGTCCTGCTTGGGGCAGCGCACACAATCAGACCAGACCTTCAGGGGCAGGGTCTTCATGGGCACGACAGAAAATCCTGATTTTTCAAAAAAAGCCCTCTCCAGGGTCAGGGTGAAAACCCGGGGCAGATGCAACTGTCTGGCTTCCTCCAGGCAGGCCTGTACCAGTGCCCTGCCAATGCCTCGGCCCTGGTAATTTTCATTGACTGATAACGATATTATTTCAGCCAGGTCGGCCCATATAATCCGCAAGCCACAACAACCGACCACGACTCCATCAAGCTCATAAAGCTTAAAATCCCGCAACGATTCATAAATATCGGACTGGCTGCGAAATAACATTTTACCCTGCTCGGCATAATGATTAATCAACTCTCGAATGACCGGAACATCATCCAACCGCGCTGTTCGTATCATAGATAAACTCCATCTGTGACGCCAGCCCCGATGAATCGGGATGAGACACGTTAAAAGTATTGCGAACGCTTGTTTCTGGATTAAAAACAACGGTTTTAAGTGCCAATATCCACTTTTGACGTTGGCATCATCTGTATTATTTATAAAAATAATAATCCCGAAATGACAATTAACAAGAAAAATCATGTTAATTAAACGGAAACAATGCCGATTCAGGCTTTAGCGTGCATTTTCAGCCCACCTGGCTATAATTTGTAACTATGGAAACTATCGAAAAACCTCGTTTTGTGATCCAACAGCATTGTCAGGAGGAAAAATACCATTGGGATCTGATGTTCGAACAGGACCAACACCTGCTGACATGGCAGGCGCCGAGTCATCCTGACGAATGGCCGGGAAAAAAAATCGATTGTCTCAAAATATTCGACCATCGCCTTAAATATCTTACCTATGAAGGGGAAATTTCCCAAAATCGCGGGCAGGTCCAAATCGTGGCGGCAGGCCATTATAAACCACTGGAAATCGGAGAAAAATTTTATATTGTCTCGCTTTCGGGCGATACTATGAAAGGCATCCTTGAATTAAGGCAAACAGAAAATGACCGATGGTCTCTGGTTTTCCGTGGAGAAACCGTGTGAATAGATTATTTAAACCGAAACAATCGATCATATTTTTAATTTGTATAATACTTTCAGGTTTTTTCTCAGGTGGGTGTTCACCATCTAACGCTCATTTTGGACAAGTGGCAAAGGATGATTTTCGGAATTTTCATGAAGAACTCTGGCAGGACACCAAAAACTGGGCCACCGATGAAGAAAACCTGGCCATTCTCTTACTATCAGGTGGCGCCAGCGCAGTAGTACGCTATAGCGGGCTCGATGATCGTGTCGAGGACCATTTTAAAGGCCATCACACTTTTAGCCGAGATTTTACCATTGGATCGGGCTTCGCCGGCAATCCGATAACACATTTAGCCATCGCAGGCAGCGGATATGCCTACAGTCTATTTGCCGAGGAAGACCAGAATCGCAACGTTGCTAAAAGCCTGCTGGAGGCCCTGATCCTGAATGACATGATAACCTTAGGGTTTAAAACCATTGCCCAGGACCACAGCCCAAACGGCGAGCCACTGGCCTGGCCGTCAGGCCATACCTCCAGTACGATAACGCTGGCCACGGTGATGAATGAATACTACGGCCCCTGGGTGGGCCTGCCGCTATATGCATTAAGTGGCTTTGTCATGTACGAACGCATGGAAACCCATGAACACTGGGCCTCTGATATTGTCTTTGGCGCAGCAATCGGCTACACTGTCGGCAAAACCGTGGCTGGGGGGAAAAAACCGGAAATCTTTGGTATGCTGCTTCTGCCCTATATTGACGGCCAAACCGGAGCAACCGGCTTACTTCTGGCAAAACGCTTCTAACACCCGCCCTAAAGCCTTTTTAATCCGTATGCAAAGGCAAATCATATTCCCGTCGCAGCCGGTTATCCTTCTCGAGAGCACTCTGAAAGATTTTTTCCGGCGGCCGCTGGATACTTCCATTGGCAAAGAGGATATTTCGCCGGCCTTTATGCCAGGGGGACTTATCGCAGACCAGGATCAATTCTCCGGGGTAAGCACTTTCCAAACCTCTACCGCGATATATATAGGAGCATTCTCCCACGCCAAAGGAACTGGCAGGACACACCAGGTCCCAGGGGCTCAAAAGCTCACTATCCACTAACTCCTGTAATTCCATAGGATTATGACCGTTTTGTTCGCGGTATGCTTCAATAGCCTGATACACTCGTTTTAATGCTTCATCACAGATCGACATAATATCACTCTAATGGCTCATTATCAAAAAATATATAACATCATACCTGAGGTTGCTTTTTAGCTATTTCGCATTTTAAAAAAAGCTGTTAAAAAAAACCTGATTTTTCGGGAAAACTTATAGGAAATACGGTAAAAAACAAGGAAAATCTGCGTTAAAAGACTTGGTAGTTTCACAATCCGGACAAAAATCGTCATTTTGGAGGAATGAATAATGAGTCAGGACAATAAAAAAAGCACCCAAAAACATGAGGTGGTTTTCTATACGTATCCCAAGTTTATCTTCTGCTGGCCCCTGATTGCCATGGGATTTTTATTGTGGGCCTTTGATAAGTGGCAGTGGCTCGAGCCGGAAACCCTGGCCTGGATCTGGGGCATCACCCTGATCATTGTGTTGATAACCGTGGGATTTGACCTCAATCGCAATTATACTATTTTCTGGATGGTTCTGATCGCCTTTTTTTGGATTTTGATTTATTATCTGCGCGATGTGAAACAGGTTGAGATATTTTCCCGAATTTATAACATTTTTGCCGAGCTTAATCCTGTCTATTCCCGAAATTTTGGAATAATGATCAGTATTGCCCTGCTGGTACTGTCTCTAGTGATGTGGATATGGACGCGTCTTAATTCCAAGTGGCGTATTACGCATAATGAATTCGAACATTATCAGTTCGGGCGCATGGACGATTCCCTGGCCCGCGGAGCAAAGCGTGTACGTACCAGTTACCCCGACTTTTTTGAACTTGTCCTGTGTCTGGCCGGCGACCTGATTATCTTCGATTCCACCGGGCGGCGTGAACTGCGACGCATCCCCCATGTGCCGCTGCTGCCCCTGGTCAGAAAAAAAATAAACCGCATCCTGGAAACAACGGCTATTACCGCCGGCGAAATGGAAGATGAAGCCGAAGCCTACGAAGATTTCGAAGACACCGACGAAGAAGGACAACATCTTTAAAACACTTAAACCTGACGGCTGGCTGTTAAAAATATATTTGACATATACTATTCTTTTGGTATAATAATTTTTTGAGACACCGGAGGTCTAAACGCACGTATGATCAATTATGGACAGCAAAGGAGTTTTTACTGAATATTACCATGCGAGGTTTATGTAATTTATTTCCTGCAAAGGGATTATATCACCAAAACCGACGTATTCTGAAATAACGGTTTTTTTTGACAATATTTTCTAATAGTCAAAGCGAGGAGGAAAGCCATGACTAAGAAAATTACCTTATCTCTGTGGTGTCTGTTTTTATTGATCAGTCCCTGTCTGGCTTACGACTGGGGCACCAATCCCGGCGACGGCTCAGAAGCCAATCCCTACCAGATCTGGACAGTGGAGCAGCTCACATCCATCAACAATTCCGATCCGTGCCTGCCCTTACTGGATAAACACTTTATCCTGACCGCAGATATCGATCTGGATCCGTGTTTGCCCGGCGGCCAAGTCTTTACTACAGCTGTAATTGCTCCAGACACTGATAATAGCACATTGGCCACGTTCCAGGGTATCAAATTTACAGGCACTTTTAACGGTGCCGACCATGTAATTAAAAATCTTACTATCTCTAATAGTAATGGAGAAGATTACCTTGGCTTGTTCGGAAATTGCGATAATGCTATCATTGAGAACCTAAGCATGAAAAATATTATCATTACTTCTACCGGCACGTATAGTTTTTGTTTGGGCGGGCTAGTGGGATGTCAGAATTCCGGCATAATCAGCAACTGTTACGTCAGTATCAGAGCTACTGGTAATCGTGGACGTATTGGCGGGTTGGTGGGAACACAGAATTCTGGTACGATCAGAAACTGTAATACCTGTGTTAATCTTGTTAATCTCAATAGTTATACTTTCACGGGAGGGCTGGCTGCGTTATCTGGAGGAATAATCAACGATTGCTATGCCATAGGTACTATCAGCGGTGGAGGAGATTCTGCTTTGATTGGAGGTTTTGTTGGTAGTCATAGCGGAACCATTAACCGTTGCTTCACCATTGTCATGGTTTTTTGTGACTCGCGTTCGGAAGGGATTGGTGGCTTGGCGGGCAATTCTTCCGGCTGGATTAGTAACTGCTATGCTACAGCCACAATCAGTGGGGGGGACAGCTATTTTCTCGGAGGTCTGGTGGGAAAATCATCCGCCATAATTATCAACTGTTATTCCACCGGAAGCCTTAGTGATGCAAGACAAATCGGTGGTTTAGTTGCAGAGAATGGCGGGGGAGTGATTAATAGTTTCTGGGATATCCAGACGAGTGGTTCGAGTATTAGCGCTGGCGGCAAAGGCCGCACTACTGCCCAAATGCAACAGTTATCCAATTACATTGGCTGGAATAAACCTACTCAAACTAACTGGGTACTCGACGAAGGCAACGATTATCCTCGTCTGGATTGGAAAGGTACGTCCGCTATCCCCCCCCTGTCTGCCGAAATCCTAACCGACTTTATCACGAACGGAACCGGTACAACTGAAGATCCCTATAAGGTTACTACTGCTGAACAATTGAATGCTATCGGGCTATTTCCATACTATTGGGACAAGGTTTATATACTTGATAATGATATCGACATGTTTACTTATCTCAATACAGATTTCAATCGTATCGGTGTCAATAAATATCCATTTACAGGGACATTTGACGGTAACGGCCATGTGGTAACCAATTTAACCTATTATACAGCAGGAAAAGAGCCTTATATCGGTCTGTTTGGTTATGCTGATTCTGCCACTATCAAAAACCTGGGGTTGGAGAATGCAACTATTTCTTCCAGCGACAAATATATCGGTGGACTTCTGGGATATCTTAAAGATAGTACGATCAGTAACTGCTTCGCCTGCGGTAGTTTAAGCGTTACTGGTAATCGTAGCTACCATGTTGGCGGTCTGATCGGATATCAGGATTCCGGCACCATTAGTAACTGCTACACCTGCGGAAATGTCAGCAGTACGTCCCCGCTTTGCGGTGGTCTGGTCGGATATCAGGATTCCGGTACGATCACGGATTGTTTCGCATCAACTAATGTCAGTGGTGACTTTCGAACTGGAGGGTTGGTGGGATACCAACACGGTACAATCCGTAATTGCTATGCCACAGGTAATGTTAACGGTATTGGTTTATGGAATAATGAGATGGGTGGGTTAGTGGGTAGATCTGAGAGTTCAATTATAAATTGCTATGCCACGGGCAGTATAACTGGTAGTAATCAGATTGGTGGATTAGTGGGCTATCAGTACTTGGGTGTAATCAGCAATTGCTATGCTACCGGCAATGTTAGTGGATCTATAGCACTTGGTGGTTTAGTGGGGTATCAACATTATTACAATAGTGTTATCAACAGTTACGCCTGTGGAACTATCAGCGGATCCAACAGTAAATATCGCGGCGGTCTGGTGGGTGAAGCTTACGGCGGAGTAGTCAACAGTTTCTGGGATACTCAAACCAGTGGTATACTTCATAGCAGCGGAGGCAAAGGTCGTACTACTACCCAGATGCAGCAACTATCTAATTATATTGGCTGGAATACTCCTACGCAGACTATCTGGATACTCGACGAAGGCAATGACTACCCCCGTCTGACCTGGGAAGGTATGTCCGGTACTTCCCTGTCTGCCGAAATCCTAACCGACTTTATCACGAACGGGACCGGTACAACTGGGAATCCCTATAAGGTTACTACTGCTGAACAATTGAATGCTATCGGTTTGTTTCCTGATTGTTGGAATAAGTCCTTTACATTAACCAAAGATATTGATCTGTCGTACTATACAGGTACTGATTTTAATCGCATCGGTATTGGCCCTTTCTTCACAGGCGTATTTGACGGTAACGGTTTTATTATTTCCAATTTTACCTACGAAACAGCGGGAAGCGAAAGCAATATCGGATTATTCGGTTACACTGAAGATGCTGTAATAAAAAATCTTGGCCTGGAGAATGCCATAGTATCTTCCAATGGTTATTACCTCGGCCTCCTGGTAGGCGGACTGGAATTAAGTACAATAAGTAACAGCTATGCTAATGGCAGTTTGACTGGTGATGGATACCTTGGTGGATTAGTGGGCTATCAGTACTTGGGTGTAATCAGCAACAGTTATACCAGCGGGGATATAAGCGGTAATAATAATGTAGGTGGCTTTTTAGGATATCAATATTGTGGGATGATCAGAAATTGCTACACAACGGCTAGTGTTAGTGGCAATCAATATATTGGTGGCTTAATGGGGTATCAGGATGGGGAATATTGTTCTGCTGAAATAGTAAACTGTTATGCGGCCGGGGCGGTTTATGGGAATGATTATCTGGGTGGACTGATTGGAAGTGAAACTGTTTATGGTCTTCAAACTGATTGCTATTTTCTTGACCCAGCCGATGGCGGTGGACCGGATAACGGGATAGGTACACCTTTAAGCGATATACTAATGAAAAATCAGAGCAGCTTTACCGGTTGGGATTTTATCCAGGAATCAATAAATGGCAATGAAGATATCTGGCACATGCCCTACATGGACACTGGATATCCCATGTTATGGTGGCAAAGGGATATTCCCGGTGATGTTACCGGAAAATATGGCGTCAATCTGCTTGATTTTGCCCCGTTTTCCGCGGCCTGGCTGACCACCCCGGCCGATCCTCAATGGAACCCGACCTGCGACCTGGCCGGTGATCCGAACTCCATCGGTCTGGATGATATAATAGTCTTTATCGAGCATTGGATGGAAGGAATTTATATTGAGCCGGCCGGGCCTTAATCATAGCCATTAATCCTTTACTATATGAACGAATGTTTAGATAAATACCAAGTTTTTTCATTATAAAGAATTTAATCATGGGTGGCATGCTTTTGCGGAGCATAAGCATGCTGTATTATTCTTCAGGATTCCGTCGTTTTTTAGCAAAAAATTCCTGGAGCAGGTACCGGCAGGATTCTTCCATGAAGCCGGATACCACTTCGATGCGGTGGTTGAGCCGCTGGTCGTTGGTAATGGAGTAAAGCGTTCGGCAGGCGCCGGCCTTGGGGTCATCCGGACCATATACCAGGCGGTCGATCCGGGCCAGTACCAGGGCCCCGGCACACATGGGACAGGGTTCCAAAGTTACATACATAGTACAGCCGTGCAGGCGCCAGGTTTCCAGATACGAGGCCGCCTGGGTCAGAGCGATCATCTCGGCATGGGCTGTAGGATCATTTAACATTTCACGCTGATTATGAGCCCGGCCAATGATCTTCCCCTCATAAACCACCACCGCACCGATAGGTACCTCATCGGCATCCGCCGCGGCCATGGCCTCCTTGATCGCCACCTGCATGAAACGGGTGTCCGCGTCAGTATGAAGATAAGAGTTATCGAGATGCTCTTCCATGGGGGGCTATTAAATGACTAATCGTATTGGATGTCAAGGATAAACGCTGATGTGAGTAAGAGGAAGTTTTATATCTTATTTACTTCAAGGCAGTTACCTGTTTGTGGGTAAATATTCTATGGTTTTCCTCTGTCTTTTTGAGTATATATAAAATACTGAATATGAAATATCCCATCTTGATACAGTATTGAGAATGAACGTGGATAAACTCGATAATAAAAGGATACGACCCGATCGGAAAAAAATCAATAAAACCAAAAAGCTCAAATCATATTTGATTCGAATAGGTATTTATTATCTTTTGGTGGTGGCTGTGATGTATGGTATTCAATATCGTTTGCTCTATTACCCAGCCCGGCAGACTACCCGGGAGGTCATAGACGAGGCAGCCGCTTCCGGTCTGGAACTGTGGCCCGGGGAGCCGGCAGATTATCGGGGTTTTATCAGCAAGCACCAAAAGACACCGGTTAAGGGTACGATTTTGATTTTTCATGGCAACGCCGGCACGGCCGCGGACCGGATCTATTATATCGAACCGCTGCAGCGCCTGGGATACCGGCCGGTTCTCATCGAATACCCCGCCTACGGCGCACGCAGCGGGTCCGTAGGAGAGCCATCTATGGTGGCCGATGCTATAGAAGTTGTGCGCATGTCAGAAGAAGAATTCGGTGCACCGATCTATCTGTGGGGGGAATCACTGGGCTCGGCTATAGCGGCCGCGGCGGCGGCTGATAATCACCCCGCCGTCAAAGGGGTCGTGATGCTGACTCCCTGGGAACGGCTGCCCGACCTGGCCCAACGGAAATTCTGGTTCCTGCCGGTCAAATGGCTGGTCAAGGATACCTATGACAATATCGACAACTTAAATAAATTCACCGGCCCCGTCGCCGTCATCATGGCCGGCCGAGACGAACTCATCCCCAACCACCACACCCGGCGGCTCTATGAAGCTCTTCATAATCCCAAAAAGCTATGGACCTTCCCCGACGCCGGACATAATACCTGGCCCACCGCCCCCCATCTGCCCTGGTGGGAAGAAGTCATGAACTTTGTACGCAATACAGAATGAAACTTATCTCAAATTGTCATTTTGCAGTACCTACATAACCCCCCTATGGCTTTTCACTATTTGATTTCCATGAATTGAAACTCTTGGTTTTAATAATACGGTTAAGAACTGGTTTACCCATCGCCTATCCGCCTTCGGCGGACAGACGCTGCCACCCATTGCTTTAAGATATCCCATATAGTAAATCTATTTCAGGAGTTTTTTCATGGATAGAAAACGGGTGGCGCCGGGATCCGGGGGGGCGGGGGCAGTGTATTCGGAATAGTTACTAGATATGATTTCACGGGCATTTTTAATGCGTTTTTTGCTTAAGGGATGGGAACTGAAAAGCTCTTCCAGTGAGCCGGGATCGGACGTTTGTGCCTCAAGCAATTTTTGCTGGAGTTCGACCATGCCCCAGGGATTGTAGCCGGCCTTGATCATGTACTTGATACCATAGCTATCGGCTTCATATTCATCATCCCGGCTGTAACGCAATTGGCCCAACTGAGCCGCCACTTCCGACACAGCCAGAATTTGCGATGCATATTTACCTTCATAGGCATACCCGGCAATTTCCAAAACCACTTCGGCGCCCATCTGGCGCTGTATGGAGTCCACACTGTGCTTGGCGGCCACGTGCACCACTTCATGCGAGAGCACAGCTGCCAGTTGCCGCTCGTTATCCATTAATTTCATCAGGCCCGCCGTGACATAGATCCTGCCGCCCGGCAGGGCAAAGGCATTGGGCACCTCCGAAGCCAGCAGGGCAAATTCATAAGGCATGGGCCGGTCGGAGACCGCCGCGATTTGTCCGCCAATCTCGCTGACATAGCTTTGCAGGCGGGGATTATCGACTTTTGCACCAAAATCCTTTTCAAATTCTGGTGCGTATTGGTTGCCCAGGGCGATTTCTTTTGTCTCCGAGATAAGCACCAACTGATCCCGCCCGGTTACAGGATTGACCTGACAGCCTGAGAAAATCATGATCATAACAATAATAAAGACTACAGAAACAGCTTTAATGGCCAGGGTTTTCATTATCAACCTCATGAATCAGATCGGAAAGAGTGTATTGCTCCAGACCCTTCTGAGTCCTTGTTTTAATCCGATCAACAATTTTATGAATATCGTCTTCGTATTGTACCTTGCCGGCCAAACGGGTGGAATCCTCAATATTGAGGATTTCCAAAACCGCTATCTTGTCAGGCGTACGCGCCGGCAGAAACGAATCGCCGCCCTCGTCGTCCGCTCGACATACTATTTTAGCCGCGCAAAGCCGGTCAAGCAAATCATGGACCGATTCATGAGGCAGATTCAGCTTGTCGGCAATCTCCTCAAAACGGCTCGGTTCGGCCCCGGCCAGATACGGCCGGACCACCGCCACCGCACCGGCCAACAGGTCGGCAGGCGTCAACGTGATTTTTTCGGCCAGTTCCTGTGACTGCATATACGAAAGGTTGGCCGCCGTATGCGAAAGTTCTGCGCCAAACAGGAATATCGTCCAGGAAAAATTCAGCCACATCAGAAATAACGGGATTAATCCCATGGCGCCATACAGACTGCTGCCTACCTTGTGCACATAGATTAAAAAGGCCCATTTGGCCACCAGCCATAAGGGCATTGCAATTAAAGCGCCCCCGATAGCACTGCGATAACTGATTGTCATGTTGGGCATAACTTTGTAGATAGTCGCCAATACGACTATCCCGACCAATACCGGCTGTATCCAGCCCAGCCCCGTCAGCAGCCAAGCAATAGCTGGGACTCCCAGGGCCGCTTTGGACAATTCCTTTTCCAGATAACTGGCCATCATTAAGATAATCGGACCCAGCGTTAATACCGACCAGTAGAGAAAAACCCGACGCGGCAAAGAACGAGACTGACGCGCGCCGTAAATCCGGTTAAGAGATCGCTCCATTGTAGTGAGTAAGGTCAAAGCGGTCCAGATAAGAAGAACCGCTCCCACCGGTCCCAGCCGGCGAAAGGTTAACTTGCTCTCAACCTGACGGACCAGCTTTTCAATCTCATCGGCTGCGCTGAGTATTTTCTTCTCAGGCTCTCCGCCCCCGGCATCATCCGCTTCAAGCATACTTTCTTCGCTGACAATGACGATTTCCGTCACCCCGGCCTTTTCCAGCCATTCACGCAGAATTGGACGGCCTTCCTCAAGCGGAACAACAGATTTAAGCACCAGCAGGGCCATGACCAGGGCCGGTATCAGAGCAAATATCGTACGAAACGATAACGCCGAACTCATGGCCATCACGTTCAGGGCCCGTAACTGGCGACCGCAAAATCGCCATAACTGAATCTGAAACCTAACAAACCGGGCCCATCGTCCCAATTCTCTGCCGGGCGATGTTAATAAGTTTTCTATCCGTTCTTTAATGCTTTGTATCATAATTGTCCGGTGACGATTTTTACAATGTCATTGAAGGTGACTACCAGCACTAAACCGAGGATCAGGACCAGCCCGGCGTAGGTGACGATCTCCTGGACTTTAAGAGAGACAGGTGAGCCTTTAATCTTTTCGATAATGAGCATAACGATAATCCCACCGTCCAAAACCGGCAGGGGCAGAAAATTAAATACTGCCACACATACATTGATGATGGCCATGAAATAGATAAAGTAAATTAAAGATTTCTGCTCGGCAATCGAATAACTCATCTTAAGAATACCGACCGGACCGCTGGCCGCCTTGGCCGAAACCGTACCTTTGAACATGCCCTGTAACATCAGATAGGTTTGCGCGGCAAAAATATACGTCCGGTCGCAGCCCATTCTCAGTGATTCCCCCCAGGTCCGGCCTTTAAATAGTTTCATCTTGAGTTCCAGAGGTAATCCAGTTGACCCTCCAAAATCAGGCCGGTAGGCTATTCCAATCCATTTGCTGCCTTCAGGCACATTCAGCATGGCCGTCTCAACGGGCTGGTCGGAGCCGCCCTGATAGTGTACCTCGACCGTTTTCCCGCTGTTCCGGGCCAACGACGCCATCATATCACTCCAGTCATTAATCGGTTCACTGCCGATAGTAACCATACGCGCCCCTCGAGGAAACGTTAACGCCGGCATCTCTTCTGATTCAGGGCCATAATATGGATTACACTCAGCGATAATGGGCACATCATATCCGACGGGCGAAAGGATAACACCTATGGTGGGTCGCGCTGTACCCCTTAATTTCTGCCACCACGTGGCCTGGGCCAGAGATGACGCTACGGATACTGTTTTCTCAACCAGATTGTCATTTTCTTTGCGCAGGATGGCTATTTCTGTCGGTTGTTCCGGATGATTCCGGCAATATTCACTGAACTCCTCCTGATCAGGATTACTGATAGGCCCGATCTTCAAGATGATGTCATGCTCCTGCAAACCCGCTGCATCCGCGGGACTGCCTTTAACGACGGATAATAATTTAATTAACGGCGTCATCCCCAAAATGGTTCCCGGATTACTGCCTCCCGGCTCCAAATATCTCGGTACCCGGACGACATGCTCTGACATATCATTGTTTGGGCCTTTTCTCTCAATAGTAATCTCCATGCTGTCAGAGACAACGACACCCGGTTCCGGATATAGTATTTCATACAATTGATCATATCGTTCAATTGCCTGACCATTAACAGCTACAATTTTATCACCCGGTATGAAGCCGGCCTTTGCCAGTTGCTTAAGGACTTCCTTCTCATACACATTGGCAATGGTCAACTCGAAACTGGGAGAGATACCAAATATTTTAATACCTAAATCGGCGGCTGACGATGCTTGAGGTTTTACAGATTCAATCTCGTAGGTTTTAACACTGCCATCCAAATGACGGACTGTCAGTGCCACTTTTTCATTCTCATCTGCAAAAGCAGCCGCCAGCTTGACTTCCATTAGATCCACATTTTCCTTACCGTTTATAGCGATAATTTCATCGCCTCCCTTTATTCCGGCCCGGGCGGCCGGGGTATCCGGCATGACCGACCCGACTACGGTTGAGTTCAATTCGACACCTTTAATAAAGACAATGATAAAAACTATCGCACCGCAGATCAGGTTCATAACCACCCCGGCCGATATAACGATAGCCCGCTTCCAGGGTTCTTTATTACCAAATGCCCGAGGATCATCCGTTTGAATATCCGGTCCGGTATCCGATTGGCCCAGCATCCCGACAAACCCACCCAGCGGTATCAATCGAATCTGATATTCGGTCTCTCCGGGCCGGACCTTGCCGTTGGGAATAACAAAACTCAAGGCCCCTTTATCATCCTTGCCGGGCACCAGGGTGGGGAACAACCGAACCTGGAAACCGCCACCCACTTTTTTAACTCCAATCACAACGGGTCCGAATCCTATGGCAAATGCTTCCACCATAATACCAACCGATTTCGCCGCGACAAAATGCCCCAGTTCATGTACAAAGATAACCGCGCCAAAACCCAGTAATACTATTACAATATTGCCAAATCGCTGAGGATTACTGGCAATAAAATAACCCAGGCCCATGGCCGCCAGAATGATGAAAAGAATCGATGTTATCGGATTGGCCGGTTTGGATTGTTTGTTTTCATTCTTGCTGTCAGTAGTATTATCCGCTTTGCTGTCTGTCATTTAACTTTCCCTATATTAAACACTTATATTAAAACTATTATATTTTACCTATCGGCATTCAGGATACTATGACTATATACCCTCAAAAGATAAAAATGTTTTTTATAGCTCATGTATTGACACATTTTACAAATTAATATGAGGTTGATTGGGGTGAATTTTTCATTTTATCCGGATTTTTTTGAACTGAAGAAACTAACTCGAGCACTTTTTGGCGGGCCCAATTTTCGGATTGCATAAGTTGTTCTAAATCAGGCTTTTCTATAAAGTTATGTTCACTAAGGCATATATCAGTAAATTCTACTATCTGCGTAAAGCTGATTTGTCTCTTACGAAATGCCTCTACACATGCTTCATTGGCCCCATTGAGAACAGCCCCGGCCGTACCTGCCTTATGGGCCACTTCATATCCGAGTTTTAAAGCCGGGAAACGGTTTTTATCCGGCGGTTCAAACGTCAGATGTCCAAGTTCATGGAGATTAAGACGACTGGCAGGACAGGGCCTGCGATGGGGCCAGGTCAGGGCATACTGAATCGGCAGACGCATATCAGGCAGTGACATCTGGGCAATAACCGAGCCATCACAAAACTCAACCAGAGAATGAATAATAGATTCCGGATGAACCAAAACCTCAATCTGGCCGGGCTCAAGATCAAATAGCCAGCGTGCCTCAATGATTTCCAATGCTTTATTCATCAATGTGGCCGAGTCGATAGTGATTTTAGGCCCCATATTCCAGGTGGGATGATTCAGGGCATCTTCCAGGGTGGCGCATGCAATTTGAGCATCATCGGCATTACGGAATGGTCCGCCTGAACAGGTAATGATAATCTTTTCCACTTCGTTGCGCTGTCCGCTCTGCATGGCCTGGAGGATGGCGGAATGTTCGCTATCAATAGGTAAAATGGTAGCTCCATGCTTTTGGGCCAGTGGCATCAGTAAACAGCCGGCAACAACCAGAGACTCCTTATTGGCGATGGCGATTGTCTTTCCCGCTTTGGTAGCTCCCAGAACAGCCGGCAGTCCCGCCGAACCAACAATGGCAACAATTAAAATATCACAATCTGAATCCACGGCCAGATCAACCAAATGCTCCGGCCCGCCGAGAACCTCGGTATCGGTTCCCTCAAGTTCTTTTTCCAGATTGGCCAGATTGCGGGTATCGGTGATAACCACCTTCTCCAGATTATACTTACGAGCCTGTTGTGCCAGTAACTGCCATTGCCCATGGCCACTGACAGAAACTAACTCAAACTCCTCGCCCAGTGAATCAATGACGGATATGGAATTAACACCAATAGAGCCTGTCGAGCCCAGTACAGTAACACGTTTTTTCATACTCATACCGTTATTAGTCTAGGCAAGTTCTGGATAAGTTACAAAGAAAAAGAGTGGTTACCAATTTATTCTCAAAAATTCGTTAAATATTTGTCGCATC
>JAFGHE010000256.1 GCA_016930295.1 Sedimentisphaerales bacterium
ATGGTAAAAGGTCTCCAGGTTAATTGTATTATTATCGAATATGATTTTGAATTCATTCTCGACATAGGTTAAGGACTTGCCCGGCGACTGTCCCTGTAAGGCCCGAATCACCTTTCTGGCGAATTTATCTCGAGTCGGTATGCCCCTGAAAAATGACATGGTTATCTCCGCTTTTAAAGTCAGATTCTTTTAGTATTTCTTTCCTTATATTGCCCTGCTAAGAGAGTTTAAAAGCATCCTGCCAATGGCGTATCTGTGGTTTTCCCTGATCCGGCATAAAGACCGCCACCACATCGAACCGACACGGATACTCATGGAGATTATATACCTGAATAAAATATCGAGCCACTGCTGTAATTTTTCGTTGCTTGTGATAATTGACCGCCTCTTCACCCGGTGCAAATATTTCATTCCGGCGGGTCTTGACCTCCACAAAGACCAGTATGTCCCCATCCAGCATGATTATGTCGATTTCACCCTGTTTGGTGGAATAATTGCTGCGGAGGTGCCGATACCCCTGTTTTTTAAGATATTTTCGTGCCAGTTTTTCCCCTTTTCGACCCAGTCTGATCTTTTCTTTATGGTCGGATGCCGGTTTTTTGCTCAAGAACATATTTCCCCACATTCTGAGCCGTTAATCTTCTCTAAAGATCATTATCAGGAAAAGTTCAGGCGCTGTGTGCCTTTCACATCTGTCCCGAGGAATCGGGAAACCCAGCAGGGACGGCGCCTGTCTTTTTATTTTTTTCTGTCGGTCCACACTTCGCGGAGGCGTACGGCCTTGCCGGCCCGTTTCCGCAGGAAGTACAATTTACTTCTTCGGGTAAATCCGGAACGTTTGACATCCACGTTTGCCACACTAGGCGAATGGAGGGGGAAAATCCTCTCCACTCCTTCATTATTTACAATGCGTCGTACGGTAAAGGATTCGTTTATCCCTTTACCTTTACGGGCAATGACCGTGCCGTTGAATATCTGTACCCGTTGCTTGTCACCTTCCACGATCTTGACATGAACATCCACCGTATCGCCGATCCTGAATTCGGGAATATTCTTTTTGAGCTGTGTTTCTTCAATTTTATCTATCAGATTCGATACCATAAGACTATCTCCTTGACCGGCACGGCCGGCACGAAAATCAGGTATAATTACCTGCCGCCCGAAGGCGGATAACGTTTTTTATTTCCTTCAATTATCTATAGTATATCCTGCTTATCCAGTAAGTCAGGTCTTCGTTGTCTGGTTCTGTTTATTGCCTGTTCCTGTCTCCATTTTTTAATTTCGGCGTGATTACCGCTCAGCAGGATTTCCGGTACGCTCCAGCCGCGAAAATCCGCCGGTCTGGTGTATTGCGGATATTCCAGCAGGTTCTGGCTGAACGATTCCTCGACCTGGGAGTAATCATCGCCGAGCACGCCTGGTATCAGGCGTATTACGGCGTCCGCCACCACCATGGCCGGGATTTCTCCGCCGCTGAGTACGTAATCGCCAATCGATATTTCCATGGTAGCCAGATGCCGGCGAATGCGTTCGTCGAATCCTTCATATCGGCCGGCTATGAGTATCAATCGCTGTTTGCCGGCAAGTTTCCGGGCCAAGGGCTGATCAAAACGGCGTCCCTGTGGCGTTAACAGGATAATCTCATCGACGGGTTCGCCGGTACGCCTGACATCTTCCACGGCATCAAATACCGGGCCACACATCATCACCATGCCACTGCCTCCCCCGTATGGATTGTCGTCCACGCTGCGATGATTGTCTGAGGCATAATCGCGAATATCCGTCAGAACGATTTCCACCAGCCCCTTATCGCGGGCCCGCTTGATGATCGACTGGTCCAGTACTCCGGCAAACATATCCGGAAACAAGCTCAGCAGATCGATACGCATTTAATCCTTCACCGTAATACCTTTTTTTTGCAGCAGTTTTTTTACGGTTTCCGTGGGAGTAGCGCCCTGGTCCAGCCAGTAACGAATCCGCGTTTCATCCTTGATAACAACCTGTTCATTTTCGTCGGCAGCTATCGGGTCGTAATGGCCCAGTTCTTCCAGTTCCCGCCCGTCGCGCGGGGTGCGGATATCCATGGCGCTGATGCGATAGAACGGCCGATGGCGCCGTCCCATGCGTTTCAATCGAATTTTTACCACATAGTTCTCCTTAAAACCTATTTATTTACTTTTTCTATTTAGCACGAAGCCGTTAATAAAAATACTGACATTGCCGCTGTCGGCTCGGGCCCTTTCGGCAATATCTCGTATATTTTCGTCATTGAGTTTTTCTGGTTCTGTTTTTTCTATTTCGGTCATCACCTTGACCGTCCGGCGAAAATCATCGAACTCATCTTCACTGGGCGCTGCGAGCATGGCCAGTTCGGCGGTTCCCCGAGTATCACGAAACTGGTTACGAAACTGCCGGCCGTATTTACTTTTGCGGAACCGGCCCACATACTCGAGATACTCTTCTATTGTTTTAAAACTCTCCATTCATTCAAGTTATCATCAGGTAATCTTCTGTTTTATTATCTCCTGCCTTTTGACCTGCTTTGACCGCCTTTGGCTTTTTTCTTGCGGTCCACTTTTTTTCGTTTTGAGCGTTGCTTGATTTTCATCTGGGGCACTTTCCCGCCGAACATATCCATATTGCCCAGTTGTTTCATGGCCTTCATGCGTCCCATCATGCCCATGCCGCTCATGGTTTTCATCATTTGACGGGTTTGGTTGAATGTTTTGACCAGGCCAGAAACATCATGCGGTTCGGTTCCGCTGCCGCGTGCAATGCGCCGGCGTCGGGAGGCATCGATCAGATCCGGATTCTGCCTTTCCTTTTTGGTCATCGAATGGACAATTGCTTCGATGCGTTTGATTTCGCCGTCATCTACATCCATGCCTGCCATTTGGCTTCCGATCCCCGGGATAAGTTTCATTATATCTTTCATGCCCCCCATTTTTTTCATCATCTGCATTTGCTTGAGAAAGTCGTCAAAGGTCAGTTGTCCTTTGGCCATTTTTTGCTGGAGTTTTTCTGCTTCCTCGGCGTCAAACTGTTCCTGGGCCTTTTCCACCAGAGAGACCACATCGCCCATGCCCAGTATTCGGCCGGCCATCCGGTCGGGATGAAATTCCTCGAGTTTGTCGAGTTTTTCTCCCACGCCGATGAATTTTATCGGTTTGCCGGTAACGGCCTTTACAGAAAGGGCGGCACCACCGCGTGCGTCGCCGTCCAGCTTGGTGAGAATAACTCCGTCGAGTTCCAGTTGGTCGTTGAACTCCTTGGCGCTGTTAACGGCGTCCTGTCCGGTCATGGAGTCACACACCAGATAGATCTGATGCGGGGTTACGGCCTTGCAAACTCTGCCTAACTCATCCATCAGGTCGGCGTCAATATGTAATCGTCCGGCAGTATCCAGAACGACCACATCCCGGTCGGACGAACGAGCGACATGGACGCCTTTAACGGCTACCTTTACCGGATCTTTACTGTCAAAATCACAGTGGACCGGCACGCCAAGCTGCTCGCCAAGTGTTTGAAGTTGCAGGATAGCCGCCGGTCTTTGTAAATCATCTGCCACCAGTAACGGTTTTTTTCCTTTGGAGACCAGATATTTTGCCAGTTTGCCGGCAGTGGTGGTTTTACCGCTTCCCTGTAAACCGGCTAATAGAATTACGGTTGGGCCGGGCGATACATAATAGATGCGGCTGTCAACCGGGCCCATTAGTTGGGTCAGTTCATCATTGACAATCTTAATCATCATCTGACCCGGATGCAGGCTCTTGATAACCTCCGCCCCTAACGCCTTTTGGGTGACCGACTCACAGAAATCTTTGACAACCTTGAAGTTAACATCCGCTTCCAGAAGCGCGGTTCGTACCTGACGCATGGCGTCACGCACATTGTCTTCGGTAATCCGCCCCCGCCCGCTAAGGCTGCGGAATACATTATTAAACTTCTGGGTCAAAGAGTCAAACAAACAACGTTCTCCTGCAATTTACAAAAAATGGCCCTCCCGGCCTTTTGGTATTTGCCTGTACGCAACTCCCCATAAAAATCATAGTTCCTTATGGTAGAGGCACTTACGTACATTCTCCATATATATAGAATCAAATAGTATATACCACCCTTACAATAATTGCAAGCCCAAAACCCAATCCAACTATTTTATCTCTCCAGTACCCCAGCCTCTTAATAATTCTTTATAATGGATAAAGGGAAATTATTTAACCACGGATTTCTCTGATTTATGGCACTAAAATTCACAAGAGTCACAAAATTTTAGATTCCAGAAATATATAGTGTTCTACACTTCCACCTTTTCACTTCCCCTTTACCATGTCTCTGTTCCAATATCCATAAAACCTTGGAGGTTAATACTTGCTATCCTGAAACAGTTACATAGATTTTTAATTTATTCATAATGTAGATATATTATTTAATATTTGAAAAGATAGATTAAAGACAGAATAGAGATGATTAAGATATTTGAGATGCCCAGATTATCAATAACACTCATGTTTAAAGTAATCTTAAATATTTGCGAACAAAGAGCCTATTTATGAAGTAATGATATAATCTAAATAATCTATGCTTTACAAGACTGTATTTTTTTCTAAGTTATTTAAATAAAGGAGGATAAGGAGAAAACACAAAATAAAACTGAATATTTTATGCCTATCGTAAAGAGTTGTCAGCCTGTGTAGGCCGGGATAACAGGTTCCGGTCTCCGGCGTTGCGGTCGTGAGATTAAGGATTTTGCCGGCTCGAGGTCTGCGGTACTGGGTTTAATATCTTCAGCCGCTTGCGGGATATGGCTGGATTTGACTACCCTGGCTGGTACACCCACCACGGTTGAAAAAGCAGGAACATCGGCAAGAACGACTGTGCCGGCCCCGACTACTGCGGATTCGCCAATGGTTATGCCTTGTATGATAGTGGCTCCTATACCGACAAAAGCCGATTCTCGTACTTTAACATGGCCGGCCAGTTTTACACCTGGACATATATGGGCGGCCTGATATATGGTGGATTCGTGATCGATGATACAGCCGGTATTAAGGATAGCTGAATCTTCAACCGTAACATGGGTACACACATGGGCTCCAGCGGCAATAACTACATTTTTGCCTATCCGAGCGGTCGTAGCAATACTGGCAGAGGGATGAATGGCACTAACCAGTGATATTCCTTTTTGGGATAATTCCTCTGCATAGACTTTTCGGATTCGATTATCACCGATAGCCACAATGGCGCCGCCGATGCCCATCTCTGATAATTGAGGTAAGATGGAGAAATCGCCGAGGATTTTTACCCCATCTCGCAATTGGTCCTTCAAATCAGGATTGGCATCAATAAAGCCAGCGACATGGAACTGATGATTATTTCTTAAAATGTCCAGTACTACCCGGCCATGTCCACCAGCGCCAACAATGACAACTTTCATAGAAATGCGACTCCAAAAATTCCCTAAGTTCTTTTAATATATAAATTTAATAATGTTATACTATTATCCTAGATAAAGGCCGATAATATAGTTATTAAGATTTTGATATATCGGATAGCTGATAGTAATATATCCAGCAATTCTTTTAGAAAAGTAGATG
>JAFGHE010000257.1 GCA_016930295.1 Sedimentisphaerales bacterium
TAAAAAACAAGAATGTTCCACGTGGAACATTCATAAAATTTACCCAACGTAGTTCAAAGTTTACCCCTTTGAAGAAAGGGCATCTTGCTTGAGATCAAGTGAGTCCACAAGCTGGAAGCTTATGTGCCATTACTACAAGCTGGAAGCTTGAACTACCTTATATCAGGCGCTGAATTCGTCGAAGTCCTGGGAGGAGAAGTCATCGTCTAAGGGGATGGTTACTTCGGCCGGGGATTTAGTTGGCTGGTTTATGGGCTTGTTGGTTGGCTGGGGGATGGATTGACCTGGAGGATTTTTACGGGTTACGTTACGCGCTGCGGGGGCAGGATTGTGTTTTCTGATGTTTGACTTGCCGGCTCCGACCAGGGTTACCAGTTGGGCCACAATGTGGTTTAATTGCCCGGCCTGGCTCTTGAGTTCTTCGGCGGCACTGGCGGACTCTTCGGCGTTGGCCGCAGTCTGCTGCGTGACCTTATCCATTTGGTTCACGGCGGAATTGACCTGCTCGATGCCCTGGGCCTGCTCCTGGCTGGCTGCGGCAATCTCGCCCACTAAATCGGTGGTTCTGGCCACATTGGTCACGATCTCTTCGAGTACGCCGGCCACTTCGGAAGTGATCTCCACGCCGTCCTGGGCATTCTTCACCGACTCTTCGATCAGGGACGCCGTATCTTTGGCGGCATTGGCACTGCGCTGGGCCAGGCTGCGCACCTCCTGGGCCACCACGGCAAAGCCTTTACCCGCATCGCCGGCCCGGGCCGCCTCGACCGCCGCGTTGAGCGCCAGCAGGTTCGTCTGAAAGGCAATCTCATCGATCACCTTAATGATCTTGGCCGTCTCGTCGGCACTGTTGTGAATCCGGTCGATGGCCTCGGTCATCCTGGCCATGGACAGATTGCCCTGTTCGGCTGCGGTTCTGGCATCGACTGCAAGATTACTCGCTTCTTTGGCATGGTCAGCATTCTGTTTGGTCATGGAGGACATCTCTTCCAGGCTGGATGATGTCTCCTCCAGCCCGGCGGCCTGTTCCGTGGCGCCCTGAGCCAGAGACTGCGAGGCGGATGATACCTGCTCGGACGCAGATGATACCTGCCGGGCCCCTTCCGTCAGCCCGCTAATGATCCGAGTCAGCGAGGTGATAATCGAACGCGTGACCAGTAAAACTACAAACAAGGCAACCACACTGGCAATACCGCCAATGGCAATAAAGGTGACGGTCATGATATTGGCTTTACTTTCGGTGGTACTGGCGGTAGAAGTAACACTGGTCTTCTTTTCATTTATGATACCTTCTTTTTCATTAATCTGGAGTTTACGCGCATTCACTTTGGCCAGTTCCGCCTGAATGTTGGCCTCCTGGAGTTGCTGGAGCTGATTGATCAGGTCTCGCATGGTGTTAAAGGTTGTATAGGCCGATCCGCCGTCACTGCTCTTGCGCGCGAATTTCAATTTTCCGGGCGTGTTCGCCTGCTCGATAACTTTTCGGGTTTTTTCCTCCCAGGCATTAAAAGCCTCGACAAACTCGTCATACAGCACCTGCGTTTGCTCGTCATAGAAACAGGCCGACGCCTTTTCCATACACTGGCGCGCCAGTTGAATATTTTCCAGGTTAGCGCTATTGGCTGCCTGGCTTTCTTCGTCAGAGGCCGCCACGAGTGCCATTTTCTCGGCTATCACAGACTGATGCACATCGCGGTCGGCTTCCAGCATGAGTTTGACGCTCTGCTCCAGAGACTGTAGACGCGGTACATCGTCATTAATCAGCGGGAGCATCTCCTGCGATATCAGCGGGCTGATATCCTGGTCAATCAGAACCAGAAACTCCTCTTCCACTATAGTATGCAGAGACCGGGAAACATCCCTGAGGCTATTCCATCCCAAACCGGTTAACAGCAACAGCGCCAGCACCGGAATAATGACCATGACCGCTATCTTCTTCTTCAAATTCATCTATCTTTCTCCCTAATGCACTGAATGTTTAATATTACTCTACCCAGCGTCCTGCCTGGACAGATATTAGATTAATCGGAAATCCGGAGAAACAAATTGATTAGAAATATCCCAGATAAATTTATATATACACCGATTTTATTATAAGACATTCCGGATAAGTAAAAAGTGCTAAAATCTTTAGGTATATTAATTCCGCAGACAGTCCGGTTCGCTATTTCGATCCGAACATCGAAAGAGAAATGTTTCCAGGAACAGGCTCTTTAGATACAACGGGAATATTTTATCGTCTGGACTGGAGGAGGGGGTCGACTTCGAGGTCGTAGCGTTTCATTTTTTTGTAGAGGGTGGTGCGGTTGATCTCGAGCAGGTCGGCGGCGAGCTGTCGGTTCCAGTTGGTACGGCGCAGGGCCATTTCGATAATTTTCTTTTCCGGATCTTCCAGGGCCCGGCGCAGGCTCATGGGTTTGCCCTCAAAGGATTCGTCACTGTCGGCAAAGTCGATGATATACTGGGGCAGGTCCGTTAATTCGATTAATCGGCGCTTGCTCAGAACCACGGCCCGCTCAATGACGTTTTCCAGTTCGCGCACGTTTCCGGGCCAGTTGTAATTTTCAAAACATTTAATGGCTTCCGCCGAGAACCCGGTTTTATCCTTGCCGTGCTTTTCACACATGTTATTGAGAAACCTCTCGGCCAGCAGGGGAATATCGGTAATGCGCTCGGCCAGGGCCGGCATCTCGATATTGACCACATTAATACGATAGTAGAGGTCTTCGCGGAACCGCCCGGCCTTGACCTCGTCCTGCAAATCGGTATTCGAGGCCAGGATAATCCGGACATCCACGGTATGAGTCTGGTTAGAGCCCACCGGCTCAAACTGCATCTCCTGCACCACACGCAGGAGCTTGACCTGCAGGCTCGGGGGCGCGGAATTGATTTCGTCCAGGAATATGGTCCCTTCATCGGCGGCCAGGAACTTACCCTGCTTGTCACTGACGGCGCCGGTAAAGGAGCCTTTGACATGGCCAAAGAGTTCACTCTCCAGCAAAGTTTCCGGCAGCGACCCGCAACTGACCTCCACAAACGGTTTTTCCATTCGGTCGGAACGATGATGGATGGCACGGGCTATCAGGCTTTTACCCGTACCACTCTGACCGGACATCAGAACCGTAGCCTTACTGTCGGCGACCGCCTCAATCAGTTCGAAGACCTTGAGCATCTTATAATCCTGGCCCACAATGTTATCCAGCCCATATTGATTGCGCAACAGTTCACGCAGATTATGGTTCTCCTGCAAAAGGGCCTGCTGTCCCAGGGCGCGGTCAACGATCATCCGAATCTCATCGTCCACAATGGGCTTGGTCAGGTAATCATAGGCCCCCATTTTGATGGCTTCGACCGCACTTTCAATGGTGCCGTAGCCGGTTATGACGATTGAGACCACTTCCGGATACCGTTTACGAACCACCCGGAGCAGCTCGAATCCGTCCATTTCCGGCATATTCACATCCGTGATCACCAGGTTATAATCCTGCTTTTCCAGTTCCTTCAGGGCCGGTTTGAACCCTGCGGACCCCTGCGTCTGGAATCCCTCCAGCTTGAGAAATTCACACAGGGACTCCCTGATAATCGGATCGTCATCAACTACTAATATTCTTGGTTTTGCCATCTCTCTGAAACTCTCCACTTATAGGTCGATCAAGACCTGTCCTGCCTTCGACTCTGAGGCTCCGTCTCCAAGAGAGCCACACCGAAGGATTGCCATCCTGTAAAAAAGGATATAGAAAAAATGCCACGCGTGCCCTGACTATCGGGCGTTATGTTGAACTGTCTATGAAAAGCGGCCTGTTTCGGCTAGCTTTTTTTCACGCGCGTCCTTTCTACAGGAATACTAATGGTAAATGTCGCTCCTCCCTGAGGACGATTACAGGCAAATATCTGTCCGTTATATCGCTCAATGATATCCTTACAAATAGCCAGTCCCAGGCCGGTCCCCTTGCCGGTATCCTTGGTGGTAAAAAAAGGCTCAAAAAGTTTATCCTGAACTTCACGGCTGAGCCCGCTGCCGGTGTCGGAGAACTCCATCAGCAGATTATTCTCGTCCCGGCCGGTTTTGATGGTAAGGGTTCCACCCTGGCTCATGGCGTCAAAGGCGTTTTTAATCAGGTTACAAAATACCTGGAAAAGATTTCCGCTGCGCACATTAGGCAGATCGCGGGTGTATTGCCGTTCGATCTGGATCCGGGTCCTGAGCCCCTGGCTTTCCATGGTTTTAATGGCATCTTCCATAATCTTGTTAATATCCACCTCTTCCAGAGCCGAATACGTACTGCGGGAAAACTCCAGCAGTTCACTGATAATCTTAATCATGCGCTGCAGGCCCTTGCGGGCTTCCTGGAGATACTGGCAGCATTGATTGTGCCCTTCATTTTCCGCCAGACGTATTGCCAGATTAATATAACGCAGTATGCCGTCCATAGGATTATTCAGTTCATGGGCCACGCGGGCCGAGAGCTTGCCCATCGCCGCCAGGCGCTCATGAGACGCCAGGTCACTTTCCATCATGACCATGGTCGTGACATCCTCGATCAGCAGAATCCCGCCCATCTGTTCCCCGCTGATTTCATCGGTCAGGGGCGTACAGATAAGATGCAGTACCCGTTTGATACCATCTTTAATATATGTGATATTATCAAAAGTACACTCCTCTGGGTCTTCCGGAGAAAGTTTTAAGTGCGAGAGAAATGCCTCATGCCAGTCAACCTTAGGTTCCGTACTATCCCCGCGGTTCAGGGCGTCCGCGATGTTATCGGCGCCAACGAGAATCTGGCCGGCGGTCGGATTGATATCAGTAATAAGCAACCGGCTGTCAAAGACCACTACCCCCAAGGGGATAGCGTTAATCAGATGCTGCGCCATCCTGCCAAAATGGAGATGGTCTTTTCTTAATTGATCCGAAGAGCCAACCGCGCCTTCCGCCGAACCAGTGTTGAGAAAATCCGTTTTCCTTGGTGTATGGTCTTGTATTTTCTTATCAGGCATATTTCTATAGTGTCGTAGCAAAACAACAGTGATACCAACAAAAGGTGTATTACAGAATGAATTTGGTTATACTACTGAATTGCATTACTATAGTGATACAATTAAATTAACACAATGTCAAGAGTAATTGTTGTTTTTTATCAACATTTAGGAGTAAAAATCGTTGTAATTACACAACATCAGGTTATTATGATTACAACGATTAGAGGATATAGTAAGTTTGGGCAAGATATTGCACATGTAGTGTTGATTTTTTACAACATATTGATAAGTTGATATACATGGAGAAAAAACAAAAAAAGAGGTCTGATATGTTAATAGCGACGATTATGATGGTCGTGCTGGCGTTAGGATTATTGCTGATAGGATACCAAAAAGGCCAGGGCCAGCATCTGGCCGGCTTAAAATCGGCCTGGATGATGACCTGGCAGATTCTGCCACTTCTGATTTGTGCGTTTATTGTGGCCGGTATGATTCAGGTACTCATACCTCAGGAGTCATTGAACCGCTGGATCGGCAGCGAATCGGGAATGAAGGGGATTTTCATCGGTACGATAGCAGGTGGGTTTACACCGGGTGGTCCTTACGTTTCTCTGCCGATCGCCACCGGTCTGTTAAAAAGCGGCGCAGGTGTCGGGACCATGGTGGCTTTCATCACCGGCTGGTCCTTAATCGCCGTCGGCAGGCTTCCCATGGAAGTCGGCATCATGGGCTGGAAATTCACACTGATCCGTCTGGGGTGTACCTTTTTCCTGCCCCCCATCGCCGGGTGGCTGGCACAGACATTATTTGGTACAATCAAGCTATGAAACAGTGATGAGTTGTGAGTTCGAGGTAAAAAAAAGGAAAGGTTATGGAATATCAGATAGGTAAGCCGGGAAGAATCATGGTAGCGCGGCTGAAAGAGGGGGAACATGTTTATGAATGTATTGAGGAGATCGCCCGAAAGGAAGATATTCAGGCGGCGGTGGTATTTATCGTGGGCGGGATACGGAATGCGCACGTGAAGGTGGGTCCCCGACAGGAGACCGGCCCGATTGAACCCAATTTCAAAGAATTCAGGGGGCCGGGAGAGGTGGTCGGCGTTGGTACAATATTTTGGGATGAGGAAGGTCCCAGTCTTCACTTGCACAGTGCCCTGGGCCGGGGCGATCTAACGGTAGTTGGCTGTCCCCGGGGAGGGGCTCAAACGTTTCTGGTTCTGGAAGTGACGATCATTGAAATGGAAGGGATAACCGCCCGGCGGGTACTGGATGAGCAATCCGGATTTAAGCTGTTACAACTGTAAGAATAACAATATAGAAATGAGATGATTTGGAAAGAGATATTAAAAAATGATATATAAAACATTTGGTCAGACGGGTAAGCAGGTTTCGGCGGTGGGATTTGGCGGGATGCGGTTTGATATGAGTCAGCCGCCGAAAAAAAACGCCGAACTGCTGCTCTATGCCCGGGAAAAAGGGATTAATTATTTTGATACAGCGCCAAAATACTGTAACGATAAAAGTGAGGATATTTTCGGGATAGCGCTAAAGCAGATGAAGTCAGTGCGTGATGAGATTTATGTGTCCACCAAGGGGTCTCCGTCAGATATGCCGACCGCGGATAAGGCACGGAAAGCGGTCGAGAAGTCCCTGAAACGGATGAAGGTGGATAAGCTGGATTTTTATTTTGTCTGGTGTATCCGCAAGCTGGAACACTTCGAGCTGGCGATCCGGAAGGGCGGCCAGTATGAGGGGCTGCTCAAATGCAAAGAAGAAGGCCTGATCGATCATATTGTCGTTTCCACTCATCTGCGTGGCAGTGAGATTGTCCAGATGCTCGATAAGAATTATTTTGAGGGTGTATTGATGGGTGTCAATATTCTGAACTTTCCTTATCGCTGGGACGGAGTACAAAAGGCTCACGAATCAGGACTGGGTGTTCTGGCCATGAATCCGCTGGCGGGCGGGGTTATCCCGCAGCATGAAGACAAGCTGGGATTCCTGGCCGGAGAGCACGAAACGCCGACCGAGGCGGCGTTGCGTTTTTGTATAGGCTGCCCGGAGATTACCGTTACCCTGGTGGGTTTTTCCAGGCGGGAGCATATCGATACGGCCTGCCGGATAGCCGATAACTGCCGGCCTCTGGATGCGGCGGATATCCATCGGATCCGTGAGCATGTGGCGGAAAATATGGATTCGCTCTGTACCGGCTGCGGATACTGCCTGGCCAGTTGCGCCCAGAACATCCCCGTCGCTTCCTATATGCAGTTTTATAATGAAAAATTATTGACCGATAAAAGTGAGGCCCAGACGATCGAGAGCCTCAAAATACATCTGGATTGGGGAGTTCTGGTGGACCGGGCGGCAGAGTCAGCCGATTGTATAGAATGCGGCCAGTGTGAAGAGGCCTGTACCCAACATTTGAATATCATGGAAAGGTTACGAGAACTTGCAGGATGGGAAAAACATGTCAAAGAACAAAAATCAAAAAAATGACACATCCGACAACTACGGCGAGATTAAAACGCCCCGCGTAAAATTCAGCAAGCCGATTATTGTGCTGCCGGCATATAATGCCGCCAGCACGCTGAAAGCCACCATCCAGGACATTCCGCCGGGCAGCTATAACGAGATCATCCTCGTGGATGACTGCAGCCGGGACAACACGGTGGCAATCGCCGAGGAGCTGGGCCTGACAGTGATCCGACACAAAAAGAACAAAGGGTATGGCGGCAATCAAAAGACCTGCTATGATGCCGCCTTGGAACGGGGGGCCGATGCCGTGGTGATGCTTCATCCGGATTATCAATATGACGCACGCCTGATCCCACACTTTCTGGGATTTATGGAAACGGGAGTATGCCAGGTCATGCTGGGTTCACGAATCAGAACCCGTCAGGAAACGCTGCAGGCCGGGATGCCGGTCTATAAATACCTGGCCAACCGGTTCCTGACTACCATCGAGAATATCGTGCTGGGTCAGAACCTGGGTGATTTTCACAGCGGTTTTCGCTGTTACACGCGCGAGGTTCTGGAAACAGTCCCCTATCATAAAAATTCAGACGATTTTGTATTTGACTCCCAATTTCTGGCCCAGGTTTCCTATTTCGGATTCCGGCTGGGCGATGCCCCTATTCCCTGCCGCTATTTTGATGAAGCATCGAGTATTAATTTCGTGCGTAGTGCCACGTATGGCCTGAAAACCCTGGAGACCCTGGTCCAGTTTGCCCTGCAAAAATGGGGCTGGATTAAATATGACATTTTCAATCCGGATAAATAATAGGTGCCGGTTGGTTTTAAATAAAGAAGAAACACCCATGGAAAAACTTACGCATTGGCTGGTCAGGAAGCTGATTGTTGATTATCAGAAGGTTGATAACGTCAATGTGCGCAGCCGTTATGGGGCGCTGGAGGCGTGGACCAGTGTGTTTGTCAATCTGCTGTTGTTTGTCATCAAGGGTTTCTTTGGGATTATGCTGGGCAGTATCGCTATAATAGGCGATGCCATTCATACGCTATCCGATACCGGCACATCGATTATCATCCTGATCGGATTTCGGATTGCCAAAAAGCCCAGCGACCGCGAGCATCCATTTGGTCACGGCCGGGCCGAGTCGATTGCCGCTTTAATTGTTGCCATTGTACTGATCATAGCCGGAATAGAGTTATTTAAATCGGCCGTGATTCGTATTTTGCATCCGCAGATTGTACCCGGTAGAATTACGGTAACCGTGGCCGTGGTGATGATGGGTACCATTGTCATTAAGGAGTTGATGGCCCGATTTGCCCGGGAGCTGGGACAGATGATCAAGTCCAGCGCCCTGGAAGCGGATTTCTGGCATCATCGCAGTGATGCGTTTTCCACAGTACTGGTACTGGTGGCGATGGTGTGTGCCCATTGGAACTTTGTGTATGTGGACGGAGTGGCCGGTGCCAGTGTGGCCCTGATTATTATCTACAGCGGGTATATCATCGCCCGGGACGCCATCAGTCCGTTACTGGGAGAACCGCCGAGCAAAGAACTATTGCAGGAGATTGAAAAGACAGCTCGCAGTGTGCCGGGTGTACTCGGCGTGCATGATGTCATTGTACATCGCTATGGCCAGGAAAATCTCATATCACTGCATATCGAAGTCCCGGACGACAAACCGGTCATTCAGCTGCATGACCTTTCGGAAGAGGTCGAGGAAACGATAGCCCAAAAAATGGGCGGTTCGGCGGTGGTGCATCTTGATCCGCTCAATAAAAACCACAAACGTTACGAGGAAATCCATAATGCCATCTGTATAGTTACCGCAGAAGATAAACGTATCATGGGATTCCACGATCTGCGTATTGTGGGTAAAGGCGCCCGGACCAAAGCCGTTTTTGACATAACGATCGACGAACATGTCAGCCGCAAAGACACCGCGGCGATTATTGCTCAGATACATGTTTCTCTGGCGGAACGCCTGCCAGATGTCCGGACTGTTATCAAAGCCGAACCGCGATATGCATACAGTAACTGATCTTTAATATTTCAGTCATGAAATTGAACCGTTTCACATCAATATGTTATTCAGTACAAGACACTTACAGGACCTTTGTACTACTTGTTGCTTATTTCGATGATTAATCCGGCCCGGAAGTATTTCAGGGCAGAGCAGGAATTGACGATGAGGGAATACGCTTTTGAGAACAGTCGAATCATCGCAAATGAACTAAAGAGATACTTTTCGCAGAAGATTATGTTGACCGGAGCCTTTTTTCCAAATTTGCTTTGACCTATCAGGCAGGGTATTTTAAAGGGATTATTAAAACGATAATAAGCCGGGAAGATGTCCTCTTCGGTCCGGCCGGTGATACGACTGGTCCAGGATCCCGGCAGCAGGCGCCCCAGCCCGTGGTAATAATGCAGGCTGTTGACGGTAAGAATTAAAACCTTTCCGCCGGGTTTAAGCCAGGGATAAATCGTATTCAGAGCTGCTATAGGGTCCGGAAGATGCTCGAACATAAACCGGCTGCAGATAAGGTCGAAAAAATTATCCTGAAACTTCATTTCTTCCAGACGGCCCCGGCATTTGACATCAATATGGGGATTACGGTTGAGTCGCTCGTCCGGGTCGACTCCCCAGATTCGGCCCTGGCGTGCCCGGCGCGGGGGAGTAAACTCACCGGAGCCCGCCCCCAGTTCCAGTATCCGGACCGGACGGGCCAGGTAACCAGTCAGGATACGTTCATAACATACGCCGTGATCGATGTTTCGCATCATGACTGATGATAGCATATTTATGGACAAAAGAAACGGAATTTCAAATCATATAGGGAGACGCCGGCATCCTGATCTTTACGGACCCAAATCCTGACAGGTATTTCAGCGTTTTTACGGGTAAACAACAGACCGTCTGTAACGTCTCATAACCTGTGCTGAAAGTAGTATGAGCCCTGAACAAACAGGTTTTTTATGGATTCCAAGATACCAGTATGAGGGAAGAACAGACAAGAAGTGTGGCTTGAGAACCGGCCTGCCACATTAAAAAAGGGCATTGACGAGGTCCCATAAAAGTTTTCCTGATTCATAAAATTATTATAACTGTTTTAATCGTTACAGCTTTTCATTTGTCACTTGAATCACTTCCCTTCTCGACCGATATGAGTTCAGCAGTATTGAACTGAGGGTATGAGATGCATACCAGGATATGTAGCCTTGGTTATAAACCGGCAATATAAGAATATTACGATAGATAGCACAGTGATTCAGGTAGAACAATGAATCTTTTATATGAACCAATCATACTGACTATTTTATGTCTGGCTTTACTGTGGGGATTTATCGCCCTGCGTTCATTTATCCGGGTGGAACTGTGGCTCGTCATCCTTACGGTACTGATATTGGCTCTGCCGCGTGCCGGTCTGGTTTTACCTTTCCTGCGACTGCCGCTGCCGTTTGCCCATTTAATAGCGGGGTTATGTATTTTCGAATGGCTTTTACGCCGGCCCAATCCCCTTCAGAGTAATCCTCATATGGGCCGGTACTTCCTGCTGTATGCAGGTATTGCCGGGTTTGGACTGGCGCTGGGCTTAAGTACGGGCGGCTGGTATATGACGGCCATTCTGGAACTTATCTTTTATCTACTGGTTATGGGTATCTTCTTTTACACGGCAGAAACCTTTGATCAGCCGCACCATTTCACGACCTTTATACGCCTGGCCCTGATCATCGCCTTAGGCATAAGCCTTTATGGAATTGCCCAGAGATTCCTGGGCGCGCGTATCCTGATACCCTATTTAACCTATACTACCGGCGGCCTTGATCTTACGCGTTCCTATGTGGAAGCGGTTAATATAGAAAACATACGGGTTCTTTCGAGTTATGGAGACCCAAACGTATTAGCCAGCCAGTTGGTGATGTTTGTGGGCATTGCCTTTGCATTATTGATCAGTCGGGGCGTATCCGGCTGGATGAGACTGTTCTGCCTGGTAATACTCATCTCGAATGTTTTCTGTATTTTGTTAACCCAGTCTCGAGCCGGCTTATTATGTGTTTTTATTGTACCCACCCTCATTTTATGCTGGCGCTGGCGACCGGCTATCGTGTTGATTCCGTTAGTACTGACCGGTGTATTCTTACTGGCCTCACAGGATATAGGAGCAATACTGGCAACTCGTTTTCATGATCTGCTGGACCCAACCGATATAAGGACACATTTTCCCCAAATGGCCTGGAAGCTTTTGCAGGCCGCACCGTTTGGCAGTGGTTTCGGACGGACGGTCAAGTTACAAATCGATGGATTTGACTGGAGCTTTGTAGTGGTCAATGCCAAGGTGATCTGGTCCGGATTCAACTCGTTCTGGCTGAATTTATTCTCCCGTCTGGGCCTGCCCGGTATATTGAGTTTTATCCTGGTCCTGGTGGTCACATTCCGTTATGTGTGGATACAGTCCAGACATATCCAAAATATGGCAGTCAAAGCGGCTTTGATTGGAACACTGGCAGGATTTTTCGGACAAACGTTGATATGGCTGGTTAATAACACGTACATGATGCCCGGCGGCGGTTTGAATTTCTGGTTTGTCATGGGGATGATGGTGGCGGGTAGTCGTGCGTTTAATCCACAACTCAATCCCATGACGATACCGATGTACCCTGTCTGGCCGGGACAACAACCGATGCCGGCGTGATAAACGGATTTAACTTTATGAGTGAGATTTCGCACTTATTTTATTGGTTGCCATTAAGGCTGATACGGACGAAAGGACCTGTTGAGTGAAATCTGATTGGCCGAACAGGCCCTTTTGAATGAAAATTATAACGGAAAAACTGCGAAAGTTAACTATGAATATAGTATATTTAAACGGACCCTTTCAACAAAAAGCCTATTCGCGCAGCAGCCGCTCACCGGCGGTTACAAAAAGCGGAACCCTCTACTATCCGATATGGCTGTCGTATGCGGCGGGTCTGGCCCGGCAGGAGACAGACTACCACATCCAACTGATTGATGCCGTGGCTCAGGGCTGGGACACCTCTGATTTGATAAATTATCTTAAAGGAAATCGACCGGACCTGTTATTTTGCGATACCACGACACCAAGTATCAAAGAGGACATCGCCACGGTTACTGCCCTCAAAGAAGCATTTCCTCAGTGCCGGACCGTATTGGTGGGTACTCACGCCACCGCGCTGCCGGAAGTAATCCTCCGCGATAATGCCCCTATTGATGCAGTGGCGCGTGGGGAATATGACCTTACGGCCATTGAGATGGCCCGTGCCCTGGACGAAGGACGTTCATGGGAAACTCTCACCGGCGTGTGTCTTCCTGACCAGAACGAGATATTATATACCGCGGACCGGGAACTCATAGTCGATCTCGATCGTTTTCCCTTTGTGAGTAAAATGTACCGAGATTTCCTGCGGCTGGATAAATACTTCTTTGCTGCCGGGCGGTTCCCAATGGTGATGACCATAACCTCACGTGGTTGCCCTTATCGCTGTCAATGGTGTCTGTATCCACAGGTTATGCACGGCGGCATGTACCGTACCCGTAGCAGTCAAAATGTAGCGGATGAGTTTGCCTTTATTTCGGAAGAGATGCCCATGGTCAAGGAAGTGGGCATTGAAGACGACCTGTTCACGGCCGATAAGCAGAGACTCCATGATATCTGCCGGTTACTGATCAAGCAGAATAACCGGCTGAAATTCTGGTGTGATACGCGGGTTGACCTTGATTATGACACCATGCGTTTGATGAAGGCGGCCGGCTGTCGGTTGCTTATCGCCGGTTTTGAAAGCGGGTCCCAACCGGTCTTGGACCGGATCAACAAGCGTACCACCGTGGAGCAGGCTTATATGTTTATGTCCGATGCCCGAAGGGCCGACCTGCTGGTCCATGGCTGTTTCGTACTGGGTAATCCGGGTGAAACCCGTCGAACCATGCGTGCCACCTTGGATCTGGCCAAACGTCTTGATCCGGATACCGCCCAGTTTTTCCCGATGATGGTGTATCCCGGAACCACGATGTATAACTGGGTACGGGAAAAAGGATACTTGCAGACAGAAAACTTTAACGAATGGCTGACACCGGAAGGGCTGCATAACAGCGTGGTGGATTTACCCGGACTGTCAGCTCGGGAAATATTGCGATTTTGCGATCATGCCCGTCGTGAGTTTTATCTGCGGCGACGCTATATTTTTCGCAAGCTAAAACAATCGATTGTGAATCCCTGGGAAGCCCGCCGTAACGTCAAGGCCTTCCGGCGATTTGCCCGACATTTGATACCAACATCATGACAATCCAAGTTTGTAATAAAAATGAGTTCTATAAGACGAGTCCCCCGGTGTGCTGGGAGTACGTCCCCTGCAATCTCTGTCAAAAGGATGATACGGAGTCTTATCATCGGGAAACACTCCCCTATTTTGACAAGATGCTGACCTTCCAGATCGTTCGGTGTCGTCATTGCGGCCTGGTGTATACGAACCCGCGTCTGTCTGATCATAATGCCACATATCTTCTGGCTGGTTGTGATGATCCTGAAGTGATTGAAAGGCACGCCCGCGTGAAAGAACCGATTTATGTTGAAGGACTGAATGAAATAAGAACCCACCGTCGCAGCGGCGATAATCAGTCCGGCACGTGTAAATCCCGGCTACTGGATATCGGCTGTGGTCATGGCCATTTTCTGGCCCTGGCCCGCCGGGAAGGCTTTGAAGTGGTCGGTATCGAAGCGGCCAATGTGCCGGCTGATTATGCCGTGGAAAATTTTGATGTATCGGTAATGAAACAGAATATTCTGGAAATCGATCTCCCGGACGAAAGCTTTGATGTCATAACCGCCTGGGATGTTATTGAACATGTCAGCGACCCGAAAGCCGTGTTGCAGCGTTGCGCGGCCTGGCTGAAACCCGATGGCCTGCTGGCCCTACGGTTTCCGTCGGCCCGCTGGCAAAAGATCAAGGCAGTTCTGCTTCATCAGATGCTCTCCAGCAAGCGTGCGGTCTTTGGTCCGACCATGCATCTTTACTTTTTCAACCAGGATACGATTACGCAGATGTGCCGGGAGGCAGGACTGCACCCGATCAGGGTCAAAACAACTCCAGCCGAGATTAACTGCGAAAATCTGTTTCTTAACGGTATTAAGGTCATTAGCGACACTATCGTTCGTTCGGTAGAACTAGCCAGCGGCCGGCTGTTGGGTAACCTGGAAGCCTATTGCAGAAAAGGGAGCCGATAAAAAGATACTTATGAGTGAATGGACGCGTGACATTTTACACCTGATTTTCTGGATAAGCCTGGGTGGGACGGTTTACACCTATTTTTTCTATCCGCTGCTTCTGGCCATCGTGACTCTATTTGTGAGGCGCCTGCGTAAGGAAAACGATACGATGGATGACGCCAGCGATAATATTCTGCCCCGGATAACGATGGTCATCAGTGCCTATAATGAAGCGACGGTCCTGCCGGAAAAAATTGCCAACTGTCAGCAGCTTAATTATCCGCCTGATAAAATAACCTTTTTAATCGGCTCGGACGGCTCTGAGGACGGTACCCGTCAAATTCTTCGTAAGATTAAAGATAATCGGTTCCGTACCTTTCACAGCCACAAACGCCTGGGCAAGGTGTGCATGCTTAATCGTCTGATTATGAAAATGCCGGTGAAGGGTGATATTGTGGTCTTTTCGGATGCGAATACCATGTATGAACCGGATGCGATCAGACATCTGGTAAAACCCTTTAAGAATTCCGACGTTGGTTGTGTGATTGGAAAACTTCACCTGAGTGCCCAACCGGACGACCACAATGCCTGTCGGCCGGAGGGACTGTACTGGCGTTATGAAAATCAGATCAAGCAAATGGAAAATGTGCTGGGTGCGGTTTCCAGTATCAACGGAGGTATCTTTGCCATTCGCTCGGAGCTTTACGAGCCGCTGCCGGAAAATGCCGTTACGGAAGATCAGGTACTCGGTATGAAAATCATGGTGCGCGGATACTACTGCCGGTTCAACCACCAGGCTCGTGCTTATGAATCTGTGTCCAACTGGGCGGGAGAACTGCGGCGGCGGATACGTATCAGTGCCGGAAACTTCCAGTCACTGCTGCTGGTGCCCGGCATTCTCAATCCCTGGCACGGACGTGTGTGGTTCACCTTTATCAGCCATAAAGTCCTGCGCTGGCTGGTACCCCTGTTTCTCCTGTTTATGCTGGCGGCCAATATCCTGCTGGTGGGTGAGGCTTTTTATGGTAGTACCCTTATCCTGCAGGGATTATTTTATGCGACCGGCATTCTCAGTATGGCCCTGCCAAAACTGGGACTTTTGACAAAAATAATGTCGATCCCCAAATATTTCCTGGTCATGAACGTGGCGATTCTGCTGGGATTAATGAGTTTTCTCAGTCATCGGCAAAAAGTGACCTGGGCCAGGGTCCCTCGTGGATAACGGTTCGGATCTGATTTAATCGCTTATCTCCTCTCTCACACATATCGTTTGCCCCATACTTGCATTTTTTATTAATTTCCCCTAGAATTAAGATGGGCCTGGTATGAGCATATAATATGACAACGTGGCAGGGGCCACCACTAAATTGTGTTAACATGCTGACACTAACAGACATAACACTTGACAGGATCACTGTTTTTTCGTGTGAATAATAAAGAAGAATTAAAACTGCAGGCGAATGACCGGGTGGCGGTCATTGGGGCGGGTCCGTCGGGATCGCTTTTTGCTTATTGTTTATTGCGTCTGGCGCATCAGCAAAAATTACCGTTGCGCGTTACGATCTACGATCCCCATGATTTTTTTCAATCGGGCCCTTTTCATTGCAATAAATGTGCCGGGGTTCTCAACAACAGTTTCTGCGAACATCTCGAGCGGATTGGTATCGACGTGGACCAGGCGGGTCACCTGATCCAGAGCCGGCTGAAGGGGTATCTCTGGAGTACAGAGAATTCCTGTCAACGGATTGACATGCCGGCCGGCTGGCAGCCGTGCCGGACTGTGTTTCGCGCCAACGGCCCGGCATTTTCTGATTTTGAGCAGCATATCAGTTTTGACCGATACCTGCTCCAACAGGCCATTAAGCTGGAGGCAAAGTATGTTAAGGGCCGGGTTGTTAATGTTCGTCCAAGCGAAAAAGGCGGCGGCCCGGTACGGTTTGATCTGCAGAGAACAGAATCCGCCGGGTCCGATCTGGAAGTTGACGGCCCTGGAGCAGAAAAGAGGGTAGGCACCCGGCAGGAAGAGGCCCAACTAGTAGTCGGCGCGTTCGGTCTGAATCCCCACATGATGCAACAGTTTGAGCAACTGGGTATCGGTTATAAATCGCCTCGTACTGTTCGTGCTGCCCAGATAACCCTACTCCGCCGGCCGGAGTTACCACCGAAAGAACTCGACTATTATATTCGTGTCTATAATATCACGGGCCGGCGCGTACGTCAGTTGGTACTCACTCCCAAAGGCCGATACGCGACCCTTACTCTTCTGGCTCCTCATGATCTCTCGACCAATGACCTGCATGACATCCGGGACAGTAAAGAGGTCCGGGAGATATACCGGGACGGCTGGGAGTGGCCGGAAAAATTCTGCTTTTGTCTGCCGCTCATTTTTAAACGCTGTGCCCGGAATTTTTTCGGGGATCGAATCGTCGTCATTGGCGATGCCGCCTGCTCGCGCTATTATAAAAACGGCATGGAGTCCGCCATGCGCAGCGCGGAAATAGCGGCCGACACGGTTCTGTTCCATGGAATCAGCCGGCGGGCCTTCCGCTGGTGGTATTTTCCCCGTGTGTGGCGTGAAATTATACACGATAACTTTTATGGGAGATTCCTGCTTCAGTTCTATAATTTCATGTCAACCCATCCGCGCATGATGCAACTATCTCTCCAGACGCGTGCCGGATTGACCCGGACGGGTATGATCCAGCGTTTTCAGGATATCCTATGGGACATGTTTACCGGTAATCGGCCCTATCGTCATATTTTCTACCGCATCCTTTATCTGCCCTTTCAACTCGATCTATGGCTGCACTTATTCCATTTGCTCACAAAACGATTCAAGGAAACCGTGGTAAGTGTTACGCATCGTCAGAGGCCCGCGCCGGCCCGGGCGCAGTCACCCGGTGTTCAAAGCAATCGTTTTCCCGGTACAAACAGCCGGTTACTTCATTCGGGGTATCGAATCAGTATCATCGGCGGCGGGCCGGCCGGCAGCAGTTGTGCCATTGCCCTGGGGCAACTGGCCCGGCGGAAAAATATGGAGTTGGAAGTAACGATTCATGAGCCCAAAGATTTTGCCGCCGCGGCCGCCATCTATCATCCGGCCCACGTCCCCTTTGATGATAAACGAATCAACCAGTGTATTGGAGTGCTCTCGCCTCCCATCTACGAGATAATGACACAAAAACTGGGAATTGGATTTCCGGATCATCTGGTCCAGAAGTACATCATCGGTTATGTACTGCATCATCGCCACCAGAGCATCACTCTGGACGAATTATATGGTGCTTCCTATGCCATGCGTCGAATTACATTTGATGCTTATATGATGCAGCAGGCCGTCAGGCACGGGGCGATTTTGAATCTCTCCCCGGTGGAGTGGATGGAACGAAAGGGGGATACCTTCAAAATTATATCCTCTTCGGCCACAACCCCGGCCGATGTAGTAGTCGGCGCCTTTGGTGTGGACCAGGACATGGCTAATATATTTACCAGTTGTTTTGGTTATCGCCGGCCGGAATATATGCAGACGATTATCACCAAGCAGCACCCGGTCCCGGAATTTCTGCGTGAGTTTGGATTACGAATTCACGCATTTTTGCCGCCCCTGCGTGCGGTGGAATTTGGCGCGATTACCCCCAAATACAATCACCTGAGTATCAACATCGCCGGACGGACGGTAGATACTGATACGATGATCGAGTTTCTGAACCTGCCCCAGGTGGCGCGCCTGCTGCCGGACGATTATGAGGAAAAGGGGTCCCAACTATATTATCCCGGCTGTTTTCCCACCAGTCCGGCGAACAATCTCTGTGCCGACCGCATGGTCGTGGTGGGCGATGCCTCCGGTATGCTCCGGCCGTTTAAGGGCAAGGGCATCAACTCCGCCATCCTAAGCGGCCTGGTCGCCGCGCGGGTAATGGTCCATCGGGGTGTAGGGGCCCGGGATTTCCGACAGTTCTACCTGCCGGTCTTTCATCACATCACCGAGGATATCATGTACGCACGGATCGCGCGTTTAATGACCAACCTGCTGGCCGACTACGGCGGCATGGACCAGGTGCTCAAACTCGCCCAGGATTCGCCCCCCCTGCAGCGTGCCCTCACCGAAGCCGTCTCCGGCGCCTGCAACTATAAAACCATCCTCAAACGCCTCACCCGCGATCGCATCCTCTGGCGCGGCAGCGCCATGCTCATGCGAAAAATACTTTCCTGATTTGAAAATATTTTAGACAGGATAAGAGGATTGACAGGATTATTAATCACTCTTATTGGTCATTCCTGTGCAAATTCTATCCCTGCGAAGGCAGGGACAGGAATCCAAGATGCCCTTTCTTCAAAGGGGTAAACTTTGAACTACGTTGGGTAAATTTTATGAATGTTCCACGTGGAACATTCTTGTTTTTTA
>JAFGHE010000258.1 GCA_016930295.1 Sedimentisphaerales bacterium
CTCCATAAGCTCCTGTTAATAAAACGGTAACAAAAAATTTGCGTAAATTTATCAATCATGCAGATTTTTTACCCTAAATGATGCGTATTTTTTATTTGACAGAGCAAATATTATCTCTTATAATATGGATGATTTATTAAGAATTACACTGATAAAGAATTTACACAAAATTTGCGTTAAAAAGTTTTTTTCACACCTGTAATAAGCTGCACGATTTAGAGAAATTTTACTGCTATAAAGGAAAGGATAAAACATGTCTAAATACCGCAAGGCATTTACCCTGATTGAGCTTCTGGTGGTGATATCGATTATTGCGTTATTGGTGTCTATTTTGATGCCGGCCTTAGGTCGTGCGCGGGAACAGGCCAAGCTGCTTATGTGCGAAATGAATATGAAGGGGCTGATCCAGGCATTTATTATGTATGCCGGTGATAATGAAGATGTGATGTGCAGTGCATCGACCACATGGAATGATGGGACACAAACTGATGAGGCTTTTGCGAATACTTCAACCTGGTCCTGGTTACCGACTGATCCGGAACTTGATCGTCCGCCATTATGGACTGATATGTGTTATGTAGAACAGCCTGAAAAAAATAGAAAGGAGGGTATTAAACGAGGTAGACTTTATCCCTATGCCAGCAACGATAAATTATTCAATTGCCTTAGTGACAAAAGTGGTAAAAGTTCGGGGGGGCGATGGCAGCACTATCGCAGCTATTCTATTCCTGATGGTATTAACGCCTGGGAGGCTCCGAATCCCTGGTGGAAAACGATTCCAAAATTGGGGGCTATTAAGAACCCTACGGAAAAGATATTATTTTTAGAAGAAAACGATCATTACTCAGCGAATTTAGGTGCTTTCTGGTTATCCACAACAATCCAAGGGAATGGGCTGCCGACCTGGGGTGATTTTCCGGCCGTATTTCACTTCAACATCACCTGTTTTGGTTTTGTTGACGGTCATTGTGAACAAAGACAATGGTCTCGGGAAACTGCCGAGATATTTGACGGGACTAAGGCAGGGTATCAACATTGGGGTTCTGTACCGATTGAAACACCAGAAGGCATGGATGATATCAGGTGGATGTATCAACACTGGCCGACTCGTTGAATATTCTTACACGATAAAGGTTAAGATAATTATTTCTGTTTATCCCTATACGCCGGCATGTCAGAGGTAGAGGCGTTTTAATCTCTGAGGATTGAGAGTGGGGGATTAATCAGCGATTTAATAAAGTTTTTTAGTAGTTATGCCGGGTATTTACGGTTGAGGATTGTTTTTATTTCGTCTGAGTGTATGCCATACAACCATTTGTACGAGCAGACCTGATGCAATGATGAGCAGTCCGAATTTATAGGGTTGGTAGGGTCCGAGGTAGTTAGAGAGGTATCCGCCGGAGAGGGAGCCGATGACCACGCCGGCGGCGATGGTGCCTTCGTGGATGGCCATACGTCGGGAACGTTTTCTGCTGCCGGACATGCCGTAGAAGAGGTGTGAGGAATAGGCTATCGCGCCGCCGCAGCCTGAGAACATCATGGCGACATAGAAAAGCCACAGGTCATTTGCCATGAGGATGAGAACCAGGTGAAGGGCCACGAATAGCTGGGACGCGATAAGGACCGAGAGTTTATGGTGCCAGAAATGCCATTTTCCGGCGGCGATGAAGGTTAAGCAGTTGACCAGCATGGTTACGGTCATGACCATGCCGAAATCGGATTCGGTCAGGCCCAGGTTGAATTTGAATAAGAGCCCCAATTGAGTGCGTACCAGGACATTACAGGCACAGGTGGTCAGCAGGGTGATACGTGATATCCAGCGAAGCGATTTCATTTTGCTATCGTTGAAGTCCAGGCCTGGTGTTTCATTATTCAGGGTGTGGCCGGAATCAAGGGTGGTATCCCGGTAAGGGGTCAGGGAAACGAAAAACCCGCAAGCGGCAATAGATATAGCGGCGGCGATCATGGGCAGCAGAGAGCTTCTTTCCACGAGAAATCCGATGATGAAGGGACTGATGAGGCTGCCGCTGGACCAGGAGGCATTAAATAATCCCAGTCTCCGGTTGAGGTCTTTGCCTTCATGAGCGGCGGAGAGCCAGCCCATGAGAAACGGCCAGAAGAATGACATAAACATGCCTGTTAATCCCATTAAGAGCAGTAGTACTATAACCGGTTTAATATAGTTTTGTCTGGTACCGAACAGGATCATGGCAGACATCGCGCACGCCAGGACAAACATAAAGGACACACCGGATAGCACGGTGCGTTTTGGATTAAGATGGCTCAGGATGGAGCCGGTGACGATACAGCCTAATCCGTAAATACCCAGATACAGGGCAAAACATTTTCCGACATCGGATTCGTTGCCGCCCAGTCGAACAATAATAAAGGGCAAGGCCGTCCACCAGCTATTGATGGCGAAGGCCATAGTGAAGGCGGCGAAGAATAACAAGAGGTTGCTGTTTCTTACAGAGTTAAATTTGCCTGAGAGCATATATGAGTGCCTTTTATTGAATCACCATATCGGACTCAAGTTTTGGGTAAATGGCAGATTCTAACGGATTTAGTTTATGTAAACAAGTGTGGATGTGTGAAAAGTTATGAGTTGTGGGTTCTGGGTTGTCAGTTCGAGTTTTGCATCTGGAAAGGGTATTATAATCGTTATAACCGGTATTTTAGTCACAGTTTGTTACAGGTCTGTCCAGAACAAATACTTTCTTATCTCAGGCATTTGCCCTATGGTCAGATATATGTTAGACTTTTAAAGAGAATTTATGACGCCAGCGTCAAAAGTATGTGGCAGCTTTGATACTGACTTATAAAGCCTGTTTTACATTGGTAAAATTGACTTTTGACGGCGGCA
>JAFGHE010000259.1 GCA_016930295.1 Sedimentisphaerales bacterium
TGCCACCGTCAAAAGGTGATTTTGGCGATTAAAATCTTTGTTTTTAATCCAGAAACAAGCGTTCGCAATACTTTTGACGCTGGCGTCCTTTATATTTTGATATTTTTTTTCTGATTTGTTATAACTTATTCTTTACCATAAAGTTATATATTTCAAAAATATGATTTGGTAGTATGATATAAAAACATCATGAATAAAACTATAGTCATTTCCGGCGCCACGGGCTTTATCGGCAGATCGCTCTGTAACGACTTGTCCCAAAAACAATTCCATGTAGTGGCACTTACTCGAAATCCTGATCCTCACCTTTTTTCCCCCGACCCTGTCGAGATGGTTTACTGGGATGGAAAACATTCGGGCAACTGGGTTCAACATATCGACGGCGCTTTTGGCATCATAAACCTATCCGGCGAAAATATCGCCGTGGGCCGATGGACCAAAAAGAAAAAACAAAAACTCATAGCCAGCCGCTTGGATTCCACTGGTATCCTGGCGCAAGCCGTGGCACAGGTAGATAACAAGCCCCGCGTCTTTTTACAGGTATCAGGAATCGGGTTTTACGGCAACCGGGGCGACCTAATCCTGGATGAGAATTCACCGCCCGGCAGCGGATTCCTGGCTGAACTGTGCCAGAAATGGGAGGCCGCTGCCGAGCCGGTTAAAAACCTGAATATCCGCCTGGTCATTATGAGAACCGGCATGGTTTTAGGTCCAAACGGCGGCATGTTAAAAAACACCATTCCACCCTTTCAGTTTCATTTCGGCTCGGTCCCCGGCTCTGGAGATAACTGGTACTCCTGGATCCATATCAAAGATTACACCCGGGCTGTTAGTTATTTGCTGGATACACCGGATAGTCAGGGCATTTTCAATCTCACTGCTCCCACGCCCGTTCGCGCCCGGGAATTCTTCGCCACCCTGGGAAAAACATTAAATAGAAAAGCCTGGCTCACAGTGCCGGCAGCCTTCCTGCGACTGGCCCTGGGAAAGATGGCCGATGAATTAATCCTGGCCAGCCAGAATGCCGGCCCGAAAAAATTGCGCGACGCCGGTTTCACCTTCCGCTATGAAGAGCTAACTACTGCCCTCACAGATATTTTACACCCTTAAACTGGACATTTGTAACCGGCGATGATATGATCCTATAAACAAAAAATATAAGGAGTACTGTAACTATGGATTTACACGAATACTTTGAAAATACTGAAGGATTGGGAATCCTGGCCACGGCAAACGACAAGGGGGAAGTGGATGTAGCCCTCTATGCCCGCCCCCATGTCATCGATGAAAATACCGTAGCCCTTATTATGCGCGAGCGACTTTCCCATCAAAATCTTAAATCCAATCCACATGCCGCCTATATGTTTGTGGAAAAGGGACCGGGATATAAGGGAAAACGTCTCCATCTGACAAAAATCCGCGAGGAAACCAATCAGGAACTGATCGAAAAAATGCGGCGCAGACAACCGGAGATCTGTCCCGCTAAGGATGACGCCAGTAAATACCTGGTCCACTTCCGGATAGACCGCGTCCGGCCCCTGGTCGGAGAAACCATGTAAAGATTATACTGAATAGTAATGTAATATCCTCTCGTGGATTAATCGCATTAAATAATGGAGAGATAGTATGTTAAAGATGCTGCAGGTTATTGGAGTATCACCAACAGGGTATTCAGAAGCTGTTAAGCAGGCCGTGGAAGAGGTTATCGCTTTCGGAGAAAAACCACATTTCTTTGAAGTCATCGAGCAGCGCGGCTCAGTTCGCGACGGTCAAATCAGCGAATACCAGGTCAAAGTCAATATCGCTGTGGAAACGGCCTGACGAACCGTTCTTTATTCCAAAATCTTAACCTTTATATCATCTACGCCATGAACCATGAAGAACGCATCCAGCCTCTGAACCATCAGCCCCTTAAAGATGGTTCTTATGTTATTTACTGGATGCAGGCCGCGCAGCGCAGCGAATACAATCACGCCCTGGAATTCGCCGTCCGGAAGGCGAATCAATTGAAAAAACCTCTGCTTGTTTTTTTCGGCATCCGTGAACATTACCCCAATGCCAATGAGCGACACTTTTATTTCATGCTGGAAGGCCTGCGTGAAGTCCGGCAAAGCCTCGAACAACGCGGCATCCGGATGATAATCCTTCGGGAATCCCCACAAACAGGCATCCTGGCACCGGCCCGTGACGCCTCGCTGGTCGTGGCTGATAAAGGGTATCTGTCATTTCAGAGAAAGTGGCGCCAGTCCGTAGCGAAAAACATTAAATGCTCCATGCTGGAGATTGACACCAACGTGGTGGTTCCCGTCAATCAGGCTTCGCCCAAAGAGGAATACGCCGCTGCCACCATAAGAAAGAAAATCAACCGTCAACTGGAGAACTACCTCCGGCCTCTGCATAAAACGCCTCTTCGTTCGGACTCCCTCGGATTCAAATACCGTTCTTTTGATATCGACGATATTGATAAAACCATAAAACAGCTCGACATAGACAGGTCCGTAAAACCTGTAACCTGCTTCACCGGCGGAACCAGCCAGGCCAAAAAGTTACTCAAAATCTTTATCCAAACAAAACTATCTGATTACGAGCAGGCCAGGAACAATCCTGTTGCCAACGGTCTCTCCCAAATGAGTCCCTATCTCCACTTTGGCCAGATTTCACCGCTTTATATCGCCATCAAGGTATTAAAACACAACGCCCACCTGGCAAGCGCTTATCTGGAAGAACTCATCGTACGCCGCGAACTGGCGATTAATTATGTCTGGTACAATCCCCGATACGATTGTTTTGAAGGTCTGCCCCCCTGGGCTCAAACCACCCTTCGTTTCCATCAAAAGGACAAACGCACTTACCTCTACACCCGCGATGAATTTGAACAGGCACTCACTCATGATCCCTACTGGAACGCGGCGCAAAAAGAAATGATGCTGACCGGCAAGATGCACGGCTACCTGCGCATGTACTGGGGAAAAAAAATTCTCGAGTGGAGCCGGTCACCTAAAACAGCCTTTCAAACGGCTTTATATCTTAATGACAAATACGAACTGGACGGCCGGGACCCTAATGGCTATACCGGCGTAGCCTGGTGCCTGGGTAAGCATGACCGGCCCTGGGCCCGCAGAAAAATCTTCGGTACGGTACGTTATATGAATGATAAGGGTCTGCAAAGAAAATTCGACGCCGATGCCTATGTCCGGAAAATCGATCATTTGACCTCCGATTGATAATCACGTATAATACCTTTTTCAGTCAATGATTTAGCAGGATGAATTAATATAAGTATGAGTAGAATAAAGGTATTAGATCAGCATATTGTCAATAAGATCGCGGCCGGCGAGGTGGTGGAGCGCCCGGCCAGCGTGGTCAAGGAAATGATGGAGAATGCCATGGACGCCGGCGCCTCCCGTATCACCCTCGAGGTGGAAGACGGCGGTAAAAAACTCATACGCATTACGGACAACGGCTGTGGTATGGACCGGTCCGATCTGGAACTGGCCTTTGCCCCGCACGCCACCAGTAAGATTGCCACGGACGAAGACCTGTTCTCCATTGCCACGTTTGGATTTCGCGGCGAAGCCCTGGCCAGTATTGCCTCTGTCAGCCAGGTGGAGGTCCTTAGCCGCAGCGCCGAAGCCATCGAAGGGGCACGCCTTACTATAAGTGGCGGCGATTGTTCACCCATAGAACCTGCCCCGGCAGCGCCGGGGACCATTATCACGGTACGTAACCTGTTTTTCAATACTCCCGCACGCCGAAAATTCCTCAGAACCGCTAATACGGAAATGGGTCACATCACGGAACAATTTACCCGCATCGCCCTGGCCCATACCCAGGTCCAGTTGACCCTCATCCATAACGGCAAAAAAACCTATGAACTGCCGGCCGGACAGAGCCTGCACGAACGGATTGGGATATTATTTTCTCCTGAAATTTCCAACGGCCTTTTCAGTATCGACCGTGATAGCGGTGATTTCGGGATTAAAGGACTGATTGCCCATCCCCGTCATTCGCGTGCCAATAACCAGTGGCAATATATCTTTCTCAACGGCCGGCATATCAAGGACCGGTTCATCAGCCATGCCATCCGGGAGGCGTATCGGGGCATGATGGAAATCAACCGCCAGCCGATTGTGTTTCTATTCATCCAGTTGCCGCCCCAAAAGGTGGATGTGAACGTGCACCCGGCTAAAACGGAAGTTCGGTTCGCCGACTCCAATTTTGTCCATTCCCTGGTTTTGGCCACGATTCGGGACCGGTTATTAAGCAGTGACCTTTCGATAACCATGGGTATTGACAGCTTTGCCACTGGAAAACAGGATACAAAGCAAGCGCCTGAATCATCGGCCCGGGATAAACAGGATCATCAGGATCGCGTTCGTCAGGCCATGGCGGATTTTTTCAAATCCGCGCCGCCAACCCATCAACCGGTGTCCGGCCCGCCGAGTGATACACGCCCGGCGACTGCAACCCCGGAAACTTCATCACCCGTAAAAACAACTGCTAAGCCCAGGCAGCAGCAATATGACATGTTCCCGGCTTTTAAGGATAATGTTCCACGTCTGGAGGAACAGACCACACCCGCCGGAGGGGACCAGGTGCACTCCCTGAACCAGGAATCCCTGACCGACATTCTGCAGGTGCATAAAACCTATCTGGTTACCGAAACTCAGGACGGGCTGGTTATCATTGACCAGCATGCCCTGCATGAGCGCATTGTTTATGAGAAGCTCAGCCGTCAACTCTCAAACGGCCCGCTGACCAGCCAGCGATGTCTAATTCCGGAGGTCGTGGATGTCACGGATAAGCAGATGGCCATGCTGGAGGAACACCAGCCTATTCTGGCTGATTTAGGAATTACGACCGAGCAATTCGGGCCGCGCAGTATTGCGATCCAGAGTTTTCCCATGCTCCTGGATAAGGTTTCACCCCCTGATTTTGTCATGGACCTGCTGGACCTGCTGGAGGCCCAGGCGGGCAAAGCCACACGCGACGAGCTGATCCATCACGTACTGGACATGATGGCCTGCAAGGCCGCTATCAAGGCCGGCGACGGCCTTTCCGAGGGTGAGATCAAGGCCCTGCTGGCCCAGCGAGATCTCGTGGAACAAAGCGGAACCTGCCCCCATGGACGCCCCACCAGTATCCGTCTTACCCTTAACGAACTGGAAAAACAATTTAAAAGGACATAGCGAGTGTATATATTTGTCGAGGCTTTTTCCAGTACTTTCGTTGCGGTCATGCAGGTGTGTTTAATTATTGTGGCGGCCTGGCTGCTGGCGAAGAAAAAGATTATCACCCAGGACCATATCCTGACTCTTACGCATTTGAACATTAAGGTGTTTCTGCCCTGTCTTATTGTTTCGGTGATTATCACGGATTTTGATCCCGGGGGATTTAAATGGTGGTGGACACTGCCCCTGGCATCCGTTGTCATGGTTGCAATCGGGCTGCTATTTGGATTGATTTTATTCGGGCACCAATGCGTTAAAAAGAAAAACATGCTCGGTCTGGCCAGTTTCCAGAACTCCGGCTACTTCATTCTGCCTATCGGAAAAGTTTTATATCCTGCGGAAGCCGACTTTGATACGTTCGCCAAATACTGTTTTCTGTATATACTGCTTATGGGCATCATACTCTGGGCTTTGGGTAAGTATCTCTGCACGGAACCTCAATCCAAAGACCTGGCTGATAAAAACTCTGATTATCGAACCAGCCTGAAAAATATTATCAATCCGCCGCTGGTGGCCAATATGGTCGCTTTGGCACTGGTTTTTACCGGTCTGCATAAATATCTGCTTCGGGCCCGGTTTGTGCTGGATTCCGCCCACTTACTGGGCGCCGCGGCCATCCCGCTGGCCACTTTTATATTAGGCGGAGTGCTGGGTACGGTATCCTTTAAAATAAAGCCCTATATCCTGGATGCGCTGCGCGTGATTTTAATCAAGCTCATTCTACTGCCCCTGGTGACCATAA
>JAFGHE010000260.1 GCA_016930295.1 Sedimentisphaerales bacterium
CAAAAAACCGATCCCGATGAACCGTTAGCCGCTTTGGCCTGGGTTGAAATCCTCCTCTCTCGAAACGATCCCGCCGGCGCCATGGAAAGACTCAAGGCCGTTGATCTAAACCAGGCCGGAATCCTCAAAGAAATCATCATCCAGAAAATCCAATCGCTCTCACCGGATATACCCGACACCCCCGCAACCGAATCCTCAACCGGGGAACTCCCCCCCCCGCGTCCCGGCATCAATATCGAAGCCACACTTAAAATGGAATATGATGACAAAGAACTGCCTTTACCCAAAAATCCCCAAAACTTTATTCAATGCCGATTAAAATTGGATAAAGACTCGTTTGGATACGCAGATCCCATTATCGCCCAAATCTACCTCTCCAATATTAGCGATATAGAGCTATTCCTGGGGCCGGGCAGCTTTTTAGATCCCCATATTTTCATCACCGCCGAAATCCAGGCCGAACCCATCACGGATACCAAACATCCTGCTAACTCAACCGATAGAATACCTGGCAACATGATACTGCCCCTGTCTCATCGCTATCTTAACAAAAAAAGCCTGCTTGCACCTAACCGTTCTGTTAAAATATCCGAACCCCTGAACATTGGACCCTTAAGAGATATCTTACAAAGACACCCGCAACATACCTATCATATAACCTTCAGACTCTATCTGGACCCCGTGGACGATGGCATGGGAGGAATCGTAGGACGCATACACGAAATCCAGCCCGAACCGGTCACCATTACAAGAAAAGCCTTCAATCCCACGCAGGAAAACATGACCACTCAGCAACAGTTCGTACTCACCGGAAATCCTGATGAACGGATTCGTGTAATTCATTTGCTTAAAGGCTTAATCACCGAAGCCCACCTTATCAAAAAAGGGGATGTCTCTTATCCCGCCAGAAACGTGGATGTTAATTCTGTTAAAACAATGATAGACGAAAATCTGAAACATCCCGACTTCCGTGTCCGATGCTGGAGTGCTTATGCCCTGCGAGGGATCCTTCTCAATGCTGACGAAACCGCTGCCGCCCACCTTGCCAATCTCTTAAGTGATTCTCACTGGCTGGTCCGCTTTATGACCGTCTATGCCCTCGAACCAGTGGCTGATTTAACCGAATATCTGCAGTGGTCCCTCTCCGTGGACCAAAATGAAATCCTCAGACGTTATGCCCAGTTAATTCTCAACCTGCCCTGGGACATTATCGAAATACCAATACCTCTACCCGAAAAATCGCCCGATGAACAAACCGCCTCAGAACGCTGAATAGGTCTCAACCTGATTATCTCATAATCCGCCAAAAACCATAATCCATTGCCTGTAAATGATTTATAAAATTACAGCCGCTCGGGGCCATTCGCCACGGACTGCTCGCCGGCTCCCCGGACCTTGGATAAAATATTTTATTAAATATTTTAAATTTACTTATTGATATTTATGCCAAATTCTAATATAGAAATGCAAATTTCATTCTTTTTTTAAATTGTATTTTCCCAATGAAATGTACTTATTTATAACATGGAGGACCTGGAATGGCCGTTAATGCTGATATGGAAAAATGCACCGGTTGCGGCGCATGCGTGGATGAATGCCCCAGTGAAGCTCTCACCGTCGAAAATGACAAAGTAGTGGTTATTGAAGAAAATTGCATCGATTGCGGTGTCTGTATCGAGGTTTGCCCCGTTGAGGCTCTGTCTTTGGAATAAAAACAGAATATAATCCACTATTTGGTCGCTCACGTATCCAAATCAGTGCATTAGAAAACGACGTACTTTTTGTACGGCTAAAATTGCACGGGCTAAGGGCGGCAGGTACGATTGTATTGCTTTTAACTCGTCGCCACGGGATGTTATTTCCCTGCTTCGATACAGTACCAATACTCCCAAGAGCTCCTTCTCAAACTTAATGGGTATGGCCATCACCGCCATTCCGGAAATCACACGTCTCTGCTCAGCCGATATTCGGCCGCTCACACTGTGCATCGGATCCACCAGCGCCTCACCTGTTGTCAGCACCCGGCTAATATATTCCTCCTGCAGAATGTCTTCCAGTTCAGACAGATCACATTGATCATCACACCAGGAACCCGTTATATGAGCTTCAATCTCGCCACTGCCATCCAAATATATCATCGCATTCGATTCTTTCCACTGCTCTCTGATAATGCGAAGAGCTTTATAGAGCATATAACGCATGTCGTATTCACCCGTTAATTCATTCTGAAAATCATACAATCGCCGCATCTCATGCAATGTGCCGGTCAGGTCGGCATTAGAATGAACCAGGTCCTGGCACAATAAATCCACCTTACTGCGTAACCGGCGACGGTCTTGATTCACCTGCCGGAACATCTGCTGCAACCGATGATAACGCCGTTCAACACCTCCACGACGCTGGTTTCGCTTTATCGAACAGTGCAGAATCTGACGTAAATGCTCTCGATAAAACGGCTCCGCTATGATCCCGTCAAAATCCAATTGCGCCGCTCGTACCGCATCATCCAGTGAATCGTCCAGTAGCACCGCCACGACTGCGGCTGATGTCATGGACCAGGCTCCCGTGGAAAACTCTTCCGCTTTATGCTGTTTGTTCATACGATCATGACAGTATGACAAATCACTGCTCCTTAACGGAATCAGGATCACGTCCACTTCATAACCGCAGAGTGACTCCCAGAAATTAACGTCAAATAACACTTCCCCTGTCGTATAGGGACCGGGATAGTCAACTTTTTGATAGCTTATCTCGGGACTGTCAAGCTGCCCAAACAGAAAGTCGTCTAACGGTCCGTCTATTAATGATAAAATCTTCATGGAAATGGTATTATCCCAATTCAAGTTCTCTTCTCTCTTCCTCTGAATTAAGGCTAGGAAACCACAACCTTGCTGGCGGCTGGCACCCGGGAAACCGGCAGGATAATCCGAACACAACTACCCTCTCCCGCCTTGCTTTCCAGCTTGATACGCCCACCATTGCTTTCAATATTTCTCATGCCTCGGCTCAATCCCAAACCTCGCTTACGGCCGGCTTTCTTCCCGGAAAAAAACGGCATCACTGCCTTTTCCAGTGTCTCCTCATCCATACCGCAGCCTTTATCCTCCACGTCAATAATGACTTCGTCATCAATATCGTTATACCTCGCCTTCAGAATGACTACGCCCTCCTCTTCCGGCATATAGGACTCTATCCCATTGGCTACAATCTCAGCCAGCGCACGACCAATCTGACCGCCATCTACAAATACATCCGGCAAATCATCGTCAATTCGGCTATCGATCACGATCCCGCCGGCCTTATCCATTATATCATTCAGATACTGATTCATCTGTTCCAATAATCGGGGCACACTCATAGATGTCGGTTTGGACGGGGTCGGCCGGGCAAACTCCATCAACTCCGTAATAATCCTGGATATTTCCTGACCGTTCCGGGCTATAGCCTCTAATATCTCTTTCTTCTGAGACTCCTTCTCATGACCGGCCAGATATTGCGAACGACCCACTATGATGGCCAGTGGATTATTAATCTCATGGGCCGCCCCGCAGGCCATCTCGCCCACCGCCGCCAGTGACCGACGCTGGAGTAACTCCTGCTGTACATTCTGTAACAAGGTATTACTCTGCACCAGTTGCTCACAAAGCACTTTCTGCTGTTCCTGCTTCTGAGACTGACGGATCATCAACGCCGAATACGCCGTAAACGCCTGCATCTCTTTCAGTTGTTCCTGATAAAATGATGGTGATTTCTCGTCCTCCCACAGTACCGCACCCACCAGATCATTACCTACACGCAATGGCATCAACAGCGTTGAATTCGATTCAAACATCGGGGCCACTTGCTTGAAAAACCAGGTATGAGATTCCTCAACCGGTACCACCGCAAAACCCGTGGGAATCGATGAACGAATCTGGTCACTGCCATCCAAATCCGGGTCATCGTTCCGATCAACCAGATAAACCGTGGGATCAATCTCCGGCTCAACCTTAACCGCTCCCTCAATTATACATTCGTCATCGGCCAGCGCATAGGCACTGCAACGCCGGCATTTAATATGACTCTGCCAGACCTTCGTAACCAGACTGCATACATCGACCACCGACTGGCCCGGCCTTAAAGATGAACCCATACGACCCAGTACATCAAAATACTCACTACGCATATTTAAACGATTATTCTGAACCTGCATACGGGTATTTAGACGACCTAATTCTATATTCGCCTCTTCCAGGGCCTCGTAATAAAGCTCCATCGGCTCAATCGAGTCCAGACCCAGTATCGCCGCCCGGTCGCTCACCAAACGAGGCAATTCACGCGCCACTTTCTCTATGTCTTCCGCTGTACAACCCAGTTCCTTTCCTACCTTCACCGCCGAATGTGGCAAATAATAATTGCCCGAGTAACCTATCTTTTGCTGGCGGGCCAGAATGTCCGCCAGATGAACGCTTTGCACAATTTCAGGATGCTTTACCATCTCAGGCAATCCATGAACCCATTGATGATGTAACCATACCACCTCAGATATCGAACTTGGTAATTCCCATTTCTCCGCCAGACGCCGACCTACCACACAGTGATCCAGACCAATGATTTTTCGCTCAACCTCCGCAATATCACCCAACGATTTATCGGTTAACTGAACCACCCGCGCAAAACTCTTGGGCAGACACGTATCCAGGGCAATCTTACCCAGATCATGAAGCAACCCGCATATAAAGGCTTCCTCCGAATCAATCTTGCGATTAATCAGCTTGATCAGCATCTTGGATGCACAGGCCACCGCCAGAGAATGCTTCCAGAAACCAACCCGGTCAAACACTTCCTCCTCACCATCGGATGGTTTCTTCTTATTAAGTGTCTCAAATACCTTTATACTTAACACCGCATTACGCAGCGCATCAAAACCCAATAACACCACCGCCTTACTCAGCGTGGCACTGTTACGGCTCACACCCACACTGGCCCGCGTCGTTAAGGCTATGATCTTACTGGTCAGGGACGGGTCCGATTCTATTAACTCCACAACCTCCTGCGCCTGCGTATCCGGCTTGGAGGTGATCTGTAATAATCGGGCCGCCACCGCCGGCAGCGTCGGAAGCGTATTGAGCTGCTGAATCACCAGCTCAATCTTACGGTTCCTTTGTGAATCCTTGAATATATTCATTTCCTGGCTCATATCTCTAATAACTCTGCTATCTTACCTATTAATTCATCTATACTAAACGGCTTCTGTAAAAACGCATCCGCTCCGATATCCAACAACTGATCGATCTCGTTCTTATTGACCACCCCGCTCACTATTATTATACGCATATGCTCAAATATGACATTCTGACGTATCGTCCGGCAAACCACATTGCCATTCACGTCCGGCAGCATATAGTCAAGTATCATCAAATTCGGTTGAAACTCCTGCGTCAATACCCCCGCATCATAACCGCTGGTCGCGGTCTTTACCTCAAAGCGGCCGTCACGCTCAAGAACATCTACCATTAACTCCACTATCTCAGGATCATCATCAACCACCAACACCTTACGACGACCTGAATCCAGATTATCCAGCGGAATTTCATTGTCCTTCATGAACTTGATCAGGCTCTCACGAGGAATCCGACGAAAACGTGAACCAGGAACTCGAAATCCCTGCAATCGCCCTGAGTCAAAACAGCGTATTATCGTCTGCTGACTTACCTTACATATCTCTGCCGCTTCACCTGTCGAATATATGTTTTTCATATCCAGTCACCTCTCCAGCAGTGCAAATCTTACTAGATCACACTTATCATAAAAATCGACAAGTTCTACTTAACTTGCCTATCCCCCCTAATTTGACTATCGTCCCACCCTATTGTCAACTTAAATCCGGATATATCTGTAATTTACTAAATAAAATGAGGTTAATATCTATTGTAACATCTATAACGCCTGTATTGATAATTCCTTACAGATAATCCCCTTATCAGTAGTAATATACCCTCTGAGTTATCACCCCAACCCGGATTGCCCATACTTTATCTGATATATACCTGTTAAAAATTCTAAATAAACCGGCTCTAAGTAAAATGAAATAAAGATAATCAAATCAATTCTGGACCTTCCAATACCCCAAACCTATCAAAGCAGCTCAAAACCTCTCCTGCCTTCGGCAAAGCCGATGGATTTTACCCATCTGAAAGATAGGTCTTCCAGCTTTCAAATCTCACATTACTTATCCTTAAAGACTCTCCTCTTGTCCGATGCTCAGCCCAATCCTGCTCCCCTAACCAATATAAAAAAATTCCTATTCCACCAGCTTCACCGATTCAATCACCACCGCTTCTACCGGATCGTTCGCAAATGCCCCGCCTCGATTGGTGGTTGCTACACTTCGTATAGCATCTACTACATCCATACCTTCAACAACTTCTCCAAACACCGCGTATCCGGGTGGCCGGGGCCCCTCATAATCCAGACCCGCATTATCAACCACATTGATAAAAAACTGGCAGGTCGCACTGTCAGGATCATTCGTTCGCGCCATGGCTATTGTCCCCCGCAGGTTTTTCAATCCGTTCGAGGACTCATTTTTTATAGGCGCATGCGTACTCTTTTGCTGCTTCTCTTGCGTAAAACCGCCGCCCTGAATCATGAACGTAGGAATAACCCGGTGAAAAATAGTGCCGTCGTAGAATCCCTCCTTTACATAACCCAAAAAATTATCCACCGTTATCGGCGCGGACTGCACGTTAAGCTCTATAACGATTTCTCCCAAGCTGGTCTTCATCAGAACCTGGGGATTAATATCTGTTTGGGCTCGAGACTGTTCCTGGGGCATGTGTTTCTCCTTTACTGGTTTGGGTGTGTCCTGAACTTCCGACGGTTTGGATCCCTCCTGACAACCCCAAACCATTAACATACTTAATAAAATCATACTAAATAAAATAAATCTTCGTTCCATAATCTTTCACTCCTGAAAATCATGTGTTTATAAGCTCTTCTATATGATAACTCATATCCTCAAGATCCAGAATAACAACCTGCCCGCGACCCGTAAGCCAGTCCGTGGACTCCCCGGGATTGATGATTAACGTCTTCCCTTCCTGACGCATATCCTGCATGTGGGTATGCCCGTAAATAATCAAATCGTAAAGCCCGCTTTTGATAACCTCCTCAATATTATGGTGTGTATGGGTCATATAGATTTTCCGGCCGGCCAGCGTACCCTTATAGCAATACTCATAAATCTCACCACCAAAACCGCTTACTGTCGATTTCACGTATAGCTTCTCTCCTTCGTTATTCCCGAATACCGCAATAAATTTCGCCTTCTCCAGAGAGGCAAACGCCTTGGCCGTAAATGGCGATACAATATCTCCACCATGCAGCACATACTCCACCCCCTGCTCGTTGAAAATCTCTATCGCACGTAATACATTCTCATGATGATCATGACTGTCCGATATAATTCCAATCTTCATATCAATTACCTTTTAAAATAATATAACTTTCTACCTCGATCTCACCACTCACAACTCTATTATTTCCTATTTCCCCCGCGGCATCCTTGTCAAATACCATTTTCGCCCGTCCGCCTCAATCAGGTCGTCCGCCTCTTTCGGCCCCCAGGTGCCCGCCGGATATGTCGCCGGCTGATCAAAACGGGTGCAACCCTTGATAACCGGATCCAGAAATGCCCAGGCCGCCTCGACCTCATCGCTGCGAATAAACAACGTGGCATCTCCCAACGCGCTGTCTAACAGCAGCCGTTCATATGCATCCGGCGGACTATGACCAAACGTTCCGGAATAGCTGAAACGCATATTATATGGCTCAATCACCATCGCCGGACCGGGCTGCTTGACCTGAAACTTTATCGATATCCCTTCATTGGGTTGAATTCGGATCGTTAGACAATTCGGCGCCATGGATTCCCGGGCATTAAATAATATCTTGGGAACCGGCTTGAAATGGATACCTATCTCGGTAATCCGCACCGGCATACGCTTGCCCGTCCGAATATAAAACGGCACCCCCGACCAGCGCCAGTTATCTATCATCGCCTTAAACGCCACATACGTTTCCGTTATCGAATCCGCCGCCACCCCCTCCTCGTCACGGTAGCCACATACTGCCTGACCCTCTAATGTCCCAGATGTATATTGTGCCCGTACTATACCATTCAGGGCACATACCGGCGGAATGGGACGCAACGCCCTGATCACTTGTAATTTCTCATCGCGTATAACATCCGGCTTTAGAGAAAACGGCGGTTCCATCGCCACCAGCGATATCAGATGCATCATGTGGTTCTGCACAATATCACGCACCGCCCCGGCTTGTTCGTAAAACGCTCCCCGCCGACCCACACCCATCGACTCACTTACCGTTATCTGAACATGATCCACATAACGATGATTCCAAATGGGCTCGAACAGAGCATTGGCAAAACGTAAAACCAGGAGATTCTGTACCGTTTCCTTACCCATATAATGGTCGATACGAAAAATCTGCTCCTCAAGAAACGCCTTTTTTAAATTCCGGTTAAGTTCTATTGCACTTTCCAGGTCGATTCCAAACGGCTTTTCCACAATAATCCGTGACCAGTGACCCTGATCACGATCATACCGATTAAGACCAACCTGATGCAGTTTATCCACCACAGAAACAAAGTAGCGAGGTTGGGTCGCAAGATAAAACAGAGTATTGCACCCATGATCCTCTCCACAGCCGCCTTGTGCCAAACGCTCTTTTAGCGACTCATATCCGGATATATCTTCAAGATTCGCCTGATGATAAAACAACCGCCGGGAAAATGCCTCCCAGACCTTACCATCTAAAGACTCATCTGGATATCCTTCCTCTATCGCACGTTGCATCTGGTCCCGGAAACCTTCATCCGAATTGGCCCGACGCGCATAGCCTATTATGGAAAATGCCTCCGGTAACAACTTTTGCTTATATAGATTAAATACTGCCGGGATCAGTTTACGACGGGTCAGGTCTCCGGACGCCCCAAAAATTACCAGCACAAACGGTAATGGCGCCTTACCCCCCGGCTGTAATGGGCCCAATTCCACGGCCTGGTCACCTTGTTTTCTCTCACATTCGCTCATCATGGCTACCTTTTATATTATAGCTTTATTACGAAAGCCGGAGAGAATATTACGGCCATTTTATCATAACCTTATTCAAAATAAGCCTTTATAAATATTAAGCCGGTGCTGCCACCGGCTTAATGCTCCTGCTAATGGGCCGGGTTGGATTCGAACCAACGTAGGCTTACGCCAACGGGTTTACAGCCCGTTTCCTTTAGCCACTCGGACACCGACCCTTATCTATTTGTCAAATAAGCATTTATATAATTTTTACACAACATACGCTCTTTATGTATCGGAATAATCTACACCAATCTCTTCATTTTTTCAAGTAACTTAATATGAAAATCTGTCGATAATTATAATAAAAGTGGGCTTGATACCACTCCTGATTGTCTCTGATTTGAAAGGGAGTTAAATATGCTGGAACTGACACAATACTATCAAACTCAGGAAAATAAAACCATAACCGCAAAAGATATCTTCCTGCGCTGGGAAAAACTCAGGATATACTACAACCTGATCATCACCAGTGTCGTCATATTACTAACCTATCATTCTTTACCTGAATATATTAAAGATGCCCAATTCCTGTGGATATGTGTACGCGGCTTTCTAATTGCCAATATATGCTTTACCATCGGCGCTGCGGTAAATGCCTATATACATTATATGGGGGGCCGACATATCGGAATAACCATCACGCTTTTTGTCATAGGAACCGGCTTATCAGTTCTAATGGTGTTTTCCCGAATAGATGCCTTTATGTATGGAGAACTCAATTAATAACTTAACCAGTTCTCTTTCAAAAACATCAAATCCCCGGCATCGACTGTCCCGGAGCCATCCAGATCCGCACCGTCACATCCGTCTGTATGGCCACAATCATCCATCAGCCAGCGCCCCGCCACATAGGCAAAATCCTCCAGACCAATCCCCTGCGGACTCTCAAGATCCGCCTTCAATAACCGCCTGATCACTACCGCAATATCAGTATTGTCTATCGTCTCACCTCGTACCGGATCGTTTAACAGGACTTCTTTTTTAAACAATCTGGCTCCTCGACCCTTGGCATAAAAAGGAATGAGCGAGTTCGTATGATCACTACTATTCCACCGCATACCGGGCACCTCCCCCATGCCTTTATTGACCAGCGCATTCCACACCGGACCCTCTGACGTTTCGCCGGATCCAGGTCCTGTCAGATAGCCGCACTCATGATCCCCCGTAACAATAACCAGAGTCTCACCCCAGTTACTGTTCTTTCTGATCCAGGTCACCACCGCTTCCACGGACCGATTAAAATCCATTTCCTCTTCTATCATCCGGCCCGACTGATTGGCGTGACTGGCCCAGTCCACTGCGCCGCCTTCCACCATCAGAAAAAATCCCTTGGGATCGTTATCCAGCACATTCAGGGCCCCCCTCGTCATCTCTGCCAGCGTCGGTACGGTCTCGATAAAATCCACACTATAAGGAGCCGCCTTTTTATCTCCGCTTCGATCCTGTTGAAGCGTCTTGGCCACCCGGGCAGTTCCTAAAACACGCTTCGGCGTCTCACCGGTCATCAACTCCAGAAAATCCTCCCGCGTCTGAATCACTCTCCAGATATCAGCTATACCGTCACCATCAGCATCTCCGCCGGCTTTGTTATTGACTAACTCAGACCAGAATCCCTTGCCTCCTGTATATTCGCTGTTAATGACCGTATCCGACCGAATTCCATCATTATTATAAAACGGATGACCGCACCCCATGATTACATCCAGCCGGCTCTCATTAATCATCTCCCGGGCAATCTCAGCGTAATTGCTCCGCGATGAATTGTGCGCCGAAAAACCGGCCGGCGTGGCATGACTCCATTGCACACTGGTTATCACGCCCGTTGACATACCCAGATCTTCACATACCTCAACTAGATGTTCTATCCAATTCTTGGATGCATCCATCCCTATATAGCCGCTCCGCGTCTTGAGACCCGCACTCATGGCCGTGGCCGCCGCCGCCGAATCCGTCTTGCCATGATTAACGTAATCAAAATCCGTCCACGCAACCTCAGGATCATAACTCCCGCCATACATATAAGTGGACATCGCCAACTGTACCGGAAAGTCCTCATACACCTGCATCCCGGTCATCCCATACTCGTAAAGGCTCGTCGCATCTACATGATTATAACCACATCCGTCTGAAATCATTATAATGATGTTCTTCGGAGCATGCTTGGTCCCACTCCGGTTATTCTCAGCATTCAAACTCCCGCCCAAAAAAAATATAGCAGGAATTAAAACCAGAGCAGTCCCCCACCCTTTTTTTGATACTAAACGATTCCTCAAATTCTTTTCCTTCGCCAATCTAATAAACTTTCATCCAACACCATTAGGTGTATAAAACTCTAATATATTATTATAGCCAAAATCGCCCCAAAGGGAAGCATTTTTTCCTCTTTCATGGATACCGCCGCCAAAAGTGGATATTGGCAATTAAAACCGCTGTTTTTAATCAAGAAACGAGCATTCGCAATACTTCTGACGCCGGCGTCTTTCATGGAAATCACAAACCCGCATTTCTCACCAAAAATACCTGAAAAATTGCCTTATTAGGGTGAAAATTGCGAATTTGGAGAAATTCTCAGAAGTGATAACTTTATATTTGGCTTGTTCGGTTAATTATTTAGCCAATCTTCCATCAAAAACAGCAAATCACTTACATCAACAACTCCGGACTCATCCAGGTCCGCCCCCTCACAATTGCATAAATCCTCACAGCCATCCATCAACCACCGCCCGGACAGATATCCAAAATCTTCCAGCCCGATCCCATAAGGCATCACCAGGTTCTGCTTTAATAACTGCCTGAATACCCTGCCAATACTGGTATTATCAATAGTCAGACCTCTAACCGTATCGACGAACATAGGCTCATTGTCAAACGAACAGGCACCGCAACCCTTGGCATAGAATGGGACAAGCATATTCGTATGATCCCAATGATTCCACTGCATGCCGGGCTGCACCCCGGCGCCATTGTTGACCAGCGGATTCCATACCGGACCCTCCGGCAGCTCCCCCGAACCAGGACCTGTCAGATAGCCGCACTCATGATCCGCCGTAACGATAACCAGGGTTTCTTCCCAGCTACTGTTCGTTTGCACCCAGTCCACCACGGCTTCTACGGACCGATTAAAATCGATTTCCTCTTCTATCATCCGGCCGGACTCATTGTTGTGACTGGCCTGGTCCACTGCGCCGCCTTCAACCATCAGGAAAAAACCATTCGGATCATTATCCAGTACATTCAGCGCCCCTACCGTCATTTCTTCCAGGGTAGGTACGGTTTCTATGAAAGCCACTTCAAAGGGTCCCGCATTGAAATCACCCCCGCGAGTCTGTTGCAAGGTCCAATCCACCTGCGCGATACCACAAACCCGTTGCGGTGTCTCCCCGCTCATCAGATCCTGAAATTCCTGCCGTGTCTGAATGAGCGTCCACGCATCCGCTATCCCGTCACCATCCGCGTCGCCACCTGCAGTGCCATTCAATAAATCCGTCCAGGTCGCTTCTCCCACATAGTGATAGAAACCATCACCGGTATATATCCCGTTATGATCATAAAATGGATGCCCGCACCCCATAATCACATCCAGACCGCTCTCATATATCATCTTCTGAGCAATCACGCTGTATTCGAGCCGCGACGTATGGTGCACCGAAAACCCAGCCGGCGTGGCATGACTTATTACCATACTGGTAATCACACCCGTCGCCATACCCAGATCTTCACATACCTCTATAATATGTTCTATCGGCTGTATGTCCGTCCCCATGCCCAAATACCCGTCGTAGGTCTTGATACCCGTGGACATGGTCGTGGCCGCCCCCGCCGAATCCGTAGCCATCAGTGTAAAATAATTAAAATAAGTCCAGGCGATATCTGGATTATAGTTGCCTAAAACACTATACGTGGACATGGCCAACTGGACCGGAAAACCCTCATACACCTGAACCCCTGTCGTGCCATACTCATAAAGACTGGCCGCATCAACATGATTATAACCACCCCCATCGGATATCATTATAATTATATTCCTCGGAGTATAGCTCCCCTCGGCTTCAGACAACAAATCTCCTCCTGATATAATCACCATAATTATAGCCAGATAATACCCAAAACCTGTTTTAACTGCCATATAAACTGTCTCCTTGCTCTTCCTTCGCCGTCACACATACCTCTTATTAGTCCCTCAGAGATAAATGAAAATCCTTCAGACATAATATCAAAATCCTGCCCAACTATCTAATTATAACCGAATTCTCATAAAAATGCAATTTATTTTTTTACCTTTTGACGTTGGTGGGGATAGGGATATAATGTTTGGGAATGGGCTGTGGCGAGAGTTGATGGTGGGCCTTTGGCCGGTGGTGGTGAGTTTGGAATGTCACACGTGTGACATTCCGGCGTGTTGTGAATGTGGCACGAGGAACGTGGAGAAACGATGTAAATGTCCCACGTGGGACATTTAGAGGCCCTATCAAAATGAAACAAATGTGCGTTTTCAGTACTGAAAAGGGCGTTTGTTGGCTCTTTTTGTTAGGGCCTCTGAGTACGTGTTTTTAGAGTTTGACCTGTGTAACCAGATGGTTTTTTATAAATGTTCCACGTGGAACATTGTTGTATTGTGATAGTGTAACATAGTGGTTTGTTTTATGAATGTCCCACGTGGGACACTTTCCACAGGTTATTCACAATTTATATAAATTATTGATATATAAGACCTTGCCGAAGTGGCGGAATTGGCAGACGCGCGGGATTCAAAATCCCGTCCTGGCAACAGGGTGAGGGTTCGATTCCCTCCTTCGGCAGTTTTTTTCTTACCATTTATGGAGGTATTTATGATTATTTCAGACTGATCGGTTTGTTTAACCATACGGTTTTGGATAGGCACAGAGGCACTGAGAAGAGAAAACGCAAGACAGGTTTAGGATGTAACTATATCTAATTTAAAGAGTTATTATGATATGAGAGTGGCTTTGTTTACGGATACGTATGATGAGGTGAATGGGGTAGGGAATACGTTTCGGTATCTGACGCGGTATTGCCGGGATGAGGGGCGGGAGCTGGATGTTTATGCTCATGCGGAGGGGAAGGATTCAGTGGAGGAGCAGGGTACGGTACGGATTTGTCGATATGCCCCGGCCGTGCCGGTGGATATATATTTTGATATGATATTTGATCTGAAAATTCCGCGGTTTCGGATATTCAAGGATTTTCGGTCGCGGGGCTATGACCTGGTGCATACGGCCACGCCGGGGTCCATGGGGTTGAATGCCCTGATCGCGGCGCGCTTAAGTGATACGCCGGTTATCAGTTCGTACCATACGTCTCTGCCGGAGTATGTGCGCAAGCGTGTGGAAGATATTGTCGCCCGGTTTCAACTGCCGAGCCAACATTCGGGCGAGCGTTCTGAGACTGTCATGTGGGAGTATCTGAAGTGGTATTACAATCAGACGAAGCTGGTGCTGGCGCCTTCGGAGCATACGCGTGCAACGCTGGCGGAAAAGCTTGATACAGAAACAGGCATTTTTACGCGGGGTATAGAGACGGAGCGGTTTGATCCCCGGTTTCGGCAGGAGCAGGAGGGGGTAACAGTGCTCTATGTGGGGCGTGTATCCACGGAGAAGAATCTGGAACTGTTGACGGAATTGTTTCAGGATATTACCGATGCCCGGCTGCTGGTAGTGGGAGACGGGCCGTACCGCCGGCAGATGGAGGCTGCCTGTGCGGGGAAAAATGTGCTATTTGCGGGATTTCTGGAAGGAGAGGAACTGAGCCGGGCGTATGCGTCGTCTGATATTTTTGTGTTTCCTTCAACTACAGATACCTTTGGCAATGTGGTCCTGGAGGCGATGAGTTCGGGTATCCCGGTGATTGTGACGGATAAGATGGGGCCCAGGGAGATGGTCACCGAGGGAGAAAACGGGTTTATTGCGCGGGATAGGGATGAGTTCGGCCGGAGGCTGAAACAGTTAATCGGCGATAAGTCGCTCCGCAAGAGTATGGGGCAGAAGGCCCGGGAATATGCCCTGACGCAGAGTTGGAAAAGTGTTTTCAATAGCTTGTTTATAGATTATAATAAGGTGATTGGACGCCAGTCCCGATGAATCGGGATGAGACACGTCAAAAGTATTGCGAACGCTTGTTTCTGGATTAAAAACAACGGTTATAAGTGCCAATATTCACTTTTGACGGTGACATTTGATTGAATAGAATAAAACGAGTACCCATTAAGCATAAAGGAGAAGGTGACTATGATACATTTTCATTGTTCACAATGTGGTGAAGCCCTGGAAGCGCCGGATTCCATGAGCGGTGACCGCCTGCAGTGCCCCCAATGCCGTTATCCGGAAGTTGTGCCGGAATCTAAAGATGGGCCGCCGCCCATTGCGATAGAAGAGCTGGATGGTGATGATGAGGGCCTGTCCTCTTCGATCAATACGTTCGAGAGCAGGTCTGATCTGGTGATTAAGGAGGAATTTAGCCGTCCTATGAACAAGAGCGGCCAGGGCGCGACCCGGGTGCGGACGTTCCATACCAAACTGACGGACAATGCCATAAAAGCGATGGACCGGACCATTAACGAATGGGTTGATAGTGATCCGGAGATTGAGGTCAAGTTTACGAATATCACGGTGGGTGAGATTGACAGTAAGCTGGGCAAGATTCCCAATTTGATAGTCACGGTATGGTATTGATTAGCGGTTTCGTTCAGGAATGCAATGACCCAGGAGCAGGGAGTAAGAGGGAAACAGGTTCTATAGGACGTATAGGCCCTATAGGATTGAAATTTATATTTATGCTGTATGATAACATTTGGTAAGCTTACCCTTGATATGCCGTTTTTTCAGGCGCCGCTGAGCGGGTATAGTGATCAGCCCATGCGTTTGCTGGCGCTGGAGTATGGTGCACCGCTGGTGTTCAGCGGTTTGATGCTGGACAAGTCGGCTCTTTATCCGAAGGTGCTGGAAAAGCCGTTGTATGTGATAGGTAAGCATGAGCATCCGATTGGTGGTCAGTTACTGGGTAATGAACCGGAGATGATGGGCCGGGCGGCCGGGCGGCTGGAGGAGTTTGGCTATGATTTAATAGACCTGAATTTTGCCTGTCCGGTCCCGAAGGTGATTATGAAGGAGCGGGGCGGGTTTCTGCTGACGCAGCCGGGCCGGGTGATTGAGATTATCAGAGAGGTACGGAAAGCGATATCATGTCCTCTTATATTGAAACTGCGTATTGGCTACGATCATTCGGAGCTGGGGCGTGAAGAATTCTGGCAGATATGTGCGGCAGCGTCCGGGGAAGGGGTGGACGGCCTGGTGGTGCATGGTCGGTCTGTGGTGCAGCGTTATCGTGAGTCGGCTGACTGGGAAGTAATCGGCCGGGTCAAGAGCCGGTTTCCGGGCATGACAGTGATCGGCAGCGGTGATGTGTATAAGGCTGAAGACGTGGTGGAGCGGTTAAAGGATTATCCTGTGGACGGCGTTCTGATTGCCCGCGGAGCGATAGGTAATCCGTGGATATTTCCGGAGGCGCGTGCCCTGATGGAAGGCAAGCCGAAGCCGGAGGCGCCGTCACTGGCGGAACAGGGCGGGATTATGAGGCGGCATTTCGAGATGATCCTTGAACAGTATCCGGCCCGAAAAGCGATTCCTTATTTTCGCAAGTTTACGGTTGGTTATTGCAAACGCCACCCGCAGCGTAAAAAGGTCATGATGGAGTTGCTTACGGCCAAGACGGCAGAGCAGGTGCTCGTGGGGATACGGAAATGGTATGGGAATGTGTTAAAGAAAAAAAAAAGCTAAAGCCCCTTTCTGCAAAGGGGTAAACTTTAAACTCTCGGCGCGTTGGCGGAATATTTAATCATGTGTCGGGAAGGAAAAACTAGGGACAATGTTTAAATAGACGGGGAATTGGCGGGGTGGTTTAAGTTTTTACAAGATAGTAGAGGTTTTTTAGCTTGGGCTCAGAACATTACGGCGTGGGAGCGTTG
>JAFGHE010000261.1 GCA_016930295.1 Sedimentisphaerales bacterium
ATATGGTATGGTCCGGATGGCATGAGTAGGGACAGGGGCTTTTATATACGCCTCCCGACTAAGCACTGGCGCCCCTTCTTCAGGGCTTAGAAAGATTTGGGCGACCACATGCGCTCGCCCCTATGGCACAGGTTATTTTTTCCATCGCGGCCGGGAGGTTCCCACCCATCTCCAAAACTCGCAGGAGTTGATATAGATATACCATGAGTTATGTTAATTCTTGGCTGCCAGGCATGCTTAAGCCTCGTTTCACTACGCATAAGGTTGTCACTCCATGCGAAGGCAGGAACATGTCACCCACAGCGTGCAAAGCACACTTGAGTAATAGATAGTGAAGCAGGTGAACAGGTGAAAGAATGTTAATAGAAGTGCGATGAATCGTGAACGTTGTGCGTTATACTCAAATACCCCATTCTCAATCCGCCTTTGGCGGCTTGAGGATGCCACCCGCCTGATGGATGGTGGTTATGGGGGTGAAAATAAAAGGCCCGGGGGTTTTGGTTTAAGCCGGGCCTTCTGCACCAGACGATGGATAGGGGTAAGGAGTAGTAACTACAGTTTTTCGGAGGTATCAGATTCGGATGGTTGGGTGTTGGGTGTCTGGTTGTATTGTTCGAATAGTTCCTGGTGTCGTCGTTCCATTTCCTGCATGCGCCGGCGCATGTCTTCCATCTGTTCGTGCATGCGCTGCCAGGAGTCGTCCGACGGAGTGTAAAAGTGTCCGCCCGGGGGTTGGGGGAACGGTGATTGGAAGAAATCATCATTGAATCCGCCGGGCGGTGGGATCCGGATATCCAGGCCGCCCTGCCAGGTGGAGGACTGGCGGGCGTTTTCCAGGGCGTCCCGAGCGGCCTGGCGATATTCCTCGGGCAGGGCATCAATTTCGCCCACCGTGGTATTATACTCGGTTTTATCGATGCGCACGGTGATGGCGGTATCGGGGTTGTCCGGGGCGCCCTCGATGATAATCTCATAATCCTGTCCGCCATCGGAGGAATGGTAATAGGAATATCGTTCATTGAAAAACTTCTTTACTTCATTCTGAATATCCGGCATCTGATCGAATGGCATGGCCTGCCACTGCTTCTGGTCGGGCTGGAATCGAAAGACGCGGCCCGGTCGCCAGTGGTGGGATGAGTCCACATCCTGTGGGTATTTCCATTCCACATCACTGGAGGCCGCGGCCAGCGTCAGAGTCACCGTTTGGCGCTGACCTTCATGAATGACGTCAAGATTCACATCAGCGCCAATACCCCGGCTCTGAACATCCGAGACAAATTCTTCATAACTAAAGACATCATGGCCTTCAAAGGCGACAATGATATCATCACGTTCCAGGCCGGCCTGGTCGGCAGGACTGTCTTTCTGGACGTTGCGGATGAGTAATCCCTGGTCCGGTCCCAGACGCAGGTGTTTGGCGAGCAACTCATTCAGCGGCTGAGGATCCACGCGTACCCCGATCACCGCCCGGTCCGCAGCGGTCTGGGCGGTCGCAATGCCCATAGAGACCAGGCCGGCGGCAAGCATGAGAATGAATATGGTTATAGTTTTCATGATATTTTCTCCTGGATGTTTTAGAGGTCGCCGTGATAGGCGGCCGTGCTTACATCACTTTTTCGTTCGTTTAAGGTTTCGACCATCCACTGATCGCCGTGGTCGTCAGTGAAGTTGTACCAGTCCACGTTGCGGGTCACATGGGGCAGCTCGCGCACCCGCGGCCGGCGATCAACGATGACCGGTATGGGAGAAGGCCTTACAGAAGCCGTTTCGTTTAAATCTGCAATTTTTATTCCTTCCGGCTCACTGGTCACTGGCGGTGACAATTCCACAACCTCTGGTATCACAGCCGGTTGCGATGCGGGTAGGAGATACTTATAAGCGCTAATGCAGAGGATAATCCCGGCGGCCAGGCCCGTCACAAACCTCAGCCAGCCACCCAGTACGGGCAAGGCGAACTTTCTGCGTTTGGCTTGTTGCCAGGCGCGTTCAAATATCTCGGCCGGCGGCTTGCCCATACTGATAATCTCGCCGGCGATTATCTCCTGAGACTGTTCATGCACCCTCTGCCAGTCGTCCAGCAGTTGCCGGGCCTGAGAATTTTGGGTCAACTGAACATCCAGCAGCTTCTGCTCTGCCGGTGTTATCTCGCTGTCGAGATATTTTCCTATTAAAATTTCCAGCATTTCTTCGTTCATGGTTCTAACCTTTAATGAACCACGCCTCTGCCTTCGCAGGGGTGACATCAAATTTTTACACGGATTTTTAAATTTAACAAAATTCGTGGTTACTTTTTATAAGAGCATTTCTTGACACACATTTAGTTTTATGTCCTGGGCACCTTATCTGAGGGGCGCCCGGTCAGGCGGTTGAAAATCATGCGCCGGGCCCGAACCAGTCTGATCTGTACGGTGGTCACTGGCAAATCCAGTATTTCAGCAATTTCGGCATAGGTTATATCCCTGGCATATTTGAGTAAAAATACTTCCCGGTATTTTTCAGGGAGCTTGCCGATCGCATCTATAATTTTTTCCGTCTGCTCTCTCAGGCCGACCTGTTCAGCGATATCGACCTGGCTGTCGTCACTTTGTTGTTCCGCCATGATTTCGTCCAGTTGGGCGGGTTTACGGCTTTGGCGGGCCCGCCAGGCCCAGGCTTCGCGCTGGGCCAGCCTTGCCAGCCAGGGCCGGAATCGCTCCGGCTCTCGCACCTGATGAATCTTTTCAATTACTATAATACATATATTCTGCAGGACATCATCGACGTCACTAATGCTTCTGCTTCCTAAAACGTTATATACCAGACCTTTAAGCCAGGGCCAGTGAATCTCCAGCAGCTCACGCAGAGCTTCTTTGTCCCCATCGCGCCCGGCACAGACCAGAGCCGACTCATTTTTTCTTTCTTTTGAGCTCATATCTTCTTATTCTATTATTTATGACCCTCTGGCAACAGGGGTTCATACACAAAATATCGAGACTAAAATATTAGAACTTTTTGAATTTTATTATGTAGTTTTTATTTTTGCATTTTGATATTTAATAGTGCTTATTGGACCATGGTTTATGAGCAAGAAGATTGAAATTTATGATACAACGTTACGGGACGGCACGCAAGCGGAAGGGATCGCCTTTTCGCTGGAAGACAAGCTGCTGATTGCCGGCAAGCTGGATGAGCTGGGGATCGATTATATCGAGGGCGGCTACCCCTTAAGCAATGCCAAGGATGAAGCGTTCTTCAAGGAGATACGCAAACAGAAACTCCAGCACAGTCAAATTGTGGCCTTCGGTATGACCCGGAAAAAGGGCATTACCGCTGCAGACGATATCGGACTAAAGGCTCTGCAGAAGTCCCGGGCCCCGATTGTGACCCTGGTGGCCAAGGCGTGGGACATGCAGGTTAAAGTTGTATTAAATACCTCTTTGGAAGAAAATCTGCGTATGGTGGAAGATTCGGTCCGGTTCCTCAAGCGAAAGGGTCGAGAGGTGTTTATTGATGCGGAACATTTCTTTGACGGATACAAGGAAAACCCCGACTATGCCCTGAAAGTGCTGGAGGTAGCGGCCGGGGCCGGGGCGAAACGGCTTATCCTCTGCGATACCAACGGCGGCGTGATGGGGCCGGAAGTGGCACAGATTGTTTCAGATGTCGTCCAGCAACTCAAGGTGCCTGTCGGTATCCATACGCACAACGACTGCGGGCTGGCAGTGGCTAATTCCCTGACGGCGGTGCGCTGCGGGGCAGTGCAGGTGCATGGCACTATGAACGGGTTCGGAGAACGCAGCGGCAACGCCGACCTGTGTACGATTATCCCCAACCTGGAACTGAAGATGGGGTTCCAGTGCCTGCCTGCCAATCGGCTGAACAAGCTGACTGAAGTGTCCCGCTACATCTATGAGCAGGCCAACCTGAACCTGCCGCTGAACCAGCCTTATGTGGGTGTTTCCAGTTTTGCCCATAAAGGCGGGATGCATGTAAATGCAGTGCAGAAACGGTCGGAATGTTATGAACATGTTGATCCGGAATCCGTGGGTAACAGCCGGCGTGTGATTATCAGTGAGCTTTCAGGCGCGTCCAACCTGCTGGCCAAAAACGAAAAGCTGGCCCTGCTGGAAGATAAAACGCTGGTAAGAAAAATTCTCAAACAGGTACAGGACCTGGAAAATGAAGGATACCAGTTCGAGACCGCGGAGGCCAGTTTCGACCTGCTGGTCCGCCGGTTCATGGGCAACTATCGCACGTTTTTCGAACTGGACCATTACCGCACCGTGATCCAGAAGACCAACCACGCCAAGCCGGTAACGGAAGCGACTGTGAAAATCATTGTCAACGGCAAGGTGGAACACCGAGTGGCCGAAGGCGACGGGCCGGTCAACGCCCTGGATGCGGCCCTGCGTATTGCGCTGGAACCGCATTACCCGGCCATCAAGGATATGCAACTGGTGGATTACCGGGTGCGCGTGGTCAACGCCCGAGCCGCCACCGCCGCGCGCGTGCGCGTGATCATCGAAAGCCGCGACCCCAAAGAACACTGGGGCACCATAGGCGTCTCAGAAAACATCATCGATGCTTCCTGGCTGGCTCTGGTGGACAGCATCGAATACAAACTACTTCGCGGTGATTGATACAGAACCCTCTGCATGCTAATTAAATTGTATCTAGAAGGAATCGAGGAGTATTTTCATGACTATAGCAGGTTTTATACTTTTTATCGGAGTAATGCTTTGTGTCTATAAAGCCAGAGATTATTTTAAAAGCGGAGAAGACTTACTGTCAGAAGAGCAAAAAAAATATAGAGGCGACATAAAAGTAATCATTCAAAATTATATCGTAATACGAGGCATTCTGGTATTTTTACTTTTAATAGTGTTGATTGGAATTGTAGATGGAGATAAAGCTATTTCTTCCAGAGGACTTTTATTGCTAGTCGGTATATATTTATTTATATCTGGTATGATCTCTTTCTTTACCCCCAAAAAAATATTTAACGAGTTAAAAGATAAAGGATTAAACGAAGAATGTAGAAAACAGTTTGTAGCTTCGTATAGATTCTATTCTTTAGCAGTTTATCTGTTTATGTCTAGTATAATTATTGGTTATCTAATAGAGTCAAGGGCAAATCCGTAAACCAGGCAACAAATCTCATGAGGGCAGAATCTCATTTTACTCTTTCTCCTCTTGCGGTGTTATACCAAACTCCAATCTTTATTATTCAGCGTTTTTTTTTTAAATGTGAGCAGATTATTAGTTATTGCCCTGATTATACAGTTGGGATATAATCTTGAGTATGATGCTGGAAAATACGATTGTACAGGGTGATTGTGTCGAAGTGCTGGGCAAGGAGCTGAGCACGCGGGGTGACCAGGGATTTGTGGACCTGGTGTTTGCCGATCCGCCGTTTAATATCGGGTATGTGTATGACAAGTATCATGACAAGAAGGACTATGACGAATATGTGCGCTGGAGCAGGGAATGGATGCAGGCGTGTTGTGAGGTGCTCACCGGGCATGGCTCGTTCTGGATTGCGATCGGGGATGATTACGCGGCGGAGATACGGATTATCGCCCGGGAATTGGGATTGGTGATGCGGAACTGGATTATCTGGTATTATACCTTTGGTCAAAATACCAAAAAGAAATTTTCGCGATCTCATACGCACATATTCTATTTTGTCAAAGATGAGAAGAATTTTATTTTCAACGACGAGCCCATCCGGGTCCCTTCGGCACGCCAGACCACGTATAACGACAAGCGGGCGCATCCGAAGGGCAAGGTGCCGGATGATACCTGGATACTGCGGCCGCAGGAGATTGAAGACGCCTTTGGCAGTGATGAAGATACCTGGTCGTTCAGCCGGGTATGCGGGACGTTCAGGGAGCGTACGGGATTTCATGGCTGCCAGATGCCGGAGAAGCTCCTGGCACGGATTATCGAAACCGCCAGTAATCCCGGACACCTGGTACTGGATCCATTCAGCGGCAGCGGCACCACGGTGGTAGTGGCTGCGGCCCTGGGCCGGCGCTATCTCGGTATTGATATTTCCGGCAACTATGTCCGGCAGGGGCTGGAACGATTAAAACAAGCGCAAACGCTTTTCGATCTGAAAGCATAAATAGCAGCTTTATACATAATGATCATACATAAAAATCACACTTATATATCAAAATTATGTCTGCTGATGTTTATAACGGGTGTGTTGCCGGCAGATGTATCAGTATGGGGTGATTCCGACAAATCTGATTCCAGGCCTTTTTATTTTAAAGCCACGGCGGATATGCCGGCGGGGACGGTGGCTCATTCGGCGGTGGTTCTGGCGAACGGGGATGTACTCGTGACGGGCGGCTACGGTAAGTTATTCGGTAAGCTGCCGGTCGCGACAAACCTGGCACGCATATATGATCACAAACAAAACGCCTGGCGGATTACTAAAAATCCTATGAATGTTGGACGATTTAGCCATGCATCGATCCGCTTGGATTCCGGAAAGGTGTTGATTGTCGGAGGTAGGGGGCAAAACGGGAGCTGGCTCAACAGTGTGGAGATATTCGATCCGGAAGCGGAGATGTTTATATTACTGGGTAACATGCGATACGCCCGAAAGAATCCCTGTTTAAATCTGTTGCCGGACGGCAGAGTGCTGGTTACCGGATGCAATCAACTAACGGAGATTATCGAACCCGCACCCCAGGAACCTCAGAATTATCGTATCCGCGAGGCGAAAGGAAAATCTATCTATAACCATACCGACCATGCCACGGTGACGCTGGGGGACGGGTCTGTATTATTAATCGGTGGCCGGGCCAACCTGATGGAACGATTTGATCCTGAAACGGAAACCTTCTCTTTAAGTGCGGCTAAATTGCCGGCATTTTATGATGATCAGGCGGCCATGCTTTTATATACCGGCAATGTGTTTCTGGCCGGGGCGCAAAATATTCTTAATGGAACGTGTGTTGATCGAACCTGGATCTATGATTATAAAACCGACAGGCTCATGGACGGTCCCCGGCTAAAACCCACGGCAAGAGGAAAAACACCGATCGGGGTATCGGATATCCGATCGCTCGATTTATTTTCCTTTGACGAAGAACATAAAGGACGTTTTTTTCTTTTATGTGGCGGTGAAGATGATCCCGGGACAAAAAACGGTGCGGATATTGATCTCGACTCAGCCTGGATCTATGATGCCATGGGGAACCGGATCATTGATGTAGGGCCCATGATACATGCTCATGATGATTTTGATATAGCCGCGTTAGGTGTTGAGGATACTAAGGTAAAGGTTCTGATTATTGCCGGCCATGGGCCGGAAGATTCGTTCCAGGCGGCCTGCGAAATCTTTTATGCTGATATGAACTATTTGTTAGGTATTGACCATGAAAATAGTCATAGCCCCTGATTCATTCAAAGGCTCACTCACGGCCACCCAGGCGTGTGATGCTATCGAAGCTGGATTAAGGCGGATAGTCCCTGATGCGGAAATTGTGAAAATCCCGATGGCCGACGGCGGAGAAGGCACGGTTGAGTCTTTAGTGGCGGCTACAGGCGGTCATGTTTGTGAACTGGATGTAACCGGCCCCCTGGCAGAGATGGTCCGGGCTTTTTATGGGATACTGGGATCAGGACCAGGGGATCAGTCACGGACCGCAGTGATAGAAATGGCGGCTGCAGCAGGACTGCCCCAAGTACCAACAGACAAAAGAAACCCTTTATATACAACGACTTATGGATTTGGCGAATTAATCACTCATGCCCTGGATAACGGCTGCCGAAACTTTATCATGGGTATCGGTGGTTCCGCCACCAATGACTGCGGCACCGGGATGGCCCAGGCACTGGGTGTGAAGTTTCTGGACCGACAGGGCCAGACTATTACCCGATGCATGACGGGAGAGTTAATGGGTCAGGTAAACGCTATTGATATACAAAAAATCAATCCCCATATCAGCCAATCGCATTTTATCATTGCCTGCGATGTGGTAAATCCCTTATTAGGCCCTCATGGTGCCAGTTATGTATATGGTCCTCAAAAAGGCGCTGATGAGCAGACTATCAAAATTTTAGAATCTAACATGACCCATATTATTGAAATCATCGAAGCCCAAACTCACAAATCCGTCCGGGATGTATCCGGTGCGGGCGCAGCAGGGGGACTGGGCGCGGGCTTAATGGCCTTTCTTAATGCACAGGGCCGATCGGGTATCGATATTGTTTTAAAATACAGTCATTTCGAGCAGAAAATCAAGGGGGCGGATTTAATCATCACCGGCGAGGGGAAAATTGACGCTACCACGGTATCAGGCAAAACCTTATCCGGCATAGCCCGGGCCGGCGCCAATCAATCGATTCCCGTGATTGCCCTGGCAGGCTCTTCAGGGCCGGATGCAGGACAAGTATTTGCCGGCTTGCCCATTCATGCGATTCTGTCAATTTGTCCCGGGCCGATGGACCTGAGTCAGGCCTTAGAACACGGCGCCGCCTATCTGGCCGATACCGCTGAACAGGCTATCCGACTGGTTTTACTGAATATCAGATATTCCTGATAATCCTATAAAATTAGTATCTCCTGATAAAAAAAGAATTTATATAATAACTCTTGTCCCTATGGAGAGTAGCTTCAGCATTATGAATATAATGAGTATTTTTATGAATAACTCTTTTCAAAGTGGTCCGGATCAGGTAGAATTCTGGTTTACTCGTCGATATGGACGGGTTGCTTACCTGATAATGAAAATTTTTATATCTTTATTACATACTTATACTTATGATTCGATTTAAACCTTATAATAACGGACAGATCGTTGAAAATATGGTACTGAACGGTTCGCACCTTTTTGGCCAGGATGAGATTCCGGTACGAAGCCAGTTGGATTTTGCTCATAATGAATTATTGGGTCTGCGCCACAGTGATATCGCCGTAGGACTGGTGACATTATGGGATATCAATGAGTACGGTAAAATGATTTTACAGACAACCCGTCTTCCGGAACGCAATGATCCGTATAATCTGAATGTGGAACTGGCACGGGGGCGATTGCTTCGAATCAGTCAAAAACGCGAAGAATGGAGTATGAACGAGCTGCCCCTTACGGAACACATCCATGAACTCATTGATACGGCACTGAATAGTTTTGTCATGGCTTTAAGTTGTCTGGATGTGGGAGATAAGGCGTCACTTCATGCTGATGAGTCCTTACGCTGGGCGTTACGGGCCGGCGAAGAAATGGCCCTGGCACACGCACATTTATTTCTGCAACGACGACGTAATAATCAGGGGGTCGCCCGCTATAGTTTTGCCTGTTGCCTGGACCCGACCCGTTTACATGATGAAAACTATCTCAAACATATAAAAAGTAATTTCTCCTTTGTAACTCTGCCTATCAGTTGGCGTCAGATTGAAGCCAAGGAGCAGGAACGAAACTTTGAGTTGCTTGATGAATGGATTGACTGGCTCTCGCGTAATCGGATTGCTATTAAAGTTGGCCCCCTGCTGAATTTTTCACCCTCGTCCGTGCCGGACTGGCTCTATATATGGGAAAACGACTTCGAGCAAATACGAGATATGGCTTATGATTACATAACCGCTCTGGTCCAGCGTTATGCCGATAAGGTTCACGCCTGGGAAGTGGTTAGCGGGATGAATGTGGAAAACTGCTTTAAACTCAGTTTCGAACAGATTATTGAAATGTCACGCTCAGCGGTATTGGCAGCCCGTCATGCCGCACCGCGTGCAGTCATAATAATTGATATAGCTGAGCCCTGGGGTGATTACTATGCTTATGATCAGCGTACCATTCCTCCCATGGTCTATATTGATATGATGTGCCAAAGCGGAGCCAATTTCAATGCGGTCGGTGTTAAGCTGCGTTTCGGACGAGGTGGGGCCGGTATGCAGACCCGCGATTTACTGGATGTCTCACACTTACTGGACCGGATTGGTGTATTTGGTAAAACGCTCCATCTGACCGGCGTGCAGGTACCCAGTGCGGCGGATATTCGTGATAATACCGGCGCTACGGGCCCGGCCGGCTACTGGCGCCAACCCTGGTCGCCGGAGATCCAGGCCGAGTGGCTCGATAAAGTATATCGCATTGCTTTGAGTAAATCACTGGTGGAATCAATTACCTGGCAGGACCTGGTGGACCGGGACGATGCCATTTTACAAAACGGCGGCCTGCTCAAAAGTGACTTCACCCCCAAGCCCGCCTTCCAAACGCTGTGCCAACTGAAAAAAGAACTGACTGCCAATCGAAAATAAGAAAGGGGCAGGGAGAATAAAAGAAAAACCATAAAAAAGTCTTTAGATTGACAGGTTTGTCAATCTAAAGACTTTCATTATACATGTCGGGTTGAACTCTTTTAAGTTACAGCCTTTTTTTGGCCATATAACATTACCCTGTGTGTATCAATCACCGCAGGCATCAGGTTCAAGCGTATTGGTACACTGGATCCAATTGACGGCGACCTCATAGAAATCGTCCAGGTCCACGATACAGTCCTGATTGATATCACCAAAATGATAGAACGAATCGGCCACTTCATGAGAGGCCAGACAGGAATTACTGGTGAGCGTCACCACCACGGAATCGCTGTCAGCATACTCGCCATCGCTGACGGTCACTCGGAATACATACGGGTCAGCAGAGCCTTCTTCGTTATTACTGGCCAGTTCTTCTAAGGTAACTGTAGGTGTACCAGTATTCGAATTTTCGATAAACACTGTCGGACCAGCGGTTTGTACCCACTGGCAGTTCAACTCTCCCGGAGGATCGGGCAACCCATCATCGCTGGAACCGGTAGCATCCAACTGAACGACCACGGCCGCCGTACAGGGATCCTGCATATACTGCCAGACATGCTGATCCTCTCCGGCATCGGCTTCCGGCGGAGAGTTATCGTTGGCTGTGAATGACCAGAATATCCCGCCATAATTCGGGTCCGTCCCCGGGGGATCAACATCTCTGAAACCATCCACCACCCAGACATAGGTTGTACCGTCTACAATGGCTATTCCTGAAGTTGAATCCGTGCCTGGAGGATCAGTGGGATCATTAATAGTATCAATCAGGCTTAAAATCATCTTATAGTTTGATTCCGTGATCAGATTCGGTTCCGCCACGGCCCCGAAATATACTTCCACCTTATCCAAATTTTGAGCGGCATTTACCCACTCCAGGGCAATGGGTGACAGGGCAACATTAACCAGGGAACGATCTAAGGGCACTTCATAGCGGGGCGCCGGAGGCAGTGCCAGTCCGATAAAATCATAACTGGCCCATCCCCAACCCGCTTCGATCCAAATTTGATTGTAACCGGATTCCAGTTCAACCGTCATCGGAGTGTTCATGGCCTGGCCGGCATCATTCCACGACGGCGCCCAACGGCTGACAATTTGCCAAAAGCGGGGGCCGGGTCCATACGGGATAATTGAATCTACAAATTCCTGCCATTGGGAAAGATCCGGCCAGGCATGGGGGGATTCTTCCTGTTCCAAGGCCCATTCGTAATCACAGGCATACTGTTCCCGGCAATATTGCCCCTCCGGTCCCGGACCATTTTCATCGTTCACATACCAATTGTCCCACTTTTCAGTTTTCGAGTCAACGGCGACACCATATCTCATATCATACGCACGGGCCTCGCGCACATTCACGGAAATCCGTATCTTACCTAAATTCCCGGACGGATTATGAAGTCGAACATACCCCCGGCCAGACCATCCCGGGATAATACCGGGATTACAGGGATCGTAAATATCCAAATCACCGGATAATTCGGCATCTTCACACTCATAGCGTACCCACGCCGGTAATAACTCGATAATGGGACCGTCCGGACCAAATCCCTCCAGAGAGGGATTGAGATCCTCAAGTGCTATTTCCGTTGATGAGGACAGGGTGGCCACGGATGCGTACAGCGGACCATCATGCGATAGATTCGATATTCCGAGTAAATCACCCGGCCCTTCGATCCATTCCGTTCCGATTAAGTTGCTCCCGTAGATATCGTCATACAACTTTATTCTGGCAACCGTGTAGTCACTGCCTCCGTCGAAATCGGCATTCCCCATCAGCCCATCGTTAAGGTTGGGATTGAACTTGACCCCCCCGACGGTCCACCAGGATTCGGTGACCGTAAGCGACGGGATATAGGTACTGGTGGAAACACCACAGTGGGCAGTCTGTCCCTGATTGACCGTGGCGCCCGACCAATTGACCTCTATCGATTTGGTTCCATTACCGGTTACCACCCCCGGTGAAAACTGCACGTCACCCCCTGACTGCCACGTACTGGAAACGGTAATGGGTTCATTGGCTACCAGTCTGACATGATAATCGTTAACCATACTTCCGGTTGTGTTTTTAAAGTGGGTATTGAATTTCAAATACCCCGCCTCCATATTGGTATATGTACAAAGCAGCAGAATCACAACGGCCGTTGTGATTCCTTTTGATATTTTTTTATTATACATTATGTAACTCCTTTTCATAGTATTGTAATGCGCTTCTCGTAAAAATGGGTACCATCATGGATGATTCTCTGACCGTTTAAACTATATATACAAACTGACTTCCTGACCAGTTGCCCATACATTACCAAGATAAAACTTCCCGATTGTGCCGCATGCGCGCTTAACATACACGATGCGGCAGGTCAGGGTAATTTGAGAGTACCCATTTCATTCACCTCAAACAGCAGTAAATGAGACTGTTTAAGATAACAGAGTGATGCGAAAAAGAGAGGAACGGCCTTGAGCCCATATTTTTGTTATATTTCGGGGATTACGCTCGAAATGCTTTTCACCTCTCAACATTTTACTTTTTCTCACCCCTGCTACACCCTGAACAAATCATCAACTCTACAACCATACAACAAATGCATGTCAGAGAGAATCATGGTGTTAAATCTAAAGCATCCGATCTTATATATTTTTCCAAAAGGCATACACATTGCCTTCTGCTTAGACAGTTATTATTTAAGCAATGCTTTGATACAAAGTCAAGTAAATTACCTGAAAAAAACAATCTTTCCCTTAAACTTTTTCGGTTAACATGAGTCAGCAAAAATCGGGTGTATATTTATCATGATAATTCACATAGGATTAATAATCATCAGGAACCCGGGCGCGATATTATTTACGATTTGACAGATAGATTCGTCTAATTTATTATCTTGCGGATGAACTGGGATAAATTGAGAGGAAAATTTATTGTACTGGACGGGCCGGACGGATGTGGAAAAAGTACGCAAATACGGTTGCTTAAAGATGTTCTGAAAAATTCCGGTGTTCCGGTTCTGGTAGTACGTGACCCCGGCGGAACGATGATTGGGGAGCGGATTCGCCAGATTATACTGGATGACCATCATACGGAGATGTCCATCCGGTGTGAAGCATTATTGTTTATGGCCAGCCGGGCCCAGCTTTACCATCAATGTATAGGACCGGCTTTAAAGGATAATATGTGTGTTATCTGTGACAGATGGGTTTCGAGCACTTATGCGTATCAGGCAGTGGCCGGCCGGCTCGGAGCAGATTATGTCCTGAATCTGGCAGATACGGCTCTGGAGCGGACCTGGCCGGACCTGACCTTTATCATCGATTTACCCAGCGATATTGGTCTAGAGCGGCTTGGGGCAACTCCGGATCGCATGGAGCAAAAACCTGCCCAGTTTCACCAACAGGTAAGCACTGCCTTTGTGGAACTGGCTCGCCGTCGCCATGATTTTCGGATCATTGACGGCAGCGGCACAATCCAGGAGGTTCACGAAAAAATTAGAGAGGAAATTGCAACCTATGTCGATGTTTGAATGTCAGGGTCAGGAGAGCGCTATAGAACGACTCCAACGTACTCTTAAGGCCCGACGTATACCCCATAGCTATATTTTCCACGGCCCTGAAGGTATTGGCAAAAAAATCCTGGCTCGGCAATGGGCCGCCTGCCTGCTATGCGAGTCGCCGATCAAACGTCCTTATCCCAAAAATAATGGATATGATGGTACTGCCGAATTGGAGGAGATTGAGGATTGCTGTGATGGTTGTCACGATTGTCGGCTGGTCCAGGCGGATACTCATCCTGATTTGCATCTTATCAACCGGGATTTAGCTCGTTTTACAGATAAAGGCCGTAACAGCCAGATGCTTACCCTGCCAATCGATGTGATTCGTGAGTTCGTGATAAAACCGGCCGGTTTCTCACCCAACCGGGGTAAATGCCGGGTTTTCCTTGTGGACCAGGCGGAAACCATGAATCGTGCTGCCCAGAATGCGTTATTGAAAACCCTGGAAGAACCGCCTGAAAATACTTTTCTGATCCTTATTACGGCTAAACTGGATTTACTTCTTCCTACAGTCCGTTCCCGGTGTCAATCCGTACGGTTTCATGCCCTGTCCAGCTATTTTGTGTATGAGCAACTGCTCAATCACGGCATACCAGATGATCAGGCTCGATACTGGGCTGACTTCAGCGACGGCAGACTGGGACCGGCTCTGGAACTGGCGCGCATGGAATTGTATGACAAGAAATGTCATCTTTATGAACAGTTATCGCGTCTGGGATATCATGGGGCACTGGAACTGGCCGAATGGACCCTTAAAGAATCTAAGTTGTTTTCAAAAAAGTACTTAGATGCACATCCAGGCCATTCAGCCAGTGATGCCACCCGACTGGGACAATCCTATTATCTGCAGATGATTACACATGCCTTTAGACAGGCACTGCGCTGGTCGGTATATCCATCTTGCGACGATGGCATGGCACCTGACCAACCTGACTGTATCAATCAGATGGCAACGAAATTTTCTCCCGACACCTGCGCCCAGGCCATTCGTTATACGAGCCGGTGTGAAAACCTGCTCTATACCAATACAAATGCCTCTTTGCTTTTTGAATCACTTATGATACAATTAATTGATTATGCCAATAATTAAACCGTGATACTTATATGTTTATGTATCTTTCTATTTTAAAAGTATTTAACACTAATTACTGAATTTTATTATTATATGA
>JAFGHE010000029.1 GCA_016930295.1 Sedimentisphaerales bacterium
CCTTAACTCTGGAGACCATGTTGCATAGGCATCTGCCACATAAACACTGTTCAATGGGTCAAGCCATGCCTTCCCTTTTCCCAAAGGCCAAAACTCAACAACGGTATTAGCAGAAACCTCTCCGTAAACCGGATGCTGAATGGTATATTTATAAGTATTCTGAAATACTACCCCGATAGAGCCAACATTCATTGAATTCAAATTGTCATCGCAGGAAAAATCAGACTTCGCGGAGGGACAATCAAAGATACCATCTGCTTTATCGGGGTTTTCCGCCATTGACAGATGCAATCGAGAACGCCAAGACCACATAACCTCATTTGGGGCCTTGCCTTCTGGATTTGGGTCTCCTACATTTACCGGAACCCAATCTCCATAGGTGGACGTATATACACCCAGCATTATGCCGATTTGGTGCATCTGGGCAGCACAAGCCGCGGCTTGCGCTTGTTTTCTGGCCTTTGAGAGGGCGGGCAATAGAATACTTACCAACAATGCAATGATAGAAATAACCACTAGTAATTCAATCAGCGTAAAAGCTTTTCTTTTACTCATGATTTCAAACTCCTTTAAAGAAGTGAGAAAAAAATTTCGACCTATTATTTTAACCTCCACTATATATTCTCTTTTGAAGACATAATTATCTATATCATATAATGTTCCATATAGATAATATACGAAATTTATATATACCTTGTCAATGCTTTTTTAAAAAATTTTATGGGCCTTTTTTTCTTAGTGCCGTATTCGCTTAAGTGCTGTTATAATAATAGGATACGTTATCTGGCTCGATTTATCCGTTTCCCTTCTCAAATTTAATCATCATCATTGATGGTAACAATAGCACTTGAAGGCGAACCGACAGAGTAAGAGTAATCTGCAAAAAGGGAAATAATGACTGTTTCAGGACCTTCAACCTCAGAATCATCATTTGGTGTGATGATGATCGGAACGGCGTTTTGACCGTCCGGAATCAAAATATTACCCGAAAGCGGCTGATAATCGCTCATCGCATTTTGATAAAAAGCAACCTCCATTAAACCGGTCATAGCCTCGGCGTCACCGACTGGGCCAGGATATCTCAGGTCATTTCCTGGATCGTTATTCCAGACAGGACCTGCCCACGTTGCAAAATAGTTATCTTCGGGGTCGAACAAAACGCCTGACACTACCAGTCCCCCAAAGTTAATTGTATGGTTAAAGGTGACGGCGGCACTCTCCGCTTGGATGGGAATTTGATAGTCATTTTGCCAGAGTATCCAACCGCCATTTTGGCGGATATATATATCGACCAGCCGTATTCCTCGATTGTTTTGGTAATTATTTTCCTGATAATTGGCTACCTCCATGGTTTCCAACGCATAGTCCGTACCAAATACCCAATAAATCCACGGATCGGATGTATTCATCCAATTGTTGCGCCACCAGTTCCCTAAGGTCAAGACGCCGTCAATAGTGTTCTGACCTGTTTCAGAGCCGTTGGCGCTGCTGGTGGTAACACCTGTAACCGCTATCGGAATCAATCCAGGAGAAACCGGGGAAGCGGTTCCACTCAACGTGTAATAGACCATTAAATCTCCACTGCTATTACTTCTTTGAACCATACAGGTTCCCGGGTCCGGACCGGCTTCAGACGCACAGGGATCACTTGCGGTGATTGAAACAATAATCGCTTCAAACAGCCAATCATAAGATTGGTACGACAAATCTAAAATATCGACGGCCTGGTCGCCATTGAAGTCCCCACTTGCCCAGCCAAAACCAGGATTTTGCCAATTCATGGATAATTCTGCAAAATCAAGCAGATCCACGCGCGCATCCAGATTTACGTCACCATAACGCGTGCCGACAAGTCCCTGTACCCACATATCCGCATCTGCCTGCGTGATCAATCCGTCATCCGTCAAATCATAGCCGGGAATATGCGTTTCCGCGTTAATTTCAGCATAAAGCAAATCGATATCATTTGCTTCCAGAATTCCGTTAGAATCAAAGTCGCCTAACGGACCAGTGGGGTCGTTATCCTCAATGGAGATGGTACCCGAAGAACTGGAGCCAACAATATAGGCAGCATGAGGGACAAGAGTCACCGTCACGGTTTCATCAATTTCGATAATGTTATCGTCGATCGGCGTAACAGAGATGGGCATGGAAGCCATACCATCGGCCATGCTTGCGGTGCCGCTAAGCGATTCCGTATAATCCGTATCAGAGGCACTGCCGGTAATCGTATAAAGAACCGTGAGTGGGCCAGTGGCGTCATCCCGCTGAATGGTAAGCATGCCGGGATTACTGCCTTCCTCGGCGGCCAATGTATCAGTTTGTACGACGTTAACAATAGGTAACATTACATTTTCATTATCATCAATAGTTACGGTAGCACTGCTGGGCATACCGACGGTATAACCGGTACCGGGTAATAACATTAAAATAACCGTGTCGAAATCCTCAGGGTCCGTATCGTCAAGCGGAGACAGAATGACGGTTGCTGATGATCTGCCCTCAGAAATAGTAACGGAACCACTCAAAGCCGTATAGTCACTGCCGGAGACGGCAGAGCCAGAGACAGAATAATTTACGGTCATATTTCCAATCGTAATGCTGCGGGCAATCTTGAACGTCCCGTTATTATTCCAGCCTTCGTTTGCGATCGCATCGGGCGCATAAACACTAACGAGAGGACCGGCAGAATAGTCGATCAGAAAGCCGCTAAAGATAAGGTCATCCAGACTGCCTCCTTCGCCGTTATGTGACACCGGCGGATGTCCCAGGATCCGAAGATGGAAGGTGTAATTGCCGGCATTAAGCACAAGATCGGGTTCCGTATTAATGATGCCGCCGCTATAGCTGGCCAAGACACCGGAACCAAGCGACGCCGTGGCGTCACCAGTTACGTACACCTCTACGGTGGAATCGGCTGATTCACTGATTTGAATGTGCCCAATTCCCCATTCCGTTATGGTCAACTGATGATCGGCTGGCACAGTCACATCGAATCGGATATCTGTGCCGGTATAAATACCGTTAAACACCAGATTATTGCCGTTTGAGTAAAGAGCGCCTGTTCCCGGAAGATACATGCCGCCAACGCTCATTCCAGAAGAAATGGTGGAAGGTGTAAGATCCATATTACTGAAATCAAAACCGATTACCGTCTGAAGGGGGTAATCATCATCCACAATGACTACCGAACCAGAATCGGATGAACCGATTTGATAGTCTGCGCCAGGCGCCAGCGACAGAATCACCGTCTCATCTATTTCTATATCGCTGTCGTCAATCGGCGTTATGGCAACGGTCGTGGTGGAAACACCATGGTTCAAGGTTACACTGCCATCAAGTTTGACAAAGTCGGCTCTGGATGCGGATCCGGAAATATCATAATTGACAATAATCGCACCATTGGGGTCATTTCGTGATATTTGAATGGCACCTTGGGCCGAACCATTCTCATTCGCATCGCCCTGAACCATCGTCACGTTAATTTCGGGCAACGATGCACTTTCATCATCGATAATTGAGACATGAGCAAAGGAGTCCAGTCCGATGGTATAGGCTGGGTCTGTACTGAGCGTGAGGGTAACCCATTCATTATCTTCAGCCTGAAAATCATCGACGGGGACAAGCGGAATCTGAGCTGAGCCTGCATTGACGGGAATAACCATGCTTCCGCTCAGGGGATCAAAATCACTGCCGCTTTCAGCGGTCCCGGAAACGGTATAATAGACGGTGAGTGAATTTTGAGTGCCGCCGATACGGCGCACTTCAAAAGCTCCGTTGACGAGTCCGGATTCAGATGCGTCGGCTGTTCGATGGACCGTCACGATCTGCTCACCGGTGGGAATCCAGTTAAAGTAGCCATCATGGCGAATGAAATCATCCAGATTTTCCACCCGCATGCGCAGCGCCGACCCCGAAACCACGGATTCAGCATAGATGTATCGCTGTCCGGAATCGGCAGACGGCAAAGCGAACACATAAAAAGGAGAGCCAATATCAAACCAGTCCAAACTGAAAGGCCACTGGGTGGGTTTTGTTTCCACCAGCATCAAGCCATCGTGTGTCAGGGCATGTACTCGTGTGCCTGTCTTCGGAGCGGCCCAAAGGCCCACTTCCGAGTCCATGATCGGATCGACTTCAAAACCGCTGAATGTCGTATTCTCCTCGGCGCTGGCCTGATATTCAAAAAGGAAATTCCCACTGGAATCATAGCGGCGTATGATGGTGCCCCCCGTATTCAAAACGGTATCAAGCAGGGGAGCATACAGCGAGGTTCCATAAAGAAGAATATCGCCATTGGTATCGATACGAATTTCTTTAGCCTGGAAGTTATCACCGCTGGTATCTTCCGCAACGAGGTGTACACTCTGATCCCAGCTGTATATCGGGTTTCCGATAGCATCAAAACCCAGCAATGGTATCTTAATCGCTTCACCGTTTATTGTTCCCGGTTCACTTGGTGCATAATAAAGATTGCCGCTGGCATCGACACACATGCCGGGCCCGGAATACGTAAAGGGATAACCCGTTCCCAGGGCATCCTTGAAGGTTACTTCAGCCGTTTGAATTTGATCATCACCATTACTATCTTTCCAGGCCCATCGAGCCAAGTCGCCCGGTATGATTTCGCCGTTTTCACCCATCCACCGCCGTCCCACAATCGCCGACCGCCTTGAGGTCGTCCCATCCGGAGAAACCTGATAGATGCTGAAACCGCCCAGATCGTCCTTGTTCATGCAAAAGATGTAATCACGCGGACCAAGACCGGGAACATCCAAGGTCAGACGACGGAAATAGAACATGGTGGCAAAAGGGGGATCCCACCAATTCGCTACCAAACGCCACGTGCCGTCTCCGCCGCCAGCCATCCATTCAGGATGGTGCGTGCCGCTGAGATCCACTTCATATTCATAACCCATGGTCATCATGCGATGCGTCGAAGACGTTATTTTATCCACAAAGGGAGCGGGCTGCCAGGCAAGATGGTCGCTATGGAGCAGATTGGTATCCGCATCAAATAGCTGCACGCGAAAGTTGCCGGCGTCACTGACGGCGACACGACCGTCCGGGGCAACCGCGACTCCGTTTACTTGCCAGAATTCATCATCTCCCAATTGCCCCCGCGTGAAACCGGGGCCAAACTGGTGAAAATTACCGGCGGGCGTCGGTGTCGAACTGATATCATATTCCAATATCCGTTCATTTCCCCTCTCCACAATGAATAGATGGCCCGAGGGACCGCCGATATCAAGAGCGGCAGGATTGTTCAAGCCTGTAATTGAGGTAACTTCCGTAAAGTCATTATATGCGAGAGTAAAGGTATATTTGCTGACCTTGTTTTCGTGGGCGACCCACAAAACTCCCGGGCCGACGCCGGGTTCACTCTGCACAGCAAGCCCTTCCGGTTCATTTACCGTAAACTGTCCCAGTAAACTTCCTGTTTTAGTGTAGATTTTGATGCGATCATTATAATAATCGGCAACCCAAATCCGGGTGGAATCGACATCTATGCCCCGCAAGCCCGGGGAAGTATAGGACCCCTGAGTGGAAAAATTAACGACAAACGACGAAACAAAACCGCCATTGGCGGCGTAATATTTATAAATACAGTCCTGGCTGCCGACTTCGGCCGCCACATACAGGTAAGTATCATCTGTGGTGATGCGCTGGGCGCCTTGTCGAAAAACGCTCCAGATGACATTCCAGTTGGAATCCAGTTTGCGAAGCGTGTTCCCCAGGTATTCTTCCCAAACCGAAGCGGTATAGCAGTTCCCGGAAGAGTCAAAGACAATGCCATCCACATTGCCGTTATGGAAAAGGCCATCGGCCCAGGGGTTGCCGGTGTTCCCGACACAACTCTCAATATGAAAAACAGCATCGGTGGCCAAGGCTCGCCACTGATAAATCGCATCAGCGGGTAAAGAGCGGCCATATTCATCTTTTCCATCCCAGCGCAATTCAATCTGGGTATTGGAACCGGTCGGCTCGTAGGCCAACAGTTCCTTAATACGCTCCCCGTTGCTGTTGTATATCGCCGCACTGACATGGCTGTTTGTGGGCACGTTGAGGACATCAATAAGCGTATCAGCCGGCGCAGGCTGCACATAAACGCAAAACACCATCAAGACAAATTTCAAGATATTCGCGGGATTTCGCCACTGTGGACTCATTTTATCTAAATTCCTTCATTTTACTTTATCATGAAAAGGTTTGACACCTTTCAACGATAAATACAAATATGAGAATCTACAACTGCGTTAATCATTATCCATAATGGTTACCGTAGCACTGGCCGGAGATCCAATCGTATAGGAGGCATCTTCAGTCAAGGTAACCATGACCGTTTCATTGCCTTCAGCTTCTGAATCGTCGTTGGGGATAGCCATTATCGTGGCCGCATTTTGCCCATTTGGAATCAAAAGACTACCCGTGAGTTCCTGATAGTCACTGGGTGATGTATTGACAAAAAACGCAACCTCCATCAGGCCGGTCAGGGCGTTATGGTCATTAATTGCAGCAGGATATTGGGTTCGACCTTCGAACCAGAAATTTGTTCCCCAACCGGGAATTTCGGGGCTAGCGGTATAATAATTGTTTTTTGGATCAAACTTAACGCCTGCGCAGCTGACACCTTCGAAGTCTATGGTGTCGGTCCAAACGCCCGTGTTGGAATTGCCAGTCTGTGGGTCAAGTTTGTAGTCATCGGCCCAGATAACCCAGACACCACCCTGTTTTATATAGATATCAACATATTTCATGCCGCGGCGATCCTGACCTGATTCAGCGTAGTTGGACACATCCATGGATGAGAGTGTAATGGTGCTCGCGAATTCCCAGGAAATCCACGGATCGGCTTCACCCTGGTCGAAAACACTCAGCCACCGGGTGGATAATGAGCTATCAATAGTCGCAGCCGGCCCGGCCGGATCCATCGAAGGGCTTGAGGAAACAGTGGTAACGGCGGTTGCGCCTGATCCGGATGAAACCGGAGAGGCCGTTCCGCCGACCGTATAATATACCGTTAAATCCCCTACGGTATCATTTCTCCATACGGTAAATGTCCCTGGGTCGAGGCCTGCTTCGGAAGCGATGGCATCGGTTGCCGTAATGGAAACACTCACTCCGTCAAAAAGCCAGTGATGACTTTGAAGTGCCAAATCATGCAGATCGGCACTTGTATCACCATTAAAGTTGCCCCCTGCCCACCCGATGCCGGAACTTAGCCAATTTGCGGATAACGCCAAAATATCATCAATATCCAGATCCCCGTCAATATCTGCATCGCCGTAGCGGGTATCGGCAAGATTGAATACCCAGTGATCGGCATCGGCCTGGGTAACGAAGCCGTCGCCGGTCAGATCGTAACCGGAATTGTGTGTTCCGGCGTTGATCTGAGCAAGGAGTAAATCAATATCGCCCGCCCCAAGTTCTCCATCGGAATCGAAGTCTCCAGTACTGTTTGCTTTATGAATGCTCATTCCCATCAGGTGCGGGTCGCGAAGTATCTTATCCAATAGAATGTTAAGAGTTCCATCGGAGACCGTGACCGGTATGGGGCCATATTTGTGCCATCGGCCATCTTTAAGGACACCGGCGCTGTACACCTTAGGCTGACCTTCGAGATAGATGGTGAAGTTACGGTTGAAGCCCCAGTAGAAATCACCCCATTCAAAAATCCAGAAAAAGAGCACATAATCACCATTGGTGAGGGTCTGCGAGATGGACATATCGGCCTCAGACATCTCAGTCGAAGACATCAGCATTGCCTTTGTGTCGCCACCCGGGTCAGGATAGGGAACCTCAGGACGGTTGAGATTGAAATAGCCGCTCTGCACTGAAAGCCCGCTGGAAAGAGCCTGGGACATACTTTTCCATGTATTGCCTTCTACGGTGACGGCGTTGCCTCCGAAGTTAATTCCCATAACAAACGGTCCCAGGGCGGGAATATTGGGCGTGCCTGAGGTGACATTTATAATAACTCTGCGGTAGCGGGTAAGCGGCGGTGTGCCATTGTCGGTCACGGAACAGATCATGTGGATGACCTGACCGGCGCCCGAATCGCTCGGAACGGTAAAGCTTGCGTTGCTGCTGGTGGCATTGCTGATAGAGATCGCGGAGCCGTGATAACTGCCGGCTTCCTTATAGTACCACCATTGATATGACAGAGCGTTGCCGTCAGGGTCGCTGGCCGAGACGGTAAGATTTACGTTCTGGCCCGGGGATGAGTTGATCGTTTCATAATCATTGACTACCGGCGGATGGTTGCAATTGGCATAGGCTTTAACGCACCAGTCGGCGCGTGCTGCGTAATCGTTTTGATACGCATCTATCCAACGCCACACTGATTTAGCAAATTCTTCATCATCCCAGTCATCCTCCCAGTATGTGGAACTGTTATGCTGATTCTTATAGCGGCCGCCCCAGCATCCATAGCCGGGATTGCTCTGGTTGAAAAATCCAACAGGCATGAGATAAAGAAATGTGATGCTATCGCCTTCTCCCACAAACGTTCCTACGGAGGCTTGGGGGCGTGCAGAGAGCAGCGGTCCGTGGTTGGAAGTGATATTGCTCAACATCCAGCTATCGGAATAATAAGTAAGCTTGGATGAGTCGGAGACGTAATACTGCGGCACGTAACCAATAGCCATCCAAATGCCGTAGTCGCATATCACGGTGAGATCTGGCCAGTTGGGCCGGACATAGCTTTCCAGAGTGTTATCCTGGTCAAGGCCGATGATCAATTTAGCTTTTTGACTGATGGCGGCCATTTCGCTGGGATAATTCTGCTGGATGTGATAAAGGGCACGGGCAGCTGTATTGGTGCCGCCCCACATCAGGATCCATACAGGGCGAGGATCGCCGTCCCGCAGGACATCAACAATCCGGTTGGAGCCGGCGGTATCGGCGGACATGTCGCCCGCTGAGTTGATATTGCCGATATAAACCTTGCTAAGGAGGGTCGCGGCGGTGGGATAACCGGATTTGTTCGCAGACAAATTCGAGTAAGACTGCCCGTAGAGGTTTATTTTTTCCTGAATCCAGTTGGTGCCTGCCCACTGATGGCCATTCCAATGGAAAATGGAGCTGGAATAGATCAGCCCCTCTACGTCAAAATCACTGGTGTAGAGCAGGAATCGTGTCATGGAACAGAAGTCATCAATTTCGCCATCGGTGGTGACAATAACCCGCGGTTTCGGTTCCGCCGCGTTAAGCCCGACGGTTACCAGCAGAATCATAAGGAGCGCGACCGCGAAACAAGTAAAACCTGCCAGTTTTTCCGCTTTTCCCTTTAAATTTCTGCTATCTGCCATGAAATAATCATTTCTCGGTTTAAGGTTTTCAA
>JAFGHE010000262.1 GCA_016930295.1 Sedimentisphaerales bacterium
AGAGAATTTTTTAATTTGACAAACTATATATTGAGGGTTATTTTTCTAATACTCATATATATAGAGTTTAGGTGCTTGTTTGGCCGAGTTTGATATAATGTAAAATGGGCACACTAATCAGATTAACAATCAATAACTTCTCAGGAAGAATCCACGAGTGAGATGCCCATATTGTAAAGAGGATAAGGACAAAGTTATTGATTCACGTTCCAGTGACGGGGGGCGGATAGTCCGTCGCCGGCGTCAATGTCTGAACTGTAACCGACGATTTACAACGTATGAAAGAGTTGAGGAACTCGTTAAGTTAATTGTGGTAAAAAAAGACGGCAGCCGGGTTCCTTATAACCGAGACAGAATAATAGCGGGCGTACAAAAGGCCTGTTACAAAAGGCCCATATCAATGCAGCAGATCGTGGAATTGGCAGAGGACGTGGAAGAACAAATCTTAAGGCAGCCGGGACAGGAAGTGTCATCGAAGCTGATTGGCTCTCTGACTATGGGCCATCTGAATAAACTGGATAACGTGGCCTATATTCGTTTTGCCAGTGTGTATCATGAATTTCAGGAGGTGGGCCAGTTTATTGAAGAAGCTCATGGACTCATGCATCGTAGCGCTGAGGCGGATGGGCAAAAGAAGCTCTTTGATGAAGATGGATAGAGGACTATTGGTATAAATCATCCCTGATGCAAAGGTATCAAGGAAAATAGCAGGCAACTTTCGTAAGTAATTATGCTGTTAAATGTAATTAAAAGTGATGGGACGCTGGAGGTATATCTCCATACGAAAGTGATGGGTACCATTGCGGCTGCTTTGGGAGATAGCGGCTGTGAAACCTTGGGCATTACTGATTCTCTGGCGGAGGCGTTAACCGAGTTTATTTCACGCCGCCATAACGGTTCCACTATCAGTACGGATGAAATCCATGCCATGATTAAGGCCGTCCTCAGCGAAACCGACTACGAGGATGCGGCTCTTTGTTTACATGAACATCGTTTAAACAGGCAGATTAAACGTAGTCGTACAGAAGTAATTTACGTTAATGGTGATATTCCAAAACCCTGGGAAGCAGAAGATTATGATAAATACAGTTATCCTGCTCAGCCCTGGAATAAGTCAATGATCGTTCGGACCCTGGAAGGTGAGAGTGGGCTTTCCCGTCCTATGGCCCGTGCGGTGGCCGGGTCGGTGGAAGAAAAAGTCCTTCGGATCGGCTCGCGACAGATATTCTCCTCGTTGATCAGGGAACTGGTTGCGAATGAACTCTGGTCGATACGAAAGGCGGAATTGGCATTGGCTCCGCAGGATACCAGTGACGATGAGGACTATGCTGGTTGCCGGGAAATGGAGTTATTAAAAGCAACCAGTGTTTGACGCCCGACCCTGCTTTTAAATCGCAATAGGTTTCCCAGGGCAGTCTGTAAGGTGGTATTTAGAAGTAGTAACGTTGGGCTCTTTAAGTTGCTGCCGAAAGTACGTGTTTCAAGGCTGATACGCCACGGCCGAAAATAAGATATTTTCGGCAGCAACTACATACTATGATAATTCTGGCTGGAGGCTGTTCAAGCCTCAGAAATTTATGTCAGGCTCCCGAAAGGCATGAATGGTTATGCAATGGGCATGGATGCCCATCGAAGTTTGGTGAAATCCGGCTTCAAAGTCAGGTGTCGTCGCATGGACGCTTGCTCTAGTTAGCCTTATCCAAAAGGCAAAAGTTTTTATCTCTCTTATCGAGATATTTATCGAGCCGATCGAGCAGTTAAGTCTATTAGAGCCGCACCTGGCTGTTTTTTTTGCCCGGACAGGTACGAACATTAATGAAAGGTCGAATGGGAAATTTTCCCTGTTCATCTTTAAAAACTTTGTGCCTTATCCAACGGGGTAATTTTTGATATTATCGGTCAGTTTGAGTAATATGAGAAGATCTGGCGCATGCGGAGGGATTGTCATGAGTGATGTAGGTGATACATTCCAAATGCAAACGAAGTACCGGCGGGGCAAACTGGGCGATAAATACCTGGACTGGTCTAAGCAGCCCCAACTTTATAAAACGTATGAGCCGTGTAAAAAAATTCCCTTACCCCGGCCGGCCGATCCGCAGGGTAAAAGCCTCACCGAAATCATTAAGCACAGACGAAGCATCAGGAATTATATCGACGAGCCCATAAGCCTGGAGGCCCTTTCCTATCTCCTGTGGGCCGCCGGCGGGATTACCCACCGGCAAGGTGAGTGGGAGTTCCGCGCCGCCCCATCGGCCGGCGCCCTTTACCCCATCGAAACCTATGTGGTCATAAACAGGGTCAACAATCTGGAGCAGGGAGTGTATCATTATGGCATCCGGCGGCACGAACTGGAACTGATAAAACCAGGTAATTTTCGCCATACCGTCGCACAGGCTGCCCTAGACCAGGGTATGTGCTCCGAGGCTGCGGTCGTATTTATCTGGACCGCGATTTTCCAGCGCAGCAAATGGAAATATGACCAGCGCGCCTATCGCTACATATACCTCGACGCCGGCCATATCGCCGCCCACCTCAGCCTGGCCGCTGTGGATCTGAACCTGGCTTCCTGCCAGATCGCCGCCCTCTACGACGACGAAGTCAATGCCCTCATCAACGTTGATGGCAAAGAAGAAAGCACACTATACATGACCGTCGTCGGAGTCCCGGCAAAGGTGCTTGAATAAGCCCGGAGATTTTGTAGCTGTGAGTTTACGATTAGGATTTATTACATGATGCACTATTTTTCCCTACCCCGTCAAACGAAGTAATAAACTTGTTTCGGGTTTTCTTGATTAGATATCCCCAGCCGTAACCGGCCTGAGCAGGAAATCTGTAACGGCTTTAAATACAAGGGATTACGATTGGTGACAGATATTTTCCTTCCCGGATACAATCCAATAAAAATTACAATTGACAAACCGCCAATAAGGTTTTATTTTGAAGGTCATGTTAAAATTGTTGGCAGGAAAGAATTATTCTTAAAAGCGCGGATTTAGTTTCGCCAGGACAGATCTCATGAATAGCTGGGTTATGACATGGCCACTAGTTATGAAACGCTTAATAGCTTGTAGTTTTATAGTACTAATGATCATCGGTTGCTGCGAACATGAATACTCGCGGATTCGTTTGGAAGGCAGAAGAACCAGGAATGATAGATGTCATAATGACGATCTGAATGATCTATACGTCGATACAACCGTCATGGATCTTCAGGGCCTTGATGCAAAAGGTTTTCTAGATATAAAAGGGCTGGTATTGATCGACGGACATTGTCTGGCAGACTCTGACACGTTATTGATGATCGGCAATCAGAAGGAAATAGACAGTATTTTAAACAAGTCTTATTACCCTGACAAACTGCTTGAGGACCCTGATTCTTTAAGAAAACTTATCCATGGCTTTATGCAGGCCCCGCTGGGCGCGAGAGGTTATTTGAATGACGCCAGCGCCCTTTTAATTGATGAGTCAGGTAAGATTTATCGGATTAAGATTCATGAAGACGAAACAAGCATTTACGGGGATTTCTTCACATCTCATCAACTTAAGAAAGATTTAAAAGAGATGGGCATCCTGGATGCGACCGTTAATGATCTTAAAGGCCTTAGTATAAAAGGTATTTTAATTATTGACGGATCCTGTCTGGCGGAGTATGACACTTTAATCATGATCGGAAATCAGAGGGAAATCGAAGGGATTTTAAAGAAATCATTTAAACCGGATAAACTGATTGAAGATCCTGATTCACTAAAAAGACTTATTCGGGGATTTATTCATGCTCCCCAGGGCTGGAGAGGTTGTATAGATGCAGCTAGCGCCCTGTTTATTGAGGAGTCAGGAAAGATTTTCCGGATTAAGATTTCTACTGATGAAACCGGTATTTACGGTGATCATTTTACATCACTTCAACTAAAAAAAGATTTTGAAGAGTTGGGGATTTTATAACAACAAGAGGCATCGGCATATCTTTCAGTTCTCACGATTATGGCTATCAGTCCCAATCAATAATACTCCCTCGCGGGCCTGTGTGGTTGGAATCAGAATTACACCAGTATTAGAAACTGTTATTTCAAAGGTACTATCACGGGCCAGGTGTTATCTCTGTGATTTGGTCGATGATGATACGATTGATATTCTTGACTTGACAGTATTTTCAGATGTCTGGTTGGAAGGCCGCTGATGACAAAAACACGGCTGACACGGCCGTGGCACATGGATAACTATTAAATAACTCTTAACCTCGGACTCACAACTGACAACCCACAACTCACCACTATTATTTTCTCTTTACTTCGATATTGAAGGTTTTCTGGCCGAAGAGGATATAGTCGTTGGGCAGGTAGGTGCTCAGCAGGGGGTTGAAGGAAGTGAGCATTATTTGGCGGGATTTATCCGAGAGCATCATGGTTTTGCTGGCCGGCAGGTCGGGCAGTTCCTGGTTTTCTATGGCCAGTCCGGTTCCCGGCAGGGCCATACTCATATATAACCCGGCTTTACGGATGGATAGCCTCTCCTGCAGCATACGCTGCACGTCATTTATATCATAGGCGGAATAACGATGCGGCGATGCGTTCTGGAGCTGGCGCTGATAGTTTTGATAGGAGCCAACCATTATTTTATAGTCTCCTTCCGGCAGGTCCTGCGGCAACTCCAGGCTGATTTTTACTTCCTGGAGGGGCTCCAGGTCCGGCTCGAGTAAAACGGAGGCGGTAACCCTCTGGCCGGGATGATACTCCAGCGCAGGCAGTTGAGCCGAACGAATGATCCCGGTTTTTGTCCCCTCGTGAATAGAGGCTTTCGCTTTCACGTAAGACAGTTGAACCTCCTCCCAGGGATTCAGCAGCAGTAATCCAATACTGTTCAGTATTTCCTGGAGAATGTCCCCGGCCTTGGACCCGGAAGAAATGTTTTCATAGATGATGGGTTCAACTTTATCAAATCCCATTTCAATACGGTATTGGATATGATGTTCCTGGGGCAGTTCACCCCGGTATATCAGGGCATTTAAGACCACCGCCGCGGATAAAATCGGGTTGATATGTACTTCCCGGGCCATCTGGACATTAAAGTCCTGTTTCAGTCCCAGTTCAGGCCATTCAAGCTCGACCTGGATCGGCACCATGTCAATGGTCTGACCGACACGTCCATAGACCCCGGCGGCTTCATCCGCCCTTATCGTCCCCACCACATCGATAATCTGGCCCAGCTTGAAGGACATATTGGTCCGGCTGACAAAGGTATGGACATATCCGGTCCCCATCGGCCAGGCCGCGGCGCCGTACCCGTTCCAGCTATGACCGAATCCATATACACGGTCGCCCACTACTTCTGTGGCCGTGCCCAGTATTTCACTGCTCATATCACCTGTGACCAGGGGGATAGTAAGAGAAGCACCCGGCGCCAGTTCGGTCTGGCCGGCATAGTGATCGATAATCCCATTGGATGAAACACCTTCTGTTAAATTAAGAGTGGGTATCCGTTCCTGCAGTATTCGCCGGGCCGGTGCGGACAGCCCGCTTACACTTACCGTAAGGGGTAAGGCCGTCAATCCGGTTTGACCTAACGCCGTATCTCCGGCGTTATCTTTGGCCAGTCCCGCCTGACGAACCAGCCATTCGATATGGTCCGGTCCCAGCAGTTCATCCGCCATCAGGTTTTGATAAACGGATCGTTCCCATCCCATCGAACGCCCGCTATAGTCCCGGCCGGTCATATCGCCGGCATATCGCAGTTCCAGCATCTCGCGAATAGGAGTGACACCATAGAGAGGATCTTCACCAAACGCCCAGCCAAAGGCCATGGCCCCGGCCAGCTTGTCATTAAAATAAACCGGTGAACCACTCACCCCCTGTACTCCGCGTGCCTTGTCAAAACGTTCATCCTCACACAGTATCAGGATAGCGCTACGCTTGGGACCGGCATTACTGATAACCGAAACCGCCACCACATCAAACCGCTCAATTTTGGTCCCCTTAAAAACGGTCAGGCCATATCCCCGCATGCCCGGCATGATCTGGTCAATATCAATATAACGACTCGTGTCAAACTCACCATTATAAGACGTTGAAACCCCTCCCGTCTCGGCAGACAAAGAGCTTGAGGACATTTCAATCAGGTTATCTGAACCAGCCCCTGGAAAACCTGTTAATGCCTGAGCCCAGGAGGTAAGTAATGCCAGTATCAAAGTTGTTTTTATGGGTGTCTGCATATTCCAATGTCCTTGTCCGTCATAACTATGAGTTTGAGTTCTTATGTCATATAAACGAAATCTCTACACTGTTGCTGTATCTATAAAGAGTATATAAATTATCGGTTTTTAGCAACGCCGGAAAAAATCGGGAAATATCCGGATTATATTATAAGTGTATCTGAATAATACAGTTAAGTTAATATCAGCAAAAGTTATTTTTTACTAATTTTGACGATTATAATGACGATAATATATATAAGGATAATACATGCTTGACAGAAACAATGATTTGTGGTAAAATAACTTTGTAAAGATGATGTAATTTTTGTTTGATTGTTGGCCTATGACGCAAGCGGCTTAATCCAGGCAGAATTCGGAAGATAAAAGCCATTTCCGTCCTCGGCTTACAAATCTTGTAGAGATTTATGGCTCCAACTGATACTACTCTTATTTCATGCCAACAGGCGATAAATTACCAGTTTAAGGATCCCGAATTATTGCGTCTGGCTCTGACCCATGCCTCATCTGCCAGTGAACGGGTGGAAAGCAATGAACGGTTGGAATTTCTGGGCGATGCGATACTGGGTATGGTGGTTTGTCATGAATTATTTAAACTCTTTCCCCATTATCTGGAAGGGGAACTGACCAAGATCAAGAGCATGATCGTATCACGCCGAACCTGTGGCCGGATTGCCGTTAAGATCGGTCTTACTGAATTTCTGCATGTGGGTAAGGGCATGGGTGCTCAGCCTAAACTGCCCAACTCCTGCGCCGCCGCCGCCCTGGAAGCCGTTATCGGGGCCGTCTATGTGGACGGCGGAACGAAAGCGGCCCGAAAGTTTATCCTGGAACAATTCAAATTCTTATTTGATAAAGCCGATGCACGCCAGCCGCAGGAGAATTTTAAAAGTATGTTGCAGCAACACGCCCAGCGCACCATGGAATGTACTCCGATCTATGAACTGCTGGATGAGAAGGGGCCCGATCACAGTAAGTGTTTTGAGGTCGGTGTGGTCATTGGCAGTCGCCGCTACGCCAGCGCCTGGGGTACCAGCAAAAAAGAAGCCGAACAACTCTCTGCCTTCCTGACCCTGCAGGAACTTCAGGTCATCTCCGCTGAAACAAAACCTCCGGTTTTCAGTATTTAGTTGCAATTTAAGGGTATATTTTGCCCATCATGCGAGGGAAGGCGATGGTTTCCCGTATATGTTTAATACCTGCCAGCCAGGCCACAGTTCGTTCCACACCCAGTCCGAATCCGCCGTGTGGCGCCGACCCGTAACGACGCAGGTCCAGATACCATTCGTAGTTTTCCACTTCATAACCTTCCTTTTTAATCCGGGCCAGTAACGCATCATAATCGTCCTGGCGCATCGAACCGCCGATCACTTCACCGTATCCTTCCGGAGCCAGGCAGTCGAAGTTTAACACTACCCGGTCTTCGAGCGGGTCGGGCTTCATATAAAAGGCCTTGGCCTGCTTGGGATAGCGATGCACAAAAACCGGCTGTTCATGTAACTGGGAGATAATGGTCTCATCCGAACCGCCCAGGTCCTTGCCCCAGCGGAAACCGGCCGCCAACTCCATATGGTGGGGAATATTATTTATCTGTTCCTGTAATTCGTTGATGTCTTCGCGCGCCTGCTGGATCTGTTGAGAGAGTTTGTCTTTTTGCCATTGTTTCTTTGACACTTCCTGTTCCCCGGTCCATTGAGTGATATGGTCTTCTAATTGTTTTACCTGTTCCTGTTTTTGTTGTAACTGTCCTTCTAAAAATAGTTTGACTTTATCGCTATGTAATAATTCCACGGCCTCGGTATAACTTAACCTGACAAAGGGCGGTTTGATCTTTTGTAAGACACGCACGTCGCGTTCCAGAATTTCCAGTTCCACCTGACGATCTTTCAATACCGCCTGCACCACGCTGTAAACAAACTGTTCCGCCACTTCCAGCAGCCCGTCCAGATCGATGTAGGCAATCTCCGGCTCCACCATCCAGAACTCGGTCAGATGCCGGCGGGTCTTGCTCTTTTCCGCCCGAAAAGTGGGACCAAAGCAATACACCCTGCCCAGACTCATGGCCGCCGCTTCCAGATATAACTGGCCCGTCTGAGAAAGTGCCACATCTTCCCCGAAATAATCCAGGTTAAACAGGGTCTGTTCATCCTCGCCGACTGCCGGGGCAAAGATAGGGGTGTCCACCAGGGTAAATCCATGGCTGTTAAAGAAATTCCGGATCGCTTCCACTACCGTATGACGGATCCGGGCCAGCGCCCATTGCCTGCGCGAACGCAGATGAAGATGCCGATTCTTCATGACAAAATCGATGCCGTGCGATTTGGGCGTGATGGGATAATCCTGGGTCTTATGCACAATTTGAACATCACTGAGCGCCAGTTCATAACCGCCCACGCTCCGCGGCTCTTCCCGTACCATACCCTGAACCCTCAGAGAGGATTCCTGCCCCAGATGTTTGACCTCCTGAAACAGTTCCTCTGCGCCTTCCTTTTTCTCCAGTATCCCCTGGCACATCCCGCTGCCGTCCCGGATAATCAAAAACTGAACCTTCCCCCCGGCCCGTGAATTATACAGCCAACCCTGAATAGTCACCTCCTGGCCGACATGCCGCGACATTTCGCTTATCTTAATGCATTCTGCTGTCATGTAATACCTCGTCTTTAAAATGAGAATTCGCTTGAATAGAACATCTGTGATCTCTCTAAATATCGTATTCCATCAATTTTTTACATTTTAATATGTAATTTTACGGCAAAAGAGTTATATGATGTAACTGTCGATAGTGTATTACATATCCAATTTCTCTTGCAGGTAATTTTTGATCTGGTCACAGTGGACGCGGTCCTGATTCATGGAGTCACGTTCGCGTACGGTGACTGTGTTGTCTTCGGCCGTCTGGCCGTCCACGGTAATGCAGAAGGGCGTGCCGGCCTCATCCTGACGCCGATAGCGCCGGCCGACCGCACTTTTTTCATCATAAAAACAGGTCATACGCCCGCGCAGGTCATTATAAATGGCCCGGGCCTTTTCCGGCATGCCGTCCTTTTTAACCAGCGGGAATACCGCCACCTTAACCGGCGCCAGGCTCGGATGGAAACGCAGAAGGTTGCGTTTTTCACCCCGTACTTCCTCTTCGGCGTACGCATCGACCAGAAAGGCCAGCGTCCCCCGATCGGCGCCCGCCGACGGCTCAATCACATAAGGAATATATCGTTCCCGGTTTTCGTCGTCAAAGTAACTTAAGGGGCCTTTATGCCAATCTGTATGCTCATCCGCCAGAGGGGTTTTTTCTGTATCCCGCTTGTTTTCAAACCATTTCGTAATCGAACGGATGCCCCGCTGATGCTGACGCAGATCGTAATCGGTCCGGTTGGCAATTCCTTCCAACTCCTGCCAGTCTCCCTGACCAAATGGAAACTTATATTCGATATCCACACACGCCTTGGCATAGTGAGCCAGCTCGTCATCGGCATGAGGCCGAAAACGCAGGTTTCCCGGCTGGATACCCAGGTCTATATACCACTTCATGCGCTGCTCTTTCCAGTGCTCCCACCACTGGTCATCCGTGCCCGGCTTACAGAAGAACTCGATTTCCATCTGTTCAAATTCACGCGTCCGGAAGATGAACGCCTTGGTCGTTACTTCGTTACGGAAACTTTTACCCATCTGGGCAATGCCGAACGGTATCTTGATCCGGGTAGTATTAAGGACATTGCTGAAATTGGCAAAAATACCCTGGGCAGTCTCCGGCCGTAAATAGACCTTCATGGAGTCGTCGGCATTGGCGCCCATCCGGGTTTCAAACATAAGTTTGAAAGGCATGGGCTCGGTAAACTGACCTACTGTTTCACACGCCGGACAGATTTTATCCGAGAGATCCTCGCGGGCCGCAACTTCCGGCTTTTCATGATGGGTGGTCTCCTCACCCTCATGACCTTCAAGATGGTCCACCCGCGTACGGGTATTACACTTTTTACACTCCACAATCAAATCCGCAAACTTATCCACATGCCCGGACGCCTTCCAGATCAGTGGATGCATCAATATACTGCAGTCCAGACCCACCATATCGTCACGCATCTGGACCACCGACTTCCACCAGGCATTCTTAACGTTACGTTTCAGCTCCACCCCCAGGGGACCGTAATCATAACAACTGGCCAGCCCCCCATAGATGTCACTACTTTGAAAAATAAATCCACGCCGCTTACATAATGATACCAGATCATCGAGTTTTTTTAATGTTTCAGCCATTTGTCTGTTTCCTGCTACTATAATATGGAATTCAGTCCTGTTATAACAGTCACGCTGTGAAATATATAATATTATAATTATAAAATATATATTATAG
>JAFGHE010000263.1 GCA_016930295.1 Sedimentisphaerales bacterium
AAATTACATGGGTCCAATGCCGTAGTGATAGGCTTTTTCCAGGTTGACCGGGCTCTTTCCGTTGGCGGGGATTTCTCCGGTCAGGAATTGCAGGACGGCGCTTTGCGTGTTTTTGTCCGCGGAATAGGCGTTAATGAAAACGGGTGTATGCGGGTAGTCGTAGATATGGTAGGGGGAGCCATAGGAGATAAATACGAGCCGGGGATGATGTAATCCCATGATCCGGTTCAGGTCCCGTAAAGCATAGCCTGTGGGCCGGATACAGTTTGTATTCCATAACGGACCATAAACCAGATGGACCAGGATCGCGTCACAGGCCATAACCTCGTCATTTGAGGGCAGCTTATCGACATCCTGTTCGGTGAACCGTGAGACCGTGACACCTCGATCCGTCAGCATTTTATCAATCATATCAACGGTATTTTCCAGATTGGCCCGGAGGTGGTAGCTTAAGACTTTCGTGCCTGGGCCGAGTTTTAACGGCAGTACGCCCTCTTTTTTCCGGACCAGGGTGATGGCATCCCGGGCTATCCTCTTGCTGACCGCTGCAAATTCGTTGCGCTCCCGGTCGCCCAGCGGCCGGGGGCCGGGGTCTTTATTCAGGCCCAGCAGTTCCTTCAGGCGTAATATTCGCCGGACGGAATCATTAATCTTCTCTTCAGGAATGCGACCCTGTTCCACGGCCTGTTTGAGAATTAGAAAATCACCCGGCAGTTCTGAAAAGAGTATGATATCGCATCCCGCTTCAATCACACCCGGTATAATCTTCGCGCGTGGGGCGCGCAGCGTTATGCCGCCCATAACCATGGCATCGGTTATAATAACTCCGTTAAAGCCCATCTTGTCCCGCAACAGATCCGTGACAATTTTTCTGCTCAGCGTAGCCGGCGGGGCAGATTCGAGGTTTCCCGGCTGGGGATTATCCCATGCCGGCAGGGCAATATGCCCTATCATGATACTCCAGACTCCGGCCCGGATGGCGTCCATAAACATTTTACCGCTGAGTTGATACCACTGCTCCATGCTGAGTGGATTAATGCTGGTACAAATATGCTGGTCACGATCATCATAGCCGTCGCCGGGGAAGTGTTTGGCAGTGGCACAGAGGCCATTTTCCTGCATACCGCGGATAAGTTGTCCTGAGAGCGCGGATACATTATCCGGATCGTCACCCAGGGTTCGCGTATTCGTGATAGGATTATGTGGGTGGAGGTTAATATCCACCAGCGGCGCAAATGCCCAGTGTACACCGAACGCCCGGCCTTCGATGGCCGTGGCCCGGCCCATCTGGTAAGCATACTCCTCATTTCGCGTCGCGCCCAGCGCCGTCAACTCGGGAAATTGAGTGGTATCGGTAATAAAGCGCCCGGCGCCATTTTCCAGGTCCGAAGATATGACGGCCGGCACCTTCAGATGTTTCTGGATAAGGCCGGTAGTATGGGTAAATTCCGCCATAGTGCCTTGAAAAAGGAATAGCCCGCCCGGCTGACCCGCCGCCAGATAGTCGCAGAGAAAATCCCCCTCGCTACGTGGCTCGATAGCCGGATGCATCATTTGCCAGATTTTCTCATCTAACGACAAACTTGCCAAGGTCCGCTCCACCCATTCGGACGGCTGTTTAAATGGATCTTTTTTCATACTTTCAAACCTTTATGTTGTACTGTATTTTTCTGTAATCTTAATCGTTTGCGCATATTTTCGCCAGTGTTTTTCATAACTTCCTGCAAAATATTTAATTACGCTACTATTACTACGGATGGCAACCTGGCTGGATAGCACGCGTTACCGTTCTGGGCTAATTTTTCATAATCAAAATTGATAAACACCATTAATAGACAGCGCCCTGTGAAGAGAACAATTACATTCGCTTAGAATGGGAGAACATGTATCAAAGAAGAAAGCATGGCGGCATGATAAATACCGCCATGCTTTTGTCATTTCTATGTAAAATTTACATATTCAGTCAGTGTTACCAGGCAACCACACTGACATCGTCGACATCGGCATCTTCATTGGACCCGGACATGGTTCCTCTAAAGCGAATCCTCAGATTGCCGCTGCTGATGCCGGTTACGTCAATACTGGGATTATGCCAGGTATTTTCCGCATCGACATTACCTCGTAATCTGGCTCGTTCGGTCCAGATGCTTCCACCGTTGGTGGAGACATCAAAGGCCAGATATTCACCGCTGTCCAGCCCGCGTTCAATAAACCAGGAGAAGGTGACCGTGGCATTGGAACAGCCCTGCAGGTCGATGAGAATGGAGGTCAGGGCGGCATCAGAGGCACTGCCGTCCACTTCAGCCGAACGGGAGCCATCGATGGCCCGCTGGGTGGAACGGAACCAGTCATTCTGGCTGTCTTCGGTCCACAGCCCGTTCCATTCGCTGATTTCGAAGCTGTCGGCAAAGACTTCGCCGCCGCCGGCTTGCGGGGTGGCGGAATCTTCGTTACTATAACCACTCTCGTTATAGCTATTATCCACCGCGGTGACTACATAATAATATGTAGTGCCATTGGTGACACTATTGTCGGTGTAGTTACTGTTGGTTACATTCATAGCAATCTGACTGTAGCCGCTGCCACTGGTGGTTGAGCGATAGACTTTATAGGAATCCAGGTCCGGTTCGCCGTTGTTGTTCCAGTCCAGGCTCACTGAGCCGTCCCCGGCAGTAGCCGTCAGACCAGTCGGCGGGGCCGGCGGTGTCGAATCCTGCGGCATGGCAGCCGCCTCATTGCTGTAGGCACTTTCGTAGTCTAATGTGTCTACTGCAGTAACCACATAATAATATATAATGCCGTTAGTGACACTATTGTCGGTGTAGTTACTGACTAATACATTAGTGGCGATCTGGCCATAGCCAACGCCGGTGGAGCGATACACTTTATAATGAGACAGGTCCGGTTCCGAATTATCGTTCCAGTCCAGATTCACCACATCGTCCCCGGCAATGGCTATCAGACCGGTCGGCGCCTCCGGCGGCGTGGGAACATAAGGTGTGGCGGACGCTTCGTTACTAAAACCGCTCTCGTTACTGCTGGCATCCACTGCCGTGACCACATAATAGTATGTGGTGCCATTTGCGACACTATTGTCCGTATAGTCACTGCTGGATACATCGGTAGCGATCTGGCTGTAGCCGCTGCCACTGGTGGTTGAACGATAGACATTATAGGAATCCAGGTCCGGTTCGCCATTATTATTCCAATTCAGACTCACCGTACCTGTTCCGGCCGTTGCTGACAGACTTGTCGGCGCTGCCGGTGGTGTTGCATCCTGAGGTGTAGCGGACGCTTCATTACTGAAGCCACTTTCGCTATCTTCCGTGTCCACCGCGGTCACCACATAATAATAGGTCGTACCGTTGGCGGCAGTGTTGTCGTCATAGCTGCTGCCGGATACATCGGTAGCGATCTGGCTATAGCCGCTGCCGCTGGTAGTCGAACGATACATGTTATAGTGTGACAGGTCCGGTTCGGAATTGTCATTCCAATCCAGATCCACCGAACCATCTCCGGCCATGGCCGCCAGACCGGTCGGAGCCGCCGGCGGCGTGGGTGCCGCAGGTGTGGCCGAATCTTCGTTACTGTAACCACTCTCGTTATCGCTGGTATCCACTGCAGTTATCACATAGTAATAGGTCGTACCGTTGGTAACACTGTTATCGGTATAGTCTGAACTGCTCAGGAGCGAGCCATTTAACTGGCTGTAACCGCTGCCTGATGTTGTGGAACGATAAACATTATAGCCGTTGAGGTCGCCTTCACCATTATCGTTCCAATCCAGCCAGACGGTTCCATCGCCGGCCACGGCCGCCAGGCCGGACGGGGGCGCCGGAGGAGTGATATCCTGTCCAATGATGCCGGTCACCTCTATGTCATCGATAACCATATCACCACGATAACCGCCGGCCGCTACGGCCCGGAAACGGATCTTAATCGTTCCGGTATAACCACTCAAATCCACGATCGCCTGAGTGTATGGATCGCTGCTGGAACTGTGCTGCTGACCGCTGAGACTCCATACACCATTATTCCAGAGGCCGTCATACACATCCACGTTGAGCGTACCTATGTTCGAACCATACATATGATAATAAAAGCTTAATTCACGATCAGTGCCATCAATGTCAGGACCTTCCAGATAAGCTGTGTCCCCGGCATAATAGGCATATCCGCTTGAGGTTTCCAGATAGACATACCAGGTACTGCCGTTGGCTCCGCTTGCCGGTCCGGTCTTATTCGTTGGTGTGCCGCCTGAATCACGCAGCCAGTCGGTCGTGTCACCGGTTACATTGACCCATTCACCGAATCCACTCTCGAAATCAGCACTGGATAATACCTCCGGTGCCGGAGGGGCCGGAGTAGCCGAAGCTTCGGCTGAGTATCCGGACTCATTTGAGGCCGTATCCACAGCCGTGACCACATAGTAATAGGTCATACCGTTGGAAACGCTGTTATCAAAGTAATTCGAACTGCTTAAAAGCGAGCTGTTTAACTGGCTATAACCACTACTGCTGGTTGTGGAGCGATATATATTATAGCCGTCCAGGTCACCTTCACCGTTATCATTCCAGTTTAGCGAGACAGCAGCGTCACCGGCTGTTGCCACCAAACCCGTCGGAGCGGCAGGAGGTGTAAGATCGCCGGGTGTAGCGAACACTTCGCTGCTGTAATCGCTCTCCATGGCGCTGGTATTGGTCGCCGTAACGACATAGTAATAAGTCGTACCATTAACAACGGTGTCGTCGGTATGATTGCTGAACGACAATCCGCCGGCAATAGAACTATAACCGCTGCCGCTGGTTGTTGACCGATACACGGTATAGTAATCCAGATCGAGTTCGGTATTATCGTCCCAATCCAGTATGACCGAGTTGTCGCCGGGTGTAGCTGTTAATCCCGTCGGCGCCCCCGGCGGACCAGGCTCAGTTGGTGTCGCAGACGCCTCATTACTAGTGCCGCTCTCGTTGAGAGTAGTATCCACCGCGGTAACGACATAATAGTAGGTCGTTCCAGTGGTGACCATATCGTCCAGGTAACTGCTGTCAGGGACGACATTGGAAACGGCTGCATACCCACTGCCGGGTGTCGTCGAGCGATAGACTCTATAGCAGATTAAATCGCCTTCGTCATTATCGTCCCAGTCCAGGGAGACCATTTGGTTGCCCGCGTTGGCCATCAGACCTGTCGGCACTGCCGGAGGGGTCGGATCAGAAGTAACATTGCCGGTTATCTCGATATTATCAAGGGCAATATCTCCCAGGTAGCCACCAGCAGCCACTGCACGGAAACCAACCTTAATCAAACCGGAATAACCGCTCAAATCCACGATTGCCTGAGTATAGGGATCGGTTTCAGCACTGTGCTGCTGGCCACTCAGGCTCCAGATGCCATCAATCCAGCTTCCATCATCATACACATCGACGTTAAGCTCTCCGATGTCGGCTCCATACATATGATAGTAGAACGAGAGCTCACGGTCGGCGCCATAGATGCCGGGCCCTTCCAGAATAGCGGTATCACCGGCGTCAAAAGCGTATCCGTCTGATGTTTCAAAATACGTATACCATATACTGGTATTGGCGCCGCTGGACGGTCCGGTATTGCTGCTGCTGGTGCCGCCCGAATCGCGCGTCCAGTCATCAGTATCATCCGTGACATTGAGCCACTTTTCGTCCAAAGCCGTATTTTCGAAAGTAGTACTGGTCAGCACCAGTAAGCCGCCGGCCTGGGCTCGAGCTGCGATCATTGAAGAGTTGCCTGACTCATTATCGTAGAGATCGACCGCCGTGACCGAATAGAAGTAGTCAGTCCCATTGGTCACAGTGTCGTCGGTATAATCTGACAAAATTACCGGCGCCTGGTTTATCTGAACCCAGGGGTCGCTGGGATTTGTCTTGCTATAAACATTATAGTGAGAAAGGTCCGGCTCGCTGTTATTGTCCCAGTCCAGCAGAACAACACCATCGCCGGGGAATGTGGTTAGCCCGGCAGGGGTCGCCGGTGCCACGGTATCAGGGAGAATCTCTTCGGTCTCGTTACTGAAACCGCTTTCCAGATCTTCCAGATCAACGGCGGTGACGACATAATAATAGGGAACCTCTAATTCCACATCATAATCATAATACATGTTATCGTTGGCATCAGCAATCCAGGTATAACCACTGCCGCTGGTAGTGGAACGATAAATGCTATAGTAATCGGTATCCAGGTCGGCATTATCCTTCCAGTATAAATAAATCCGACCGCTGGAGCCGGAACCGGACAGAGAGGTCGGGGCTGCCGGAGGTCCGGGTACAAGCACCGGATGAGGCAGGGCCGAGATTTCCTCGCAGTTACCGCCTCCCTGGCCTGAGGTATTTACGGCCTGGACGACATAATAATACCTGGTGCCGTTGGTCACATTGCCATCAAGATAATAACTGCTGAGATCATATAACATGGCGATTGTCTGGTAACCGCTGCCGCTGGTTTCCGAACGTTCGACGACATAGAACCAGAGATCCGGTTCGGTATTGTCGTCCCAGTCCAGAATCACACGGTTGTTACCTTCGGTGGCCGTAAAATTGGTCGGCGGTTCCGGCGCGTCATAGGGGATGGCATCATCTGGAGCACTGCCGGGGCTTTGATTACCCTGGACATCCACGGCTATCATATAATAATAGTAGGTCTGGCCGATGACGACATCATAGTCGCAAAAGGGTATTTCATTATTGGTGGGCGTAGCGACCAGATTATATTCGCTCATACCCGGATCTTTGCGCCATATTTCATAATGCGACAAATCCGGCTCGGTATTGAGATTGCAACTCACACAGGCTTTTCCGTTGCCGCCATACGCCACCGCACGCTCGGGCAATTTCGGCCCTATCGTATCCTGCGGTGCGGCCGCGGCTTCCGTGCTGAGGGAACTCTCGTTTCTGCTGAAATCAATGGCAGTCACGACATAGTAATAGGTTAGTCCGTAAACATTTACGTCCTGGTAATCGCTGCCGGTAACGCCGCCGGCAATCATATAATATGGTCCTGTGCTGGTAAGGCTGCGATAGATATTGTACTGCATGAAGTCAGGCTCCCCGTTATCAAGCCAGTCCAGATCGACCTGATTGGCAGCAGGCGTTGCGGTCAGACCCGTGGGAGCGGCCGGCGCTTCCCCGTCCACCGTACCAATGGTCACCAGGCCTTCATACGGCAGAAAATGGTTGCAGGTAATCGTAACATCCATAATGCCGGGGTTGACCGGGGCAATCTGCACCTGGAATATACCCACCCCGTCTGCCAGACCGTATTCATAAAATTCGTTATCCTTGAACAGACAAACCAGAGCGCCCGGATAAGTCTCCACTGTAAAGGTCTGGGATCCAACCTCAATCTGAGAGTCATAGATGGGGGACGCGGTTTGTGGATTGGCGATGTAAAGATGCAGTTCCGGATCACCCAGCAGATTAAGGCCGTACTGTACCCAGTGCATGGCTCCGTACGATGTAATCGGCAGTTTGGATTCCTTCATGCGGGCGAAGACTTCACCCAGGTGAAGACCATAGGTGCTACTTACCAGATAATTATAGAATGTCTGGTTGTATTGCAGCGACACGCCCGGTAGCGAGGTCCCGCTATATCCCCAGCCGTACCGGCTGCAGCCGATATAACTGACGGCGCCGCCATTGGCTTTCTGGATGAAAGCCTCACCCAGACACGGGGCCCGGTTACCATAAATATAATCAAACTGGTTGCTCAGGCAGGCTATGGTGGCGATATTGACATATTTGTCAGTATTCGTAAGCAATGCGACATCGTCGTTATTGTATTGCTCTGTTTCGATCGACCAGGCTTGTCGGGTTCCGTGACATGCTGTATGCAGGAAATTATACCCGGCATTGATCTGTTCATTGAGATTGGTCGGATTAAAATCGTAGGAAGCTCCTCCGGTAAAATCCGTATTGGTATCATAGAACCGATATCGGGTTCCCCACCAATAGGGATCGATTAATTCGTTCCACATACGTTCGCTCTTGGCCTCGGCATCGGAGACATCTCCGATATCTCCCCATAAAGTGGCGCCGCCCAACAGAAGTTTTTGGGCAAAATCGATGGCGGGTCCGTTTTTCTCGTAGCTCAGAGCCTTATTGACATAAGCGGTCACCTGTTCCTGGGTGTTGACGGAAATACGCCCGACAAACACATCCGGGCCCATGTCCACGCCATCGCTCAGTTCACACTGATAACCATTGGCGTTGCCGTTCCAGTCCAGAACATCCGTGTCGGAATAGTAAAGGTCGGTCGGCATATCGGTCACGGTATACTCGTTGCACTGCGTATAGCAGTTATAGTCAGGAATGCCGTCAATGTCGGCCCCTAAGACCACCCAGACGGTTCCTTTGTTCAGGGCATAATCCTGTATACAACTTTTAATTTGTTTCTGCAGAGAAGAAACGGGGTAATTATCTTTAATCCATTCGATGGTAACAATCTGGGCCGGAACCCCTTTCCTGGTCTTCCAGTCCGCCAACGGCAGGAACTCATCCACAAATTCCTTCTTGGTGATGATAAGATATTCCACCACATTCGTGGGAACACTCATCAGGGCCATGCCTCCGCCGTCCGATTCAGACAGGGGCTCCATTTGAGTCTCTGCCGGCAATGGATCATCATCTGCCCCCATGGCTTCCGGATTGAGAACAGATTCCTCGACCATCCGTTTAAATACTTTATTCTTTTCGGGTCGATATTTTTTTACGTTTTTCTTGTCCACGGTGTAGTCAACATAAACGCGAATCCGCTTGCGCAGAATCAGCGTGCCGTCCGCAGGAATATAATCCACCGGATAAACATGAATCGCCGCCAGGTAATTTCCGCGCATGATCTTCCGGGTGGCATTATCAACGGCCTTGACACGCTGGAGATTGGCACTGTTATAGACCGCGGGATTGGGTTGTACAAAATCGGTTTTTTTTGTACTGGATACGGGCATGACGGTTTGACCCGGCAGGATCGAAAACGAGCCGGCCAGTTCCGTTTCCGCTTCCACCACGGCGTAAGCGTCCGCGATCTCGGCCCCGGCCGGTAATACTACATTTGCCGTTACTACCGGCAGCAGCGGCTCGCCTTCTGCACCCTCCAGGTAACTTCGGGGCGAATCGACCTCGACTACATCGTAGCCATCTATCGTACTGAGAATCAGGTCATTTTCGCTAAACTCGATGAGAGTCTCCACGGTTTGGGCATAGACAGGGCACAGCCCAAACAAGAGAATCAATAAACTGGGATAGTATTTCCAAAAAAAACGTTTCATATACTGCTCCTTTAGTATAATAATTTAGAGCTTCTTGATCCAAATCGATCGAATATCAAATTGCATCAAAAAAACTATATCAATCTCAATTACTAATTTATCCCGGCAGTATAGTAATCTATTATTGTGAACCTTAAATACCCGTCACCGTAACTCATAATCCCGGACAGGTATTCCCTAGAGTTAAGATTGTATCAATAAACAATGAAATCAACCGGAACATCGGATAAGAAAGGTATAATCGGAAATCATTGCATCATGGAAAAAAAGTGTTCCGATATCGATTGCATGGTTTATTCCCCCTGCTTAAAATGAGAAGAACAGGTTCAGCTATACATGACTGCGGCCCTCCTTTCGAATAACAGGGTGTTGTCCACCTTGTCGTTAAATATAGATGAGCGTCTCGATAGTGTGATACTATCTGAGCAAAAACAGAAGCCTTTTGACCAGCGTCATTATATAAGTATAAATTTATCCATATCAGAAAAAAACCTACAGGTCAACAAAAATTCCAGAAGAGACAGGCGAAAATATCCAATAATACTTGCCTGTTTGCCTCTATGAGATTGTAACCTGTTATTATTTTAAGATTTACACAACCATTCGCAGTTACTTTGATACCCAGAAAACAGTAGTGTAGTCTTCTTATTTTTCCGCCAAATTTATATTAACATACACGATTTTGTTGAATGGTATCTCTCCACTGGCAATATCACAGAATGGCTTACCGTCCATTACACCGACATGGCCGTATCCAGTGGCCGTGCATAGGAATGCCTTGATATCCCCTTTGACAGGCGGTTGTATAAACAGGATGCGATCTACGGCGTCGTACCGAGCACCACTGTAGGCGCCCAACAGGGCGCAGCTTGACACATACGGCTGCGAATACCTTCTCCTCGCGAAAAATGTCGGGATGATTGTGAAGCGAGAAGTGGCTCAGCATTCCGTTCCCTCCAGGCAGATCATCCCCGCTCCAATACCACCTATGGGAAATGCCACGCGGTTCAGGTTCGTACCGGTGTACGGTCCGTTGTAATCATGCTCACCCAAAGCAACTCCACCAAGAAAAGTAAGAACAACAATCCATGAGACAAAACAAGAGATTTTATTAGATTTCATTTCTGTGTGCCTTAATCAGGTTGTTTCATGACACCCACAGTAATTTTATATTTATTAAGTAAACATATCAGCAAAAACCAACAGATCAACGAGAAATTTCAAAGATATAAAGTGATAATTCCAATTATATTCCATATATCGTAACGGAATGATAATCTACGGACATTTTGCAAGTTAGACAATCATCAGGCAAGCTACTATTCCCAAAGGAGTATAACATTCCAAGTAAAAACATCGGTAATCAATCTAATCCATTTAATCATAACGTCTTATGGGAAATTAATGTGGATTTCCGTTGCCTAAAGCATCAATCTGAAGTATCATAGCGAAACAAATTTAAAATAAATAGTATTTACCTTTGGGAGGGTAATAAGATATGCAGAGACGACAATTCCTCAAGACCATTGGTTATGCAACAGCCGGGCTTCAATTATCCTTGATTTCTCCTGTTTACAGTAATCCCAAAAAGCGTCCCAATTTTCTCTTTATCTTTACGGACGACCAGGGGTATGGTGATATGAGTGCACATGGCAACCAATATTTGGAAACACCCAATCTGGACCAACTTGCCGGCGAGGGCGTGGAATTTACCCAGTTTCATGCCTCACCCCTGTGTGCTCCCAGTCGCGCCTGCCTGCTGACCGGCCGTCAGTTCCTGCGTACCGGTGTCTGGGGTGTGCATCGGGGCCATGATTATTTGAATCTGGACGAGACCACCTTTGCCCAGGTACTCCGGAAGGCCGGCTATGCGACCGGCATGATGGGCAAATGGCATAGTGGCAAACCCGAAGCATGGCGTCCCTGGAAGCGCGGTTTCGACGAATCCTGGATTGCCCACCTTTACCGCCACATGGAATGTAACGTGCTTCACAATGGCACTAAAGAAAAGTGGCAGGGCTGGACTACGGATCTGCTTACTGACAAAGCCATTGAATTCATGGAAGCTAAAAATGACCAGCCGTTTTTCTGCTACCTGGCTTTTTTAGCGCCCCATGCCCCCTGGTTTGTGCCCCCGTCCTATCTTAAAAAATATACCGACAAAGGATTAAACGACCCTATTGCCACATGTTTTGGCATGATCGATCAGATTGATCACAATGTAGGTCGCTTGATGAATGCCCTGGATCAGCTCGGATTGGCTGATAATACCATTGTTATTTTTACTTCAGATAATGGGCCGATCAACGAAGCCGAACGTGAGTGGGGAAAAATCAATGAAGAAGATTTCCAGAAACGGAATCCCCGGGGGCTGCGCGGGCGTAAAGGCGATATCTGGGAAAACGGCACGCGCGTGCCATGTATCGTTCGCTGGAAAGATCATTATAAACCAGCCAAAGTTGATCGGGTTGCTCATCTGGTGGATATGTATCCGACTTTTCTGGATCTGGCCGGCGTTTCCGTTCCTGCCGGGAATAAACCGCTTGACGGCAAAAGCCTGCGTCCTCTGTGGGAAGGGAATGTCAAAGACTGGCCCGACCGCCTGGTTTTCAATTCCAAGGACGAGCCCTATTGGCCCGGTAAATTCAACCGAAATTCTATACTGCCGGATAAATCGGCCATCAAGTATGAAAACCAGGTGCTCACTGTCAGAAATCAGCAGTTTAAACTGGTAAAAAATGGCGATACGGAATTATTGTTTGACATACCCAATGATCCCCAGGAAAAAAATGATGTGTCGGAAAAACATCCGCAAATCAAGGCTCGGCTCTCTCAGGCGTTGAAGGACTGGTACGCAGAAATACTCACCAGTGAAGACTCTTATAACCAGCCGCGATTTCCGGTTGGATATCCCGGTGACAGCGAAGGATATCTGTATGCCTGTGCGGTTACAGCCGCTAAAGGAAATGTACAGGGCGGCAGCCACTCCACTACCAACTGGCAGGACTCCGGTGATGCCCAGACATTGCTGATCGATGTGCTGAACCCCGGACCCTATCGGGTCGGTCTCGACGCCCGGGTCATGAATACTGATGCGGTTGTGGAAGTCTCTGTCGATAAGGCCGCTGTTCAAGGTAAAGTTAAACCAGACGGCCCGATTTATCTGGGTACCATCAATCTGGAAAAAGGCCCGGCAGATTTGAATATCCGTCTGGTTCAGGTTACTCCCGGTTATCACCCTGTATTTCAAGAACTGCGAGGAATATGGCTGAGAAAAGAAGAGGGTTTTCCGGAACCGGCTTTAAATTTTTAGGTTCTCAGCCGGAATAGATATCCATCTGAATTATAGCCGCTTACCCCCCTGATGCGTTTCTAATCTCCGCCAGGACGGTCTCTACATAATCCGCTAATCTCGAGGCCAGTTGGGGTGAGAGTTCCTCTCCCGGCGCAGTACTGCGGGGCTCAATGCCATAGATGACCACTTCAAACGGACAGTCTCCCAGTTGGCGGGACAATTCCAGTATGTCAAGAAGGTCCCCTTCATGCAGTGACCGGCCCGGGAGGGACTTGTTCGAAATTACATCCCCCGGCGTAAACCGGCGCATCATACCCGGTTCCTCCTTCATCATGGCGCAGTCAACAAAGACAACCTTTTGCCGACCGGCAATCGCATGCAGAATACCCATGCCCGCTGTCCCCGCCTCTATTACTTCAACGTCTTGCAGAACTCCCTCGCAGGTTTGTAACTTCTGAGCCACCCGGACTCCGATTCCCTCATCCGACATCAGAATATTACCGAGACCGATGATAACAATCGCCTGCTTCATTGAATGTCACCAACCTTGCTGAACAGAAAAGCCATAACCAATATTTATGCTAGATGAATTCCACGTCCAAATAATGGGTGGAACAGGAAATACAGGGATCGTAAGCCCGAACCAGCATCTCCAGAAGCAGCCGGATTTCGTTCTGTTCCCGATCAATGATTTGCGGAGCAAACGCTTCAAAATCCTTTTGGATGTTCCCATGATTCTGATTGGTTGGGATACATAGATTGGCGCCTGTGCAGATTCCCTTCTCATCGAATTCATATCGATGAAAAAGAATACCGCGCGGAGCCTCGACGGCTCCTGCCCCGTTGCCCGCCTGTACCTTCACATCCGGTTTCTCATCCTTGATCCCCGCCGAGATAACTTCGTCAATGAGCTGCAGGCTGTGTTCGGCTACCTGGGCACATTCAATCACCTGGGCCACGTTATTCATGTACGGATTGCAGCAGCCCTTCTTGAGACCAAACTTCCTGGCAATTTTACCTGCCAGGGGTAATAAATGGTCAGCGCCCAGATTATAACGCGCCAGCGCCCCGACCATGTATGAATCCCGGTGCCACTTGGCCCATTTGGCTGTAGATTGAGGGGTTACGTATTCGTTAACCACAGACTCAAACTCATTCACCGGCTTGACTTCATCCGTATCCGTACTTCCAATGTCCCCGTGGTAAAACGAATAGTGCTTCGGTTCGACCAGCGCGATATACTCCGTTTCACGCTCAAAAACCGGGAGCTTGTCAGCCAGGCTAAGCACCACATCAGCCAGGGTCGTAATGTCCGGCACGGAGTCCTCCATCATTTGTTTCAGTTCAAGCAACTGCGCCTCAGTCGGTAAAACAGTGAAACCTCCCGGCTTGACCGTAACCGGATGGGTCATCCGGCCTCCGAGCACCTCCATGATCGTGTTACCCAGCCGGTGCAGACGGATAACCGTCTTGACCACGTCAGGATGCGACTTGGCCAGGGGAATCACGGAGTTCTGGCCCAGCAGATCCGGTGCGACCAGATAGCCCACATGCAGGGCATGGCTCTCCAGTTGTTCGCCGTAGTGAAGCAACATACGGATATTGTCGGTTTGCTTCGATACCTTTATGTCCATTGCCGCCTCAATCGCTTTGATGGCCGCAAACGAGTGTGTCACGGAACAGATCCCGCAAATACGGCTGACAATCGTCTGAATATCTTCATAACTGCGCCCGCGAACCATCGCTTCAAAAAATCGCGGCGCTTCCGGCACCTGCCATTCGACCTTTTCGATATTTCCGTCGCTGGCACGCAGCGTAATATTTCCGTGCCCTTCGACACGCGTTACATGATGAACATTTACTTCAACTGTTTTAGTCATAACTTCCTCGCCCGCTGTAATGACAAGATACGGCTCCCCGCCGAATCTCATTTTCCATTCCAGAATTCCGGTATTCTATTTATGCCATCTCGTCTGTCGCTTCCTGCTTACTTCCAAAGAGTTTCAGTTTGCCCTGCAGATCCGCAATGGTTTTGCCGTACTGGTCCATAACCTCACGTGCGGCATTAACATTCGGATTATCCACATAACCGCGGCATCCAAAACACCACATGCCGTTGGATGGACACTTGGCTCCACATCCCGCGCGCGTGACCGGGCCCAGACATATTTCGCCATACTCAAAGCGACAAATATTCTCCTTCATCTTGCACTCAACACATACGGGATGATTGGGAATGACCGGTGTCTTTCCCAGCGCCAGGCACCTCACAATATAGGCAAACTCCTGCTTATCGATCGGACAGCCGTGGATGTGGTAATCCACTTTAACTACCTCACCCACGCTCTTGGTAGCTGACGTTTCCAGGTGGCCCATGCCTGCGGATTCGCTATAGACACATTGTTTGACCTCCGCAAGATCAAAGTTGTTCTTAAGCTTGTTCACCCCGCCAATGGTCGCGCAGGCTCCCAGGGCAATAAGCATCGTTGAGCGTTCGCGGATGTCCTTGAGCGACTCTTCATCACCAGGCCGGGTGATGGACCCCTCGATGAAAGCAATGTCGTACTTTTCAGCCTTGTCAGACATGGCCTCACGCCATTCCACAGGCTCGACAAGCTCCAGCAGGTTGAGGATATCCTCCTCCAAGTTATAGACCTGAAGTTGGCACCCCTCGCAACAGGCAAAATCAAAAAATGCGACCTTCGGCTTACTCATTCAATGGCCTCCTCGATGTCGGAAATATCGGAGAACTTGAAGACCGGGCCTTCCTGACAAACATAGAACTGATTGATCTGGCAGTGCCCGCACTTGCCGACGCCGCACTTCATGTGACGCTCGAGCGACACGTAGATTTCGGCGTCAGGGACCTTCATTTTCTGTAACTGGACAATTACGAACTTGTACATAATCGGCGGCCCACAGACCACGGCGACGGTTTCTGACGGATTGACCTTAACCAGGGGCAGGAGCATCGTAATAACTCCCTCGATACCTGACCAGTTCTCATCACGGTGATCAACGGTCTCGAGAAGGGTTATATTCTTTACCCGGCGCCACTCTTTAATTTCTTCAATGAACAGCCGATCAGCAGAGGTCTTGGTCCCAATCAAAATCATGATCCGACCATAATCTTCGCGATTATCCAGGATATACTGGATCACCGATCGGACCGGCACCAGCCCGATACCTCCACATATTAAGAGAACATCCTTGCCCTTCATTTCATCAACCGGGAATTCAGTGCCAAACGGACCGCGGATACCAACACGATCCACGGACCTCAGTTTATGCATGGCTCCGGAAACATTACCAACATTCCGAACTACCATATCGAACGAGGCGCCCCGGGTTGGTGAAGAAGAGATCGATATCGGGGCTTCACCAATACCTGGCAGGGATACCTGGACAAACTGGCCCGGCCTGTGGCCCAACGGCTTGCCCGAGTTCAGTTTGAATTTAAAATATGTCTCCAATCGGGTCATAGGTTTGACTTGGAGTACCGTCGCCGGTTCTGGCAGGTAAATGTCTGACTTAGACTCGCAAACATGGGGTTCTTTCATTAATGATCCTCCCGCAATCGGTTGTATATCTCAACGGGATTGGCAATATTCGCCGTGCAGGCAGTAATGCAGCGCCCGCAGCCAACACAGGCGATATCTCCATATCGCTCGTGTATGTATCGGCCTTTACGGTAGTATCGGTGACGGTAGCGGTCCTCGCGATGTCGGCGGAAGTTATGTCCTCCCGCTACCGCAGCAAATTCGGCCAGCATGCAGCCGTCCCACTTCCGGCGCCGTACACCTTCGTCCAGACTCCAATCCACGTCATCTTCCACATCAAAGCAGTAGCATGTCGGACACACAAGATTGCACGATCCACAAGAATAGCAAAGTTCTGCCTTCTCCTTCCAGACCGGGTGGTCTAGGCTCTGGTTCAAAAGGGCCGGAAGTTCCTGCGGCGCCGTCAACAGTTCGTGTTTATTCAAAAGAGCTTTATTATCTTCCTGTACCTGCTGCCTGAGCTTGAGATCCGCCTCCGTTGCATCCTCTGCCTTCTTGGTGTGTTTCATGAGAGCCTCACCCTTCTCGGTGCGGATATCAATGAGATAGCTGTCTTTGAGCCTGGTGAGCAGGATGTCAAATCCTTCGTCCACCACGGCCGTTCCCATGCTCCCGGCAAATACGTTATCCGAGGCATTCTGGACGTCAACGGCAACCAGCGTCGCCTGCTCGCGGCGCTTCATGTAATGAATATCACCGTTATCTGCAGAGAACACCTTGTCCATCTGAGAGATGGCTACTATATCATACGGATGGATACCAAAAATCACAAAAGGCTCCACCTCAGTGATACTCTCGTATTCAGCCTCCTTGTTGAACTTCAGGAGCGCTTCCGATGGCGGCTGGAGATACTTCTTCGGAGGGAGGATCGTCACGTCATAGTCCAAACGAAGATCCACCCCCCGTGCCAGCGGCCCGAAAGCGAACCGGTCGTTCTTCGCCTGCACACCATAAACGCAGTGCTCCTGTACGCAGACGTCCACCCATTTATTAAAGGCTTTAGCACTTAACTTCTTGACACTCATCGACAACACCTCGTGTTTCCTGTTTACAGCCGGAAATCCAGCGGCCGTTTTAGTGGGAACTGTAACGCTTTAAAATCTCACGTAAAATATCGCGACGACTCACAATGCCAACGAGCTTGCCCTTATCAACGATAGGCACACGACGTAATCGTTTGGACGAGAATATCTGGACAAGCTCCGCCATTTCCGTCTCTGGCGGAAAGGAAATGACGCTCTTGGTCATGACTTCCTCCACCGTCGTATCAGCAGCATTACCACTGAAAACGGAATTGGTCAGGTCGATCTCACTGATAATTCCAATGAGATTTTTTTCATCGTCCACTATGGGCAGACCGCTGATATGATGCCTGAGCAATAGCGCCATCACGTCCGTAAGACGTGCGTCCTTCTTGGCCGTAATGATATTAGTTGTCATTACTTCACATGCTTTAGTCGTCTTCATTTTTTACCTCTTTGTTACATTTTTCCTAACTTATGCGTCATGGTTATATACTGGAATATACTAAACATACTTCCAGCTCCGGTTATGGGCCTAAAGCTTATTATTTTATACACTTAATGTGGCTCAGACAACTATTTTGACATGTTTTCCGGATTTTATATGTATAGGCTTTATCCGACGTGACATAAATTTAATATTAGTAACCACTTACAGGAAACAAATTCTGGCAAGGATAAGCCTGAATATGTGGAGTGTTTGGCTGACTTAAAAAAGTGTCCTTATCTTACGGGACAGGCGAGACGATTATCGACTGAATGACAAATATATTTGAGAATGCTATGTCTTGGTTCAAATATGTAAGTAATAGTGTTTTCCGAGGAATTCTTATTGATGTAATATATCTTCTGAAGTATCATGTCATGACAACACAATCTCTTTTCATCTATTAAATACAGTAAAGGAAATAATGGATATGAACAGACGCGAATTTCTAAAGACAACCGGTGCTATTACAGCCATGTCTCTGTCGGGACTGAATGCTGACACCTTGGACCAGCCCCCAAAACCGGCCCTGGCCTTTCCCCGCTATCGGGGATTCAATCTTTTGGCAAAATTCGGCGCCAGAGGGCCCAGAAGGAAATTTGAGGAAGAAGACTTCGAGATTATGACCGAATGGGGTTTTGACTTTGCCCGCATACCCATGTCCTACTGGAACTGGGCCTCTCGGGACGACTGGTATAAGATCGATGAAGACGTGCTTAAAGATATCGACGAAGTGGTGGAACTGGGCAAAAAATATAAAATCCATGTCAATCTGAACCTGCATCGTATCCCGGGCTATTGCATCAACGGCCGGAATATGGAACCTATGGACCTCTACGAAGACACTCCCGAAAGAATGCAAAAATCCCTGGACGCCGCTGTCTTTCACTGGAAGATGTTTGCCAGACGATACAAAGGTATCTCCAGTTCACAACTCAGCTTCGACCTGATTAATGAACCTCCCTACACCAGGGATGAAACCCGGCACGTCGAGGTGGTGACGGCCCTGGTCAAAGGCATCAGGCAAGAGGATCCTGACCGCCTGATAATCGCTGACGGCAAGGATGTCGGCAGAACACCTGTTTTCGGCATAGCGGACCTGGGCGTGGTCCAGAGCACACGCGGCTACGACCCGATGAGTGTCAGCCATTACACTGCACGCTGGGTGCCCGCCAGTGCGTTCGAATCCTCGGGCGAGCCCACCTGGCCTCTCCAGGGCGATGACGGAAAAGTCTGGGACAAAGCCGCCCTGAAAACCAAATTGATCGATACCTGGATGCCTTTGGTCCAAAAGGGAGTGCCGGTCCATGTGGGAGAATGGGGCTGTTTCAACAAAACTCCTCACGATGTGGCCCTGCGCTGGATGGAAGACCTGCTGGCCCTCTGGAAAGAAGTCGGCTGGGGATACTCCATGTGGAATCTGAAAGGTGACTTCGGCATACTCAACAGCGAACGAGCCGACGTGAAATACGAAGTCTATAAAGGCCATAAGCTCGACCGAAAAATGCTGGAGTTAGTAAAGAAATATTAATCACCTATCTCCGATTCGCCTGGATGAACGGAATAAGCCAGATTCATAGAAAGAGGTGGGCAATTCTCTCCCTAAATATTATCGGAACCTGGATAGTTCCCTGAATTACTCTCACTGCCCGGCTGAAATTTTGGCGTAAAATAATGTTTGATTTTTATAAAACATCATGTTACTTTTTCGGGAAAATGGCAAAACTCGAAGTCTTTATGAATAAGTAATATATGAATGTTCAATAAAGAAAGGTGCAGCTACCAGGGATTCCTTTGGGGACAACCAGGAATTGGGTAAACTATTTATATGCAATATATATCAAGAATTAATATTTGTCCTTGATAATTATGAATAAAAAGAGTATAGTTCCTGAT
>JAFGHE010000264.1 GCA_016930295.1 Sedimentisphaerales bacterium
GATCGCAAGAAAGTTCTCCTGCCGTGCCGCCACCAGTGCGGTTATTTGTTCCGCCGTAAGCTCCCGCCCATGCGACCGCGCCCCGGCCCGCACATACGCCTCGGCCCCCCGCCCAATCCCCGCCTCAAAATCCTCGGCCTTAACGCCATTAATCCCCAATATCTCACCAAACGCCCGCGCCGTGGCCCGCACATTAACCGCCTCCGAATCCGCAATAACTCCATCCACATCAAATATCAATCCATATGCCACTATTCATATGCTCCTTAGTGTCAAACATGTAAAAAGTATTTTGAAAATAACAGGTTAAATCTCTCTTATGATAACATCTTTTTCATGAACAGTCCATACTGTTAAAAGTGGGGAAAGGGGTCACCATCTTTATTTATTACTTATAGACTCTAATAATCGCTTTAGCTTTTTATCTTTACTCAGTTTAACTCCACCTGGTGACGGGTACGAGATATAGCGGGATAGCTCACCTTAAAATATGTTCCGATCTTCGCAGAGATGACAAGTTTGTCCGTGACAACCGTGGATTGGGGAGTTATCTTACGTAAAAAGCATGCTTAAACTTCGTGTGTAAGCATGCCACCCATGGGATGTAACATGAGGACACTCACGGATGAATTTGGTCCTGGTCAGGCCAGGATGGCGCTGCCGGCCGGTGGGAGGTTGATTTCTGTTATGGCCCTGCCGGTTTGGTTCTGGACAATGGATTTTGTTGCGGGAGTAGTGGCGTTGTAGGTATTTTCATCGTCTCCGCTGTAGAAAAACCAGTCCAGGATATCGCCGGGTTGATGAAGGGAGTTGTCGATGGTTACCAGGCCCTTTTGCCAGTTGTGCGGATCGACGTTCATGACTATGAGTACTTCCAGGCCGGCGTGGATTCTGGACCAGGCGATCAGGCGCCCGCCGGCCGGCGGACTGGGGAACGAGTAGCCGTTGTCATGGGATATGGACCGTTGATACAAACGGCCCAGGCGCAGGGTCTGGCCGATACGGTCGTTTTTCCGGCGCAGTTTTGTCAGGTCGGCAATACGCAGATACGCCGGATGGCCGGGATTGAAAAAGTGACACCCGGTTGTCTCAAAAGCACCAAAGGTGGCGCCGAACATGGCTTCACGCAGATAGCGGTCCTCAAACGGTGTTTTGTTGTTATCATCTCTGGGCTCGATACCATAATCGTGCTTACCCACGTTGCCGTCAAAGGCCTGCTCCGTGCCGTAATAGATACACGGAATACCCAAAGTGGCCATCTGGACGCATACTGCCTGCGTAACCTGCAAGGATGGTTTGGTTATATCAGATGGTTTGGCGAAGCGTGCCTTTTCGTTGCCGACCTTGTCATGGTCGTCCAGAATCGAGACATGATACCTCCCCACCGTGCGATGGCTGCCCAGGGCATCGTCTCTCTGGTTAAAGAATTTAAAATAGGCATGCGGCGTCCAGTCATACTTGACGATCCCGGCCATTTGGCGGGAGGGATCGCCGATATCCAGGGCCGCGTCAATATTAACACCGAGTATCTCCAGATACTCTCGGGCCATGCCCGCCCCGCCGGTAACCTCTCCCAACAGCAGGAAACGATCCTTGCCAATCGATTCGGCATATTCACGCACAGCGCCACAAAAATTACGCGACGCCTCACGCGGGAGATGTTTGACGGTATCGATACGATAGCCGTCACAATCGCTCAGTGCAATCCAGTAGCAATAGACCTTGATCAGAGCCGACAGTACTTCACTCTTCGACAAATTCAAATCCTTGAGGGCAAAGAAATCGCCGCGGCGCCAGGGGCAGTCGTCGTTGAGAGGATCTTCCCAGTCCATCGGATCCCATCGGTTAATGCTGCCGGCGCGCGTGTACCAATCGATATTCTGGAACTCTTTGGGCCAGACCGCGTCATCCGGATGCGCCGGGACACCTGCCAGCGGGCCGTCGTCCTTGTCGCGCCAGCAATCAAAATTATGTCGGCCCGGCGGATTGATGTAGCCTCTCTGGCTCCAATGAGCCCCTTCATCTCCCTTATAGAACCAGTTGTCACCGGTGTGATTGTAGATGATGTCGAGTATGACATACATATCTTTGGCATGAGCCGCATCGACCAGGTCCCGCAGGTCCTGGCGCGTGCCAAAGCGTTCATCGACCTCGAGAAAGTTCTGGATGCCGTAGCCATGATAGGTCTCCATTTTCCGGCGCTGCTTCCACACCGGCCCGACCCACAGCGTAGTGACACCCAATCCCTTGAGGTAGTCCAGTTTGGACTGGATTCCTTTAATGGTGCCGCCCTGAAAGATCTTGCCGGCGGTCATCCACTGTGCCTTGTCCGGCGTGGCATGGTTTGTGTAGTTGTTTTTATCATACAACGGCCGGGCCTGTTCCTGTTCCCGGCCGTCACTGAAACGGTCCGGCAGGAGAAAATACAGGATTTCATTACGCCAATCGGAAGGACTGGCCTGGATATTGCCACGCGGAACCAGACTGGCATCTGCCAGAGACGTGGGGGAATTTGCCTCAATAACCGTCATGTTTGCTCTCCTTGCTCACTTACGTATCCTGTGTGTAAAACATCTATGGGTCTGCATATATCACATTCAGGATTATACTATAAATATAAATAGATCAAAGGCATCGTGACGCCCATATATAAATACCTCCTGCGTCGCGCAAATTACGTAACTGGTGCCAGATTTCAAAATATACCCTAATTACGGTAATACTTTATGCACATATTAGAGAGAAGTCAAGATTACAATTTTTCATTGACAAAAAGTTTGGCGCGTCGTACAATGGTTTTGATGTCAAACTTATTAAAGTGATTATTAGATACGAAAAAACTTAAATATATGTTTAACAATGACTTAAGTGATAGTTTGGAGGATTATCTGGAGGCTATTTATTTTATCTGCACGGACAAACTGGTGGCGCATTCCAACCAGATTGCTGAGTATTTGAAGGTGGGTAAGAGTAGTGTTTCGTGGGCGCTTAACCAGTTGTCGGGGAAGGGTTTAATCAATTATGCGCCTTATGAGGCGATTACTTTGACGGATAAAGGGAAGTCCGTAGCACGGCGGGTGGCGCTAAGGCATGAGGCTATTAAGAAGTTCCTGACGGAGGTGCTGGCAGTGGATGAAAAGACAGCTGAGGCGAATGCGTGCCGGCTGGAGCATGTAGTGGATAAGGACGTGCTCAAACGGATGCGGGAGTTTATGGATTTTCTGGACCGGTGTCCGCGCGGGGGCCGGGAATGGATGATGGGATTTGGATACTTCTGCCGTCAGGGACAATTGAAGGATAAATGTCCGGAATGTATTTCGGATTGTCTGCATCAGGCACAGTTACAGACTGATAATCAGGAGAAGCCGGCGGAAAAGGAACTGGCAGAACTTCCCAAGGACTCGCGTGAGCGGGACCAGGTTCTTTTACAGCGTCTTATCGAAGTCCAGAAAGAAAGCGAGCGTCCCTTATCCCCTGCTCAACAGGAAATTGCCCGTATTTTTATGGGTACGGAAAAACATCAAGGTCTGGATGACATTTACAAACAGGTCCGTAAGATCGATACCAATATCACTTTGGAACAAGTGAGCCGGACCATGGAGATATTATGCGAACATAAGATTGCCCGGGCGCTCATGCTGGAGAATCAGACTGTGTACGAGCATCTGCATCCGGAATCACATCATGATCATCTGTTCTGTGTTAAATGTGGCTCAATTGTTGAGTTTTATGATCCCCGGCTGGAGGCTTTACAGATGGAAAATGCCCGGCGGGCCGACTTTCGTCTGCTGCGTCATAATCTGAACATCTTTGGAGTATGCCATGAGTGTATCAGGCTGGAGTCAAAAATACGTAACCTGAGTGAGTGCCTGACCGGTGAGACCGTGGAAATTGTCCGAATAGTATCCGACAAGCAGATGCAGCAGAGAATTATGGATATGGGCCTGGTGCCGGAAACCGTGGCCCATATACTCAGTGATAATTGTTATGGTGATAAAATGATTGTACTCGTGGACCATACACGTATCATGCTGGAATCGTCTCTGGCACGCAAAATCAGGGTAATTTCGGTACAAACCGATCATGTTGAATTTCCGCATGGTCGCCGGCGCCGACGGCATCGGCATGTTCCAGACCGGATGGATAATAATTAACTCAGGCACAAAGTGGCAAAGGCACAGAGGCACAAAGGTTTTATAAAGAAGAAAGAGAACCTAAGACGTGCCAGAGAGTGTTAGAAATTTGAGTTTTTTATATGAGCAGCATAGAGTTAAGCAGTCTCAGCCCCGGGGGTAAAGCCCGAATTGTACGGATACAGGGCAGCAGTCCGTTCAAAAAGCGGCTGCTGGAGATGGGGCTGATCCGGGGTGAGGTTATTGAAAAGGTAAAGCTGGCGCCGCTGGCGGATCCGGCGGAATATATAATTAAGGGCTATCATATCAGCATGCGAAATGAAGAGGCCAGGAATGTTATTATTGAGCCAATATAGATAGTTATGATTTGTGAGTCTTCGAAGGGTTAGCACGGCCGACACGGCCGTGGTACAGTTTCTGTGGAATTGAGGTCGATTTTTTAAGATGACAAATAGTGGGCCTGCTGAAATAAAAGAATCCGAAACTATTCAGGCTGAGGGGAAGCCGGCGAGTATTACTATAGCTTTAGCGGGGAATCCCAACTCCGGCAAGACCACTATTTTCAATAACCTTACCGGCGCCAACCAGAAGGTGGGCAATTATGGCGGAGTTACGGTGGAGACGACGGAAGGGTCTTTTCAATACGGGGATGTGCGTGTTAAAGTGGTTGATCTGCCGGGGACGTATTCGTTGACCGCATATTCGATAGAGGAAGTCGTGGCTCGCAATTTCATCATTGAGCAGCGGCCGGATGTGGTGCTGGATGTTGTGGACGGTTCGAATCTGGAGCGTAATCTGTATCTGGCGGCCCAGCTCAAGGAGATGGGGATTCCGCTGGTTATCGCTCTCAATATGACGGACGAGATGAAGAAAAAATCGATGGAGGTTGATCTGGAGTTGCTGAGTCAATATCTGGGCGCTCCGATAATACGGACGGTAGGTGTTCGTAATAAAGGGATTAAGAAATTAAAAAGGCGGACTATTGAGTTTGCGACCGGCAAGAGGGAAAAACCGCCCGACTATCCTATCCATTACGGGGTTGAAATTGAAGAGGAACTGGAAAAGATTACGAAATGTATCTCATCGCAACAGCCAAAATCATCAGAAGAATCCAAAAAGCGGCTCTGCGGGCCCTGTCATATTGTATCTCCTAAATGGACGGCTTTGAAATTACTGGAGAATGATCCGGAGATACTCTCCTGTTTAAAAGACTGTATGGGTTGTGTTCAGGTGCCGGACCAGGTAGAGGTAAGCAGGAAGCGGCTCCAGGAGATATTTGGCGATGATCCGGAAACGATTATTGCCGAGCAGCGTTATGGCTATGTGCATGGTATTGTCCGCGCGGTGATACGTCAATCCGGGCAGGCGCGTATTGACTTTACGGACAAGATTGATAAGGTGCTGACCAATCGTTTACTGGGACTGCCGATATTCGGGTTGTTAATGTACCTGGCATTCTGGCTGGTTTTTATGGTGGGTGAGGTTCCGATGGGCTGGATTGAATCCGCGATCGGGCATCTGACCGGGTTGATCGCAGGCCACTGGCCGGCAGATGTGGCGCCGCTGGTCCGGTCGCTGTTGCTGGATGGGATTATCGCCGGGGTCGGGGGTGTGCTGGTGTTTGTGCCGAATATTATGCTGTTGTTCCTGGCGATTTCCTTATTGGAGGATACGGGGTATATGGCGCGTGCGGCATTTATCATGGACCGGCTGATGAAATGGGTGGGCCTGCACGGCAAGAGTTTTATCCCGATGCTGACGGGATTTGGGTGTTCAGTACCGGGGATTATGGCTACGCGAATTCTGGATAACCGGCGTGACCGGTTCACCACGCTGCTGGTACTGCCGCTGATGAGTTGCGGAGCACGGCTGCCGATTTATATGTTGATTATCCCGGCGTTTTTTGCGCCCGGTCACCGGGCGACGGTTATGTATGCGATCTATATTATTGGCATCCTGGTAGCGATATTTTGCGCGCGGTTATTGCGTTCGACTTTGTTTCGGGGCGAGCCGTCGCCGTTTGTGATGGAGTTACCGCCGTATCGGATTCCCACGTCCAAGGCGGTGTGTCTGCATGTATGGCAGCGCACGCGACTGTA
>JAFGHE010000030.1 GCA_016930295.1 Sedimentisphaerales bacterium
AAAGTTGCTTAAACCTTATGAAAAACACGAAACTGTCTAACTGGAAACGGCACTAGCCTGTATAGGGTAGAGGGACCTCCGTTTTTTTAAATCCTCAAAAAAATATGGAAAACTGGAAAAATGTACCATCGCAAACAACGCGCTGAGAGTGCAAAGTTTACCCCTTTGAAGAAAGGGGCTTTAGCGCGCTCTTAAATAAACAAAAGAAAACTATGAAAAACATCAACAACAAAATCCGTCTCATTCTTGTGCTATTCTTAACTAAGGAGGTTCCCAATGCATAACCCATTCATCACACACATTCTACAACAACTCGAACACACCCCCAAAAGCAAAGCACTCTTCCAGGCAAAATGCCCCTGCCACGACGACTACGACCAGTCCCTCCGTATCGACTACAAAAATGGACAAATCACACTCACCTGCCCCGTCGGCTGCCAGACTGACGACCTCTGCCGCCGACTTGGACTCACACCCAACGACCTCCCCGGCAAAGACCCTGAATATCCCCATAACCGCCTGATTTCCTTCCACGACTATCGCGACGAGTTCGATACCCTCCTCTACCGCGTCCTCAAATACGAATCCGATACTATCAAACACTACCGGCCTGACGGCCACTGCGGCTTCATTTACAATCTCGACGGCGTTCGCCGCGTCCCCTACAAACTACCCAACCTCATCAAACAACCGCTCGACCAATGGTGCTTCATTGTCGAAACCGAACGAGAGGTCGACAGACTAATCACTATGAAATTAAGCGCCACCTGCAACCCCGGCGGCCCCGGCCACTGGCATTACTCCTACAATCCCTATTTCATGAATCGAAAGGTCGCCATTCTCCCCCGACCCCACGAACCCGGCAGACACCACGCCCAGGAACTCTCCCGCCAACTCAGCACCTTCGCTCGAAAATTAAGAATCATCAACCTGAATCGCATACCCGAAGGTGGCGATGTCTGCGACTGGATCATGAATTTTAAACACGGCGGCGCAAAAGAAACCTTGCTTAAAAAAGCAAAAATTTCATTAGAAGATGCTCCCGCCCTGGAAACACCCATTAACCTCATTAATCTGGACAACGTTTCATCCGAACCACTCCAATGGCTCTGGCCCCAACGATTCCCCACCGGCAAGATCAGTTTAATCGTCGGCGACACCGGCCTGGGGAAATCATTCCTCACCCTGAACCTCGCCGCCCATGTCTCCACCGGCAAAAAATTCCCCGACGAACCCGACGAGCAGGAACAACGTGAACCCGCAAACGTCATCCTCTTAACCAACGAGGATGAAACCCACGACACCATCCGTCCGCGCCTCGACGCCATGCACGCCAATTGTTTACGCATTACCCTTATACAATCTGTCAAAAAATCCGATAATCACCGCCTCTTCAACTTCGCTAAAGATATGAACATCCTCCAGAATGTTGTCCAGAATACCCAGGACGTAAAACTGGTTATCATCGATCCCCTGGACGCCTATCTCTCTCCTCACATGATCAACCATCCCCAGTCTTTGCTCGACAAATTCATTACTCCCTTAAAATTACTCGCTGCCACATATCAACTCGCCGTCATTTGTACTACCCATTACCGCTGCGACCACTCCCATACCCTCTACCGTGCCATCCGCAATACCTGGCTGCTAACCAAAGATCACCAAACTCCACAACGCCGGCTCCTGCTCCCCCTCAAAAGCAATTTCTCTCCCCAGAATAATAATGCCCTTGCTTTCCAGATCAATAATAACATCATCCAATGGGATCCTGACCAATTAAACATAATCGCCTCTGATTTCATTCAAAACCAACAAAACAAACGACACTCAACCAGAACAAACGAAATAAAAAACTGGCTCCTGGAAATCCTCAGCGACGGCCCCCAATGGAGTAAGGACATTAAAATCATGGCACGCGAGGAAGGATTTGCCTGGAGTACTCTCAATATCGCTCGAAGAGCAGCTGGAATTATTAGCGAAAGATACGAATATCAGGGAGAAACATTTTGGAGAACACCCCAGCAAGAAGACCAGAAACCAAAAAAAGGATACATACCCCCGGAATATTGGACAAATGAGTTAATTAGATAATTTTAACTCCTAAGATTGGATAATTGACAATAATTTTCATAGTTCAATTGGATAATAGGTACGATTGGAGAATTTTAATAGAAAACACCCATTTGAGAAATATCAAAAACCCTAAAATCGCACGAGAGATTGTATCATTGTAAAATTTTAACACAATTACCAGTTTCAGGTTTTAATATAATGATAAAAATTAAACTCAATCAAAACATTCTCAATATTTTATATCATCTTAACGCCTTGGCGCCTTGGCGGGAGAAATTCATTAATGAGGTTATCTAACTTGGAAGCCCAATAAATTTAACATGTGTTCCAGAGCCGGGCGGTTTTCGCTGGGTTTGACGATGTAGTTTGTCGCTTCTCTGCGGACCGGATAGGTCTTGCGTAGTTGATCGAAAAAGGGGCCTCGGCTATGGGGTTCCTGCCGGGTTATCTTTCGCAGGCGCCCGTCATCGGCCATGATCGGATAGATACAGGACAATGCTTCTGTCAGGACCTCCACCTCTGATTTGCCGGAGGCGCTTAATTCGATGATATTATTTTCCGGCGGGGGGAGTAATTCCTTGATCTTGATTTCTTTTTTTATACCCAGAAATCGGCATAGTCTGTGAAAGAGCATAAGGGATCCATTGACTTTGCCGTCCTGGGAATAGCCGGCGATGTGTGGCGTGCCGATGGATACGTTATTCAGCAGTTCGATATCAATATCAGGTTCATTTTCCCAGACATCGAGGATAACCGGCCCGATGGACCGGCGAAGTAATTGAGCTTTAAGAGCCTGATTATCGACCACGGGCCCGCGGGAGGTATTAATAAGGATGGTATCCGGCCCCAATTGCGCGAGTTTGTTTTCATCCAGCAAATGCCAGGTGGGATCCGGGCCGCTGCGGGTTAAAGGCACATGACAGGTTACAATATCCGCTTTGAGAACATGCTCGAGAGGTAAAAACTTCGGGTCGCCGGTTTGGCGGCATAGGGGGGGGTCATTAAGCAGAACCTGCAATCCCAGTCCCCGGGCCATGGTTTCCACCCGGCTGCCGATGTTACCCACTCCGATAATGCCGATACGGCGGCCCTGAAGGTTGAGCCCGTTTTTTTGAGCCAGGGTTAACAGGGCGGTCATGACATATTCGGCTACCGAATTGGCATTGCTCCCTGCGGCTGAGGTGAATGTGATACCCCGGTTTTTTAGATATTCCAGGTCGATATGATCTGTACCGATAGTGGCACTGCCCACAAATTCAACCGGGCTTTCATCCAGGAGCGCCTGGTCCACACGTGTGACCGAACGGACCAGTAATACCCTGGCTTCGGCTACCGTGGCGGCAAAAATTTCCCGACCGGCCAGACAACAGACCTCTCCCAGCGAGGAAAACAACTCTTTCCCAAAAGGGATATTTTCATCTACAATTATTTTCATGGCATTTGTTTGAATAGTATCACTCATAAAATAAAGTTCATTTAACGACTTGTCGTCAACATTATAAGGCTTTAATCTTAATCCTTTGGATTCGTTTTTTTGGGAAAAATACGGGTGCGCATGCCAATGGTGTCGTGGGCGTTGCTGATGGCCGTGTCATACGTAATTTCGCCGGCTTCATACAGTTCAAATAAACTTTCGTCCATGGTATGCATTCCCTGTTTCCGGCCGGTTTGCAGGACATTGACCAGCATGTGGAGTTGATTTTCACGAATATGGTTCCTCACGGCCGCGGTAGTTACCAGGAGTTCGTGGGCCAGCAGACGACTTTTTTTATCAACCGAAGGGACCAGGCGCTGGGCGATAATCCCCTGAAGGCAACTGGACAGTTGCGTGATAATCTGGGGCTGCTGGGCCGGTGGAAATATCGAAACAATTCGTTCTACGGTCTGCAGAGTATTGGGAGTATGGCAGGTGGCTATCACCAGATGACCGGTCTCGGCCGCCACTAAAGCAGTGGCCGTGGTTTCATAATCACGCATTTCTCCCACGCAGATAATATCCGGGTCCTGTCGCAAGACATGGACCAGGGCTGAGGAAAATGATTTCACGTCGGTAAAGAGTTCCTGCTGCACGATGATGGCCTTTTTGCGATTATGGATATATTCCACCGGATCTTCGATCGTAATAATCTTACAGCGGCGTTCGCTGTTGATTAAATCGATCATAAAATTCAAGGTAGTGGTCTTGCCGCTGCCGGTAGGACCGGTTATCAGGACCAGGCCGTTGGATATGCGGGTGAAATCTTCGATCTGTTCGGGCAGACGTAATTCCGCACGCGTATGCATTGTCTGGCTGACCGGTCGTATGGACATTTCGGGATTCTGGGCCTGATAATACAAAGATACCCGAAACCGGCCATACTCCTGGTCATAGATGGAGCAGCATAACTGCCAGTCTTTTTCAAATGCCTTTTTCTGTTCTTCGTTCAGCAGACCCAGGGTTAAGTTTGCCGTGGCCTCCCGGGATAGCGGGGGGGCTTCAGCCAGTAAAATCTCGCCGTTAACCCGAAAAAGCGGCGGTAACCCGGTTACGATATGAATATCAGAGGCATGGCAGCGCCGGGCCAGTTCCAATAAGCGTCTCATTTCATTGCTGATTGCCATATATTTTTATCCCCTTCCAAATAGCCGCCGGAATAGTCCCCGTTTTTGGTATTTCTTTAAGGATGCCTGGGCCAGGTCCCAATCGGGCCGAATTTTCAGTGCCTGCTCGAACGCCACTTCAGCTTCCCTGAATCTCATACCGGCCTGACAGCATCCCAGTTCATACCAGGCCAGGGCGGATTGAGGCAGTTCTTTAGCGGCCTGACTGAGAAGTTCCAGGGCCGATGAGTAATTCTTTCTTCTGCGCAGCAGTTTGCCGGCCTCCAGACGGACAACAGGGAGCGCCTTCCCGGCGATACTGATGGCATTACTGATACAATCCTGGGCCATGCGACTTCTGCGTTCCATCATGACCTCGGCCCGGGCCAGCCATACCCGGCTGCTGATGTTCTCTTTGGACATGGCATTATCCGAATAGGCCAGAGCTTTGTCAATTTTAGCATCCCGAACACAGGCAATAGCTTTTGTGGCCAGGATTTCCGGATGTTCCGGGTACAGTGCCAGGGCTTTGTCAGCCCAGATGAGTGCTTCAGGATACTCTTCCAATTCAATCAACATTAATATCTGACCGAGCCAGCCTTCGTAAAAACTGCTGTTTTTTTCCAAAGTTCGCGAAAAGTTCCGCAGGGCCGGCTCAAAGTCGCCATTGAGCCAGTATTTTACCGCCTCCTGGTAAAAGTACCGTTCATTACGTATCGCTTCGCCCTGGTCTTTTGAGGGTTTTTTGCCCGGTTCTTCACCAAATTCCAGTTGTGTAAATCGGCTCATTCAATTTCCCTGATAAAACCACGCCGCGATATGGGATTCCAAGGCATGAACACTTCTCCTGATATCGCTATGGGCCTTTACTATACAAGCGTTTTCGATCACGGCTATAACTTGATCATTATTTATATTGCCACCTCTAGACGCCAGCGTCAAAAGTATGGCGAACGCTTGTTTCTGGATTAAAAACAGCGGTTTTAATTGCCAATATCCACTTTTGACGGTAGCATCCCTCTATAAAGATGAAAGTCAGCACTGATAAAATATTTATTTTCCTGAATGATACTCGAAAAGGGCCAGCTTTGCAAGAAAGGAGGAACCGGATAAATATCGTTTTTCAGGGGTATGCCGTTGATTACATACCGGCCCTCGATAACTTCCACGGTTTCGCCCGGCAGGCCTATCACCTGCACAATAAAATCATGATCCCGGTAATATTGTTGAATTAAAACCAGGTCGCCGCGTGCATATAACCTCAAACCGGGTGGATACAGCCGGACCAGTAAATAGTCGCCGGACTCGATGTTTTGATAAGGAACAGGGAAATTTATATAACCGCCGGCGACATGATCCCTTATCGATAAAGCTACCAGCCAGTATAATCCATATATACATAATGACACCAAGGCGATGGCAATAATTCTTTGCTGGAGATCAGAGATATATTGCCTCAGGGATGCGTGGATGACAATCCAGGCATGCAATACAATCGCCAGACTATAACAAACAAGCCCCCGGACAGTACCATAAAAAACGATGGCGAGGATTAAAAATACCAGCCAGGCCAGAACATAATACCAAACCTGCCTGAATTTCTTTTGAACGACATGGGCCAGCCCCGGGATCACTGATAACAATAATCCGGGTAAGACAGACCGGGAAAAATTTTTCAGCCAGTGGGGCAGTCGGCCCGGGTATGAATCCAGTGTTTGGCCCTTATTTAAACGCCGTACTTGACGAAAAAACACGCGAAACGGCTTTTTCCAGCCTGCCATGCGGGGCGGCTCAATGGTCACGGGGGTATCTTCTGTCAGCAAAACCGAGTTGCATTTGAAGCAACGTTTTTGCCCCGGCATATTTTCAAAACCGCATCGGGAACAACGCATGGTAACCTAGCCTTCTTCTTTGAGTTCCTGATGCAGTTCAATTTTCACCTTTGTTTCCGGCTCGTAATACTCGCTGGTATAGTGCTGGTCTTTGACTTTGCCTACAATCTGTGCCAGCCACTGGCTGTATTCCAGGCACTTTTTTCCCTTGGCGCCCTTGACATGAACCCTTACTTCGCCGTTTTTCGCAATTGTGATTTCCAGTTCGTGATTTGCCATTTTCTAATCCACCCAATGCCTGACATTAATTCGGACCGTATCATCTTCCATAACTTCTTCATTGACGATTTGCATATTGTTGTTTTGCAGTTCACTGACCACCCGGTTATACACAAAACACTGGGTCATTTTCTGAGTGAACTCCTGGGCTTTTTGTTCCAGTTCGGCTTTACTGTAATCACGTCCGGAGGCACAGACCACACACCGACCCCGCTCATCCCGTTTTATCCGAATTTCTAGGTTACCCTTGGCCAGGACTAATTCCTGCTCCGTAGCGAGGTTTTGGGCGATCACTTCACTTTCGGCCAGTTCGACTTCAACCGTCTCGTGGACCTGTTCTTCGTTTTGCTCCTCGGCAATATCATCCTTGACCACCAGACCCAGGGCGGCGGCGGCCCCCATTATCGCCGGGGCGATTACCGGCCAGCTGGAAATAATTATCGGAGTCAAAATCACTACCGTACTCATTGTTTACCCCTTTCTAATTTTAAATGTATTAAATTTCAATTTTACGTTTATCAGCATCCGGTTTTACGGAATATTTTTCACTGGTGGCGAACCGGGCCCTGCCTTCCGCCCATTTACGTAGTCTGTCGATATCTTCGCTCATCATTTTAGACAGAGGAACCGCTTTTTGAATATTCTGTAGCAGTTTTTGCGCGGACATCTCTTGTTTGTCATAAAATATGTCAAATAAGGTACTTATAATTGCCTCCTCGATTTCAGCGCCGCTGAAGCCATTGCTGGATTCAGCCAACCGATCGAGCTCGGTATCACTGAATTTAATCCCGCGTCGGGCCAGATGGACCTGAAATATTTCTTTACGTTCCAGCCAGGAAGGAAGATCGATAAAAAAGGTTTCATCAAATCGGCCTTTACGCAGGAGTTCCGGCGGTAGTTGGGTGACATCATTGGCCGTGGCCACCACAAAGACCGGTTTGGTCTTTTCCGACATCCAGGTTAAAAAGGTTCCAAAGACCCGAGCGGAGGTGCCGCCGTCCGTACTGGCACTGCTGCCCCGGGAACCGCGGAACGCCTTGTCGATCTCATCGACCCAGATAACCACCGGCGCTACGGATTCCGCCACCTTGATGGCCCGGCGTACATTTTCTTCGGAAGAACCCACCAGCGAACCAAACAGGCGTCCCACATCAAAACGCAGTAGGGGCAATTGCAGTATATTACTCATCGCCTTGGCTGAAAGACTCTTACCGCAGCCCTGTACGCCCAGCAACAAGACACCCTTGGGGGCCGGCAGGCCATACTCCCGGGCCTGGTCGGAAAAAGCCACCGCACGCTTGGTTAACCACATTTTTAATTCATCCAGCCCGCCAATGGAATCAATACTCTCATTACTATCAAAATATTCCAGCAGGCCGTTTTTACGGATAATCTGTTTTTTTTCGTTATGAATGACCGGCAGACTCGTATCGCCCAGAGAGCGATACTGCACCAGGGTTTTGGCCAGCACATTTTCCGCTTCCGCCAGGGTCAACCCCAAAAGGGCATGGACAATCTGTTCCCTCCGGACCTGGTTCAGGGTGACATTGAGTCTGGGATTATCCTTCACTTCTTCAATGATACGGTCTAAAAGGACATTGAATTCCTTTTCCGAGGGCAGGTCGAAATCCACGATTGTCAGGTCCTTTTCCAGTTCGGCCGGCATCTGAAACATGGGACTGATAATCACTATGGTCTTATAGGTGTGTTTCAGGGACGCGGCTATTTCCCGTAAGCGTCGGACAATAGCCATATTTTGCCCCTTTAAAAAGGGATGGAAATCCTTGAACAGATACAGCGCAGATTCCGCATGTTCGACCACTGTATCCAGAGCCACCAGAGGATCCTTGCTCGCTGAATCACAGTGTTTTTGCGATTGAATCGAGGTTCCCATCGGTACCAGGCCTGTGGTGATCGACCATTCGAAAACCCTTTTATCCAGACGCTGGGCGATGCGGGCCACCAGAGCGCTCAGTCGCTGTTCTTCCCAGGATACCACATAAATTAATGGATAACGGGCCCGGACCAGAACCTCCAGCTCCGTCATCTGTCTTTCCGGCTTTAGATGCCCGGCCGGTTGATTCGCATTATTTTCCGTCTTTATCTTGAGGGGTATTTTCTCGTTGTCCATTGGATTGTGACTCCATACCGGCTTCGGTCAGTGACCGTGCCATTTTTATGATTGCTTCGTCCGGCGCGATCATCACCAGTTGGCCGTTGGGTAAGATACGCAACTCAAAATCGCCGGGTTTTCGTTTGTACTTTTTTGGGCTCATTGGATAAGCCTCAAATCAAGGGAACGTGCCAAATCTTCAGCTTTTCGGATTTCCCGGGGGTTTTGATAATCCGAGGGTGCAAACCCCGGCTCGGCCGGGGGTATGTAATCCCGGCGCAGGCTAACTTTGGCGTCAGGAACATTTTCCGCAATCCAGGTTAACACCGGTTCCGCGCAGCAGGTATAATGGCCCGGCATAATCAAATGCCTGATAATCATTTTATCCTTCCCGTGAGACCTCTGGATATTCCGTTTTACGACCTCCAGGTAATCATCGGTCCCTGATAATAGCCGGGCACAGTCATTATTGCCGTATTTAAAATCGGCCAAAAAAATGTCTATTAATCCATCCAGCAATTCCGTAACTATCTCATTATAATACATGTTAGAGTTCCACACCACGGGGATGGCCGGGTCGATTTTCTCCAGTAATTCCAGGACTCCTGCCAGGCTCACCGACGGTTCTCCGCCCAATAAATTTATATTACGAGCGCCAGATATGTGTTTTTGTTCAACTATCCCGATTAACTCATTCATTGAGATTATCGAAGCCAAATCGGTATTTGCGTTCCATTCCGCCACTGTACAGAACTCGCATCTAAGGTTGCAGCCGGCCAGATAAATCTGGTGAGAGGGATTCAGTCCGGTTTCCTCATAATCAACCACCATCTCCCGGAAACAGCACAGGGAATGATTTAGGCGACAATACCCCTGCTGCCCTGCACGGCGGTCCACGCCACAATTGCGAGGGCAAAGCCGGCAGTTTTCCAGGGCCTTACGGGCGACCTCTATTCGTTCAGCCAATTCTGAGGGTACTAATTTATTCATCCGATTAATCAATATCCACAAAGCCATCAGAGGGGCGGGTTTGGGCCGGAGACCTTGACCCGGCCCGGGCGGCCAGATACAAATGTATCTTAACATGTAAATACCCCACCCCCGCACCAGCAACCCATATAAGAAGTATGGGACTGGTAATAGCCATAACGGCATAAACACATATTAATATGAGTACAATCTGGCGGGCATTCATTTTACTGGTAAACATGACCATAACCTCTCGGCGGCGAAAAATCAGCCCAAACGCGCCGATGATACCACAACAACAGGCCGCTGAACCAAAGCCGATAATTTGCTGCCCCTGTATTGTGTTCACCAGGAGCCAAAGTAAACCACACACCAGGGATACCACCAGCCAAAGCAGTATTAAAGAGACAAAACGCCATTGACCTTCAATGGCACTGCCCATGAATAACACAATCAAGCCATTAAGAAACAGTGATAAAAAACAGCGATTTATAAAACTATAGGTGATTAATTGCCAGGGTTTCATCGGCAGGCAGGATTGGGGATTCAGGCAAAGGTAATCCGTCGTAAATTGCGGCTTGAAGATAGCCAGAGAATAACCCAGGATCATCAGAAGTAATAATAAACTCACTCCGGGCGTGAATATACTCCCGAGCGATGGTAAAGCAAATCGCTTTCGGGGATGAAAATCAGGCATGGTTGAGCACCTTTCATATCCCAAAATAGACGCCAGCGTCAAAAGTATGGCGAACGCTTGTTTTTGGATTAAAAACAGCGGTTTTAATTGCCAATATCCACTTTTGACGGTAGCATCAAAATATTATTATGCTCTTAATTTTATTATACTCTGATAACAGGTACCAGTCTAGAAGAATCATGAATCCTTCAAAAATGTTTAAAATATGTAAAATCTTTCTAATTATAGAGTTATATGGTTTTCGCGGTCAGTTGCCGATTATTTATATTTTTACCTACACCAGTTAAATCTGACAAATAGCCGCTGGATTAGCCTATTTTACCCAACGCTTAAAATCTTCCTATTTTATAAAATCCATGCCATGGCGGCGTTATCAGCCTGAAAAATGTGTAGGGGGCTGATAATAAATAATTGAGTGCAAAAAAGATATTTTTAAAATAAATCCCGATAGAAAAATACGAAAAATGTATTGACAAAGATACGATAATTATGGTATAAGGACGATGTATCGAGTGAGTGTGCCTATATCGACGTAAGAATTGTAACTTATTGTAAATATTTACTTTATGTTAATAGTGCAGGATAGAGAAAAGAGTAAGGACAAAGTAGCAACTGGAAAATGGTGGTCAGTTATCTGTTTTATGGTTGTCTCTGGTGTTCAAGGGTTAGAGTGAGGTTATTATAGGTCTGTTCCGGTGGAAGTCAGTGCCGGAATACTAATTTTATTATAACTATTTGTGCCACAGCAGTTAGGCAGAATAACCTTTAAACCATTAAAACAAAAACTAAACAAATATTTGCTCAAATATTTTTTTTACTTATTCCATAATTTTTCAGTTGATTCTTAGAAAGGCGTCCGGTATAATAAAATCTATAAAGCAAAGGAAAACTTCTTGTAGAGGTATCTGGCAATTTTAAATAAGTTTAGTGTGCTTTTGTTAGCATAGTGTGTGTATTTTTATTGTGTTAAGGAGATTACTATGAAAAAGGAGAATGCTATGAAGAAAGTATGTGTTTTGTTTGTGGTGTTACTCGCATTGACCTCATATGCAGCGGCAGATTGGGTCCGTTTTGAGTGCGAGGACATGGAGTTGTCAGGCGCGGCTCATCTAGAGATCGATCCCTGTAATCCTGGCCCATTAACTGGAACAGGGGAGTCTAATGACGGCTACATCTGGTTAGAAAATCCTTCCGGAAATTTAGGGCAATTTCTTTTTTCCGTGAATGTTCGCAAGGCCCAGGAGTATAGTGCGAGATTTAGCGTCAATGCTCCCGCAGTGGGTGAACACTGGGACAGTTGGTATCTCAACAACGAAAATGGTCCGGGTCCTGATGGGCAAGCATGCCGAGAGAATTATGCCGCTGAGTACAGTTGGTCCAAGTCACGGACAGAAGGTCCCCATGACTGGGTTTTTGCTACCTGGCAGGACTTTGTCGATTCAATTACGACCTATGGAACGGGTGATTTTAAATGGCAGATTGTCAGCCGTTGGGCTCCATCATGGAATGATGCCGGCAAATCGATGAACGTCCCGATGACATTTGAACTGCAGTCCGGTTACAACCAAATTTGGGTTCTGGCTGGTTGGGGATGGGCAAGTTACGATTTCATCGACCTGGACCTGCCGCCGGCGCCCAGTGATCCCGACCCTGCGGATCGTTCATTAGTGAACGTTCTTTCTCCGCCTGCAAATCTTACCTGGGTAAATGCCACTTCAGGTCTGGATAAGGTGGAAGTATATTTTGGCGCAGTGGCTGAACCAAATCTGGTGACTGAATCGAACTACAAGACTGTTTTAAGTCTGATTGCAACTATCAATAGCCCCACCGATCCGCCTGCTACAGATTCAACGACAATGCCCGTACTGGCAGATAATACTACTTATGTCTGGGTAGTGGATGGTTTCAAAGATGTCGATCCTCCGGGAACAGATCCGAATTATGGCGGTGTGTTCTGGGCTTTCGATGCTGACGACAATGCCTATCCGGTAGCCGATGCCGGCGAGGACCAGAATGTTTACCTGGGTATGGATGTAGATCCGTGTTCAGTTTATGTTGAACTGGACGGTTCAAATTCCAGCGATGACGGCCTGCCC
>JAFGHE010000265.1 GCA_016930295.1 Sedimentisphaerales bacterium
ATGCCGGGTATGTCACAGGCATGACGGGTAAGTGGGGACTCGGCGAACCCAATACGACGGGCGAACCAAACGAGCAGGGTTTTGACGAATGGTTCGGTTTTCTGAACCAGCGTAATGCCCATAATCACTATCCGCCGTTTATCTGGCGGGATAAAGAAAAGGTGATGCTTGAAGGTAATGAAAATGGCAGGGAAACGCAATACACTCAAGATTTGTTCAGCGAGTTCGCAATAGACTTTATCGAGCGTCACCGGCAGTCCCCATTCTTTTTGTATATCCCGTACTGCGTTCCGCATGACCGCTACCAGGTTCCCGACCTGGACATCTATAAGAACAGGCCGCGGACACGAGATGAAAAGGCCTATGCAGCGATGATCAGTCGGATGGACAGGGATGTTGGCCGTATTATGGATACACTCAGGAAGGCCGGCATTGATGACAATACATTCGTTTTCTTCTGTTCGGATAATGGCGCTACTGCGAATTGGGATGCGTATGATAGTTACGGGCCGCTTAGAGGGAGAAAGCGCGATGCTTATGAAGGCGGCATCCGTGTGCCAATGATCGTTCGGCGCCCGGACCGCGTTCCGGCCGGAACAGTCAGCGATCAGGTCTGGTACTTCGCCGATGTCATGCCCACCTGCGCTGCGATCGCCGGAACCAAGGCGCCCGAGAACATTGACGGGATTAATATTCTGCCGACACTTGAAGGAAAAAAGCAGGACCTCAGCAAGCGGTATTTGTATTGGGAATTTTATGAGAAGGATGGCTGGCAGGCGGTTAGATTTGGCGACTGGAAAGGTATTCAGCAGGGACATAACACGAAGAAGCTTTTTAAAAACTGCCTCTATCTCAACTGCCGCCTTTACTGTTCCAACCACGCTTTCTCTTGCCAAAGAGAAGAAAACTGCTCCGCAGCCTAACATCCTGTGGATCTTGGCCGAAGACGCTTCACCTCATATTGGTTGCTATGGTGAAACCGCGATTGATACTCCAAACCTTGACGCACTCGCCGAACAGGGCATACGATTCGAAAATGCCTTTGTAACATCCCCCGTCTGCTCGCCATGCCGCTCAGCATTAGTAACCGGCATTTACCAAACCACCCTCGGCGCGCACAACCACCGTTCACAAACCGACAGCGGAAAAGGCAAGGCACGCCCGCAATATTACGACAGCTTTAAATTGCCCGATACGGTCCCGTTGATAAGCGACATTTTTAGAAAAGCCGGATACTACACAACAAACGGCGCATACTCAGCCTCAGGGGAATATGGTGTCGGTAAAACCGATTACAACTTTATAAGCCCAACTCCTCCCTACGACGGAACCGACTGGAGGGATTGTCCCGAAGACAAACCTTTCTTTGCACAGATACAACTCCCCGGCGGCAAGGACCGCAACGACACCAGTAGTGATCATATAAAAGACTTTACACTGCCCCCCCACTACCCCGACCATCAAGTAATACGCGATGACTGGAAGACTTACCTTAACTCATGGCGAAAGCAGGATCGTCAGGTCGGCGATATTGTAAAAGAACTAAAACAAGTCGGCAAATTTGACAACACCGTGATCTTCTTTTTGACCGACCACGGTATAAGCCACATTCGCGGAAAACAATTTCTTTACGATGAAGGTATCCAGGTGCCGCTGATCATCCGTTTTCCTGATGGACACATGGCAAAGACCGTACGAAACGACCTTGTACTACACATTGATCTGGCGCCAACATCACTGGCGCTGGCCGGGATCGAAATCCCCGAACATTTCCAGGGCCATGACATTTTTGACAAGAGTATAGCCCCTCGGGATTTCATAGTCTCTGCCCGTGACAGATGCGACGAAACGATAGACATAATCCGATGTCTGCGAACCGATACTCGAGGATCTCGGCAAACAATACGGAAACAAATACCATATCCTGCAGGATAAAAAATACGCCGATCTCACAACGCAATTAATAAATACCATAGAAGCAGGCGAAAACAAGGATTTAAAAACGCTGCGCAAATCACTCGAAACCGGCAGCGCGTATGAACAATACCGGGCAGCAACGTGGCTCGGAGTCAACGAAGACAGGCAATCAGAACCTGCCCTGAAAGAAATGGCAACATGTGAAATACCTGCCCTGCGGATTGCGGCACTGCTGGCATTATACAAGATAGCACAAAAAAACACAACCCTTGAGAAATTGACAAACGAAATAAACAACCCAAACGCCATCGTCGGCATGTACGCGATGAATGCGATCGAGCAAACCGAAGTGCTGAATAAAACAACAGAAAAAGCAGCCGACATTGCGCTGAAAAGTGATTACAACTTCACTAAACGATACGCGACAAGACTAAAAAGTAAATTCGAATAGGCAGGCATTAAAAAGAGCTGTTAGTAAAAAACTAACAGCTCTTTAACTCATTATATCAGCCATTGTTATATTTTATTACTTTTACGGAAGAATAATAAGCCACAAGACTATGGAATACAGAGTTGTCCGGTAGGATCTCCGCAGTATAGCCAGTCCTCTGCCACCATAATAAAGTCCAGCAAATTTACCAGACAATCACTATTCATATCTGCGGCGGCCGGATTCAGGCAGACGTCTTCGCTTGTGCCGCTTGCCTGAATTTCAAAGAAATCAGGACACATTGCAAATCTTTCAGGTATATTCGGATCCACAATGCGTAAAAGGCAGTATTCGGAGTCAATATCAGGAATCGTCCATTCAAACAAGCCGTCATTATCGGTTTGCTCAATGGTAATCCATTCTGTTTCGAGGTCCGTCAGGTATTCCAGATTCACCAGGCCGCTGGATGTGTCGCCCAGCCAGGTGATTTCCAAGTCCTCTCCTCCCTGTAAAACTCCTCCTCCGCGCGGGCTTAAGAGAGCCAGTCCGTCACACGGATCGTAGGCGGAAAAATAGGGACTCAAATCATATTTATTTGGATCTTCCACATCGGTAATCTTAAGTAATCCATGGACACATCCCCCGAAGGCATATTCCATCATAAAAGAGCCGCTCTCCGCGGATAACATATTTGCTCCCGGGACCGGCGACCAGTCCTCGCCATCCAGCGAATATTCCAGTTTCACATAGGGTCCAACTTCATTTGGATCAAACGCCCAGGTCACTTCGCACATTTCACCTTTGATTAAAGAGGTGGCAGAATTGTGCATTTTCGCTTGTGCACTTTGGGCTGTTTGACCGGAGGATTTTACGGTTACATCCATAATCGTCATACCCAGAATCTGGCCCAGATTAGAATCCAATATCGGTGTGATGGTATTCGTCGGTTCATAATGATAAAAATAAGCGGCGCCTTCATCCGGATATACGGGATTATAGTCGTTATTTTCATATTTTGGCGCACCTACCAGGGCAACATCATTGGATATCCCGCTCAGTGAACAGGAAAAACCGAAATGATCATCATTCCAATCGGCGTCACTACCCAAGAGGGTATCACAATAACCCCACGACGGCTTCATCGAACCCGGTTTTAATGCTGTCTTCTTAAATACATAGGCCGCTCCAGTCTGACTGGGAAGGCGTTTCGTTCCCACCACAATATATTGATTATTGATATCCACCGAGTAACCGAAATGGTCGCCGCGCACAGGGTTAGGGGAGGTTAGTTTGCCTATTTCCAGCCAATTAGTCCCGTCAAAATAAAATACATACACAGCTCCGCCGTTTAGTGCTGCCGAGTCCTCGTCCGGCGCTCCCACCACTGCGTAAGGGCAGGAAATGGAAACCGAAGCCCCAAAGTGATCATCGTCATCAGCATCACTGGCGATCAAACGTATGACCTGAGTCCAGGTACTGTTAGTATAATCATACTTAAATATATACGCCGCCCCGGAATCGGTAATCGTCTGTTCATCATCATTGGGTGCCCCGACAATGGCATAATGGTAATAATTAATACTATAAGGATTTAATTTCACTGCATAACCGTACAAATCACCCGCCGTCAGGGTCTGAGGTTGAGACGGTATCAGCGCCGCGCTGGACTGGAGTGACCAGCCGGACGAGGTCTTGGTTCCGTATAACACATACGCCAATCCACTATCCCCGCCGATATAATCCGTATAAGGCGCTCCGGCCATAATCAGTCTTCCCGTATAATCTATATCCACACTCGAACCGAATTGATCTCCGGTTAAAACGCTTGCCGGATAGTAAGTTAATATCGGTGTCCCCCAGGAAGTTCCAGACTTGGTGTATAGAAAGATAACGCCAGCGTCTGGTCGGCCCGAAAGGTCGTACATCGGTGCGCCGACAACGGCGATATTATTAGTATCTGACATTGCTACCGCCTTTCCAAACATATCCCCACTGCTGCCTGAATAAGCCAGCTTGGCCTCATGAAAGTACTCATAGGTATTACTTCCCCTTTGATAGATATAAGCTGAGCCGGAATCAGGGCCACCTGACCGATTGTCATAAGGGGCGCCGATAATCGCCTTTTGCTGTCTGATACCAATATCAACACTATACCCAAAGAGATCATCAGTCTCCCGGTCCCATGCTTCCCGCCGACATTTCTCTACCCAGCGCCAGGCCTCCATAACTTCAATATTGATTTTCTGCATATCACATATCGGTATTTTAGCCTCTGAATTTTCCTGGCAATAAAAACCCACAGTAAATAATGTTACCAACAGCACGCAAACATACATCCCTTTAATCTGATTAAACATATACTTTCTCCCTAAATAATGTTACCCTGTAGCAACTACCCATAGGTTCACTTCCTACCAAAAAATGAACATAAAGACTCCAGACAGTACAAATATAGCACCGGAATTCAGTATAGTCAAGTTAATTTAGCTTGATATTTGAAGAAAATCCCAATTACCTGATCGAAATCAGATGGTCCTGCTCTTCACCTGTTTTTAACACAAGGGCTGTTAGGTTTTGATTATCTTAAATTCAGTCTGATTTCCAGCTTTATTAGTCCGGAAAGAGTTGATATGATAGCTTTGGCAATAAAAAGTATAAAGATGTTACACGTGAATCATAGATAACCAGTATGATATAATAGGGAAAAATGTGATGAATAAGATTGAAAAGTGCCCCCTATGTCATTCTGATAAATTACATGCTATACTGGAGAAATTTTTTGAAGTGCCTGCAGGATTAACCCAGGAACAGATAGAAAATGAAGATGTTCCTTATATTGATGAGAGATTATGGGTGTTATTTGAAAGGGTGCTGAAAAACAGGGAGCCTTCGAAATTCAATATTGAGCATTGTCAGGCATGCGGCTTTATTTTTTATAATCCCAGGTTTACCCACGAAGAGATCATAGCTCAGGAAGAGCTTTTAAACGTTCTCCTGGCTCCTAAATGGCAGCGGGGTATCAGGGTTGCGGACCCGGTTCAAAGGAAGGGGGAACGGGCAAAACGAATCTATAATTTGATTACAGCCTTTCAAAAAGCATCCGAAAAATATCAACGTATACTGGATTACGGCGGGAATGAGGGGTTCAACCTTTCTGTTTTTATTAAAAAAAGAAAAGAGTGTTTCATCGTGGACTTTAAGGACTTCTGGCATATACCCGGAGCACATTATTTGGGCAAGGATATCAACATTTTAGATGACAATCACGTATTTGATATAATATTGCTTTGTCATGTAATGGAACATCTCAATGATCCGGGACAAATGCTTCACGATTTACAGGGCCATTTAAGGGAAGGGGGTCTTTTATTTGTTGAAGTGCCTTTAGGTTCCTTTGCCGAATGGAAACATATGCCGGATCCCACCCTTCACATGAATTTCTTTTCCGAAGAAAGTCTTTATAAGGCATTACGGATGAATGGTTATGACGTGCTTTATATGTCAACTAAATATCAATGGGTGACTCATTACAAAATGTTATGTATTAATGCCCTGGCCTGCAAGCAAACGACTACTACCTTGACAAAGTATAAAACAACTGAACAGCAAATGGACCCGGCTGACTTCTTCTGGTATCTTTTCAGGAGGACCCCATTAAAGCATACTAAACGTACATTATTATCAATAATAAAAAGATGACATGGTCAATAATATAGTGTATAGTATTAAACCATGATGACGCAAGCGTCAAAAGTATTGCGAACGCTTGTTTCTGAATTAAAAACTACGATTTTAATTGCAAAAATCCACTTTTGACGGTGGCATCCATGATACGTTCTCAGGATAAAAAATGGCGGTTATTGCGTTCACGGCTAGGGCGGCATCCGTTGTGGTGTGCGTGGCAGGTGACCTATCGGTGTAATTTCCGATGCAGCTTCTGTCATTACTGGCGGGATGAGATGGGGCGCCTGCCGGAACAGACAGTGGAGCAGTTTGAGTATGGCGCCGGGAAACTGGGGCGCTGGGGTAGTATGATGATTTCCCTGGCCGGGGGCGAGCCGCTGCTGCGTGATGATATTGTGGATATTGTCCGGGTGGTGGGCCGGTGGCATTTGCCGTTTATTACCACCAACGGCTATCTGGTCACTGAGCCATTGGCCCGGGAGCTTTTTTCGGCCGGACTTTGGGGGATTTCCATCAGTATTGATTATACCGATGAAGCCAGACATGACCGGGCCCGGGGGATGGAGGGTGCATATACCCAGGCCGTCAAGGCACTGGAAATCTGCTCACAGGCCCGGCAATATCCCTGGCAGAGAGTTAATCTGATGTGCGTGTTGCTTGATGATAATCTTGACCAGGTGGAACCATTAATCCAACTGGCGGCCCGGTATGGGGTCTACTTTATGATCCAGCCCTACAGTGTCATGAAGACCGGCAGCCGTAAGTTCAGATATACCGGCGGTGTAAGTGTCAGTACCCACCTCCTGCGGTTAAGGGAAAAATATAGCAATTTCCTCAGTAATCCGTTATTTCTCCAGCGGTTTGACCTGGCGTTGGACGGTGGAATAGGGCGGTGTTCGGCCGGCAAGGCATTCTTCAATATCGACAGCACCGGCGATATTGCCATCTGTGTTGAAAACCGGCCCAGTCCGGTTGCGAATCTTTATCGGGATGAAATTTCCATTATCAGTAAAAAGTTACGTGAAGGAGGAACTGATAATCAGTGCCGCAGATGCTGGTATAACTGTCGGGGTGAAATCGAAAGTCTTTATAATGTAATCGGCTTGTGGAAAAGCCTTCCTACTCTTCTGTTTGACAGGGGAGTACCTCCAGATCAAAGTCATGCCTAAACCGGCTTTAGCCGGTTTAGGCATGGCACCCATTTTATTTAAAAACTATAAGAAAGGCTTAAGCCGGCCCAAAACTCTTCGTCGCTGTCGGTATCTCCGTTGGCATTAAAGTTCTTGATGGATTCATCCATGGTATGTTGATAGTATAAAGCCGGCGTAACTGTAATCTCGCCGACGGCCATACTGGTGGAAACACCAAAGGTCATATGAGACCAGTCATGGTCGGCGCCGTAAGCGCCATCGTTATACGTGATATTGGTGAAAAGATTGATAACATGTTCCTGCCCGGTAAAAGGGCATGCTGCAGGGATGGGACAGTTGAGGGCCAAAACATGGAAAGCGCCGGCAACATCAGCACCAACGCCACTGGAATTGGGCCAGAGCAAACCGACATAGTAACTCGGGATTAACGGGTATTCCCCGATAGATAATAGTTTCGGCATGGCCACCCTCGCCCCGAGCTCCTGGGCATCCGCTTTATGATTCCAGCGGGGGTATTGATAGTAAATAAAGTTGGTCTTAAAATCCAGGGCGTACATTTCGTCATCGTAAAACGTTTTCGAATATCCTATCGTATAGTCGATTTCATTCAGATCATCATTGCCGCCGCCAAAGGGCATGGAACCCCAGAAATTCAGGTTAAATCCGGTCTCGTAGAGATCCAGGTTCACACTCGGCTGGAAGGCGCCGTGGTCGTCATATACATCATACCCGTACCACATATATTTAGAAACAAAGGTTGCATCCAGGTCAACTCCGAGTTTGGGCTCACTGACCTGGGCCCATACGGAACCAGACAGTAAAACAAGACACAAAGTAATTCCTAATACATTTTTCATAATCATTCCCTTTCGCAAAAACACTTTAAAAAATACCAGATACCTGCCATCACAATTTACTAACTTTCAGAAGAACATTAAAGATTAAGATGTTTTCATCAGAAAACCTGAATAAACATATAGAAAAAATATGTCCAATTCAACAAAAAAGTGTTTTAAGTCCTTATTAGACAGAGTTTTCCTGAATTTGTTTCCTTCTGGGTAACGGCCGGATTTTCGGTAGTGATATAATGTCTTATAAATAAATGGGTTATGATATAACCATAGATGTTTGCTACTGACATTGATTATCTGTGATTTTGTAACAGCCTTATTGTTATATAGTTATATTGATCTTCCAATTGCGGCAGAATTATGCAAATCAGGATATTCATTTATTCATCATCTGAAGAATTAATTTTATCATAGTCCCGGATGGCATTCAGGAAAAGTTCTCCATATTGATCGCATTTTTTTTCACCTACGCCGTGAACCATGAGGAATGATTCTCTGTTGCCGGGGCGGCGCCGGGCCATGTCGCGGATGCTGGAATCGCCAAAGACGATATAGGCAGGCATTCCTTTTTTAGTGGCTATGGAACTGCGCAGGGCTCGTAATCTCTCGAAGAGTTCTCTATCAACACCTTCCCAGGAATCCAGGTGTGCTTTAGATACCTTAGTCTTTTTGGTCGAGGGCTGGAGAAGATGAGGAGTCTGGCTGCCGTTTAGAACCTGCCTGCCATTTTGGGTTACCTGCAGGGTATTATAGTCGCCTGTTTTCAGGATAAAGCCCTGGGCTGCCAGTTGTTCGATCCAGTCGCGTACGATACGTTTGGGGTAATCTGACAGGAGTGCATAAGTGCTGAGCTGGTTGTGGCCGTATTCCAGGATACGCTGATCGCATGAGCCGGTCAGTACGGCCGCGGTGTAGTCGCCGCCGAATCGTTCATGCAGTCGCAGGATACAGGAGAGAATTTTCTGGGCAATGATCAGAGCATCCTTAACGGTATCCAGGTCGCCCAGGCAGACATCGCAGGCGGCGCAGTTGTCTTTAAGGTATTCCTGGCCGAAATAGGTCAGGATGGCTTTATGCCGGCAGGTAACGCCGGTACAAAAATCGTACATGGCATTGAGTTTTGCCATGGTGATTTCGATGACTTCCGGCGGGGTGTCTTTTAAGATGCTTTTCCAGGTGCCGTAATCGCCGCCGGAGTAGAACAGGCAGCACTCGGCCTCCAGGCCGTCTCGTCCGGCGCGTCCGCTTTCCTGCTGATAATGCTCCAGAGATTTGGGCATGCCCGCATGGATTACATAACGGATATTGGATTTGTCGATGCCCATGCCAAAGGCGATGGTGGCCGCGATAATGCCAACCTGTTCGTTGATAAAGGCGTCCTGGTTTTTTTTGCGGTGTTCGTTTTCCATCCCCGCGTGGTAGGGGGCGACCTTATATCCGTGTTCGTTCAGGTTAGAGCACATTTCTTCGACGTCTCTGCGCCGGATACAGTAGATAATGCCCGATTCGCCGGGGTGGCGGTCCAGGACAGAGCGGACCTGGTTTAAAATATCCCGGCGGCGTTGAACTTTGTAGATGAGGTTCGGCCGGTCAAAGGATCCGACAATAATTTCCGGCTCTTTGAGATTGAGTTGGCGTGCGATATCCGCCTGGACCTCCTGCGTGGCGGTGGCGGTAAAGGCGTGGATGGGAATGCCTTCGATTGCGGATTTGAGTTCGCCCAGTTGGCGATACTCCGGCCGGAAGTCGTGGCCCCACATACTGATGCAATGAGCTTCATCAATGGCGATAAATGACAGGTCATGCTGTTTGAGAAAATCCAGAAATCCGTGAGAACCGAGCCGTTCCGGCGAGAGGTAAATCATCTTGATCTGACGATCTTTGATCTGGTTGATAACTGCTCGTTGCTCGGGGGGTGATTGTGTGCTGTCGATACGCGCCGCCGGTATCCCACAATCGACCAGGGCGTCCACCTGGTCCTTCATCAGGGCAATCAACGGGGAGACCACCACTGCCATACCTGATAGGGCCAGGGCCGGGGCCTGATAACACAGCGATTTGCCGCCGCCGGTGGGTAACACTACAATCGAATCCCGCCCTCCTGCAGTGCAGGTCATGGCGCGGGCCTGCATGGGCAAAAAACCATCGTAACCCCAGTATTTCTTTAATATCTTGGCAATAGCTTCAATCATAGCACCCCCATTAACGAAAATG
>JAFGHE010000266.1 GCA_016930295.1 Sedimentisphaerales bacterium
AATTCCGGCAAATATTTAAGGATAGAAACTCGTTTTATCGCTTATAGCCTGCCCTTCGACGATAATCCCATTATCGCCAAATGGGGTAGTGCGGCAGACTCAGATGATGAATGGATTCTTGATATTAAAAGTTCCGATCAGAAATTACATTTCCAGATAAACAGCAGTACATCACAGGGAAGTCCGGATACCATTCTTATTTCATCGATAATCCCTTCCCTGGGAGATTGGCATGAGGTAGTGGCTATCTGGGATGGTAACGCCGGGACCGCTTATCTGTATCTTGATGATTTGGAAGTAGCGTCCACCACTTCGGCCATCACTGTGATACCTGATCTTACGCAGCAGGTAAGCATAGGATATGGTCATTTTGGATCAGGGTATTATGAATATTTTGACGGTCAAATCAATGATACCAGGATTATATCATCCGGTCAAAATATTGTGGCTGAATGGACCTTTGATGAATGCGGAGGTTCAACCGCTTTAGATAGTTCCGGCAATAACAATCATGGGACCATATATAACGCGGTTTATATCAGTGACACTATTTATGTGGATACTGATGCAATCGGGAATAATGACGGAACAAGCTGGGAAGACGCGTATAATTATCTCCAGGATGCACTTAATGATATGTATCTAAGTACTGGTGATGAGATTAGGGTGGCACAAGGCACTTACAAACCTGACGAAGGGGCTGGTGTGACACCGGGAGATCGTAACGCCACATTTCAGCTTATTAACGGTGTGGCTTTAATGGGCGGCTACGCCGGATATGGAGAGGTGGATCCTGATTTACGGGATCCGAATATATATGTAACCATCCTGAGCGGAGATATCGGAACACCAGATAATAATTCCGATAATAGCTACCATGTAGTGACCGGCAGCGGGACGGATGCCACTGCGATAATGGATGGTTTTGTTATAACCAAAGGAAATGGATATGATGGTGCCGGGATGATCTGTGATTCAGGCAGTCCGGTAATCAATAATTGTACTTTTATTGCCAATACAGCGAGCCATTGGGGAGGAGGAATATATTGTGTAAATAATAGCACTGCAAGTATTAATAACTGCCGTTTTGAAGACAACAGTAGTGCATCTGTAGACGCTGCAGCCGGAGGAATAGGTGTCATGCACAGTAGCCCTTCAATAATGTATTGTGAATTTATTAGTAATACTGCAAATGGTGACGGCGGCGGTATATGTAATGGTGGTTATTCTTATCCGATAATATCGAGATGTATTTTTAAAGATAATTTCAGCGGATATGGAGGTGGTGTAAATAACAACGATAATAGCGATCCCTATATTATAAATTGTATATTTACCGGAAATACTTCATCAATTAGTAATTCGGGAGGAGGAATATGTAATGCACAGTCAAGTAGTCCAACGATTATAAATTGTATTTTTAACGGAAATAATGGATATGCAATCGATTATTATGGAGGGACTGGAAGTACAACAGTTCTTAAGAACTGTATTCTTTGGGATGACTCGCCGGCAGAAATAAATTTGGGTGGCAGTACGGCTTTGGTTACGTATTGCGATATCCAGGGTGGTTATAGCGGTACTGGTAATATAAATTCTGATCCTCTTTTTGTTGATCCGGGCAATGATTATCACTTGCTATGTGGTTCGCCCTGTATTGATACAGGTACGGATGCAGGAGTGTACGAGGATATCGAAGGGAATATCCGGCCGTTGGGTGATGGATTTGATATGGGAGCCTACGAACATGTTGCCCAGTTACTCTCCTGGTATGTGGATACGATAACCGGGGACAACAGTGACGACGGATTGACTCGTGAGACGGCCTTTGAGACAATCCAAAAGGGTATTGAAACAGCATGTGATGGTGATACAGTTCTGGTCTGGCCGGGGGTGTATGTGGAGGATGTGAATTTTCTGGGTAAGGCGATCACGGTTACCAGTGCAGCGGATGCAGCACATATTGTAGCGGAGACGGATTATGCGGTGTCGTTTGATTCCGCGGAAGAGGACGGCAGTGTGCTGGAAAATTTTGTCATCCGCGACAGCTATGCCGGCGTCCGGTGCCTGAGTTCATCTCCGACCATAAAGAATGTGACCGTAGTGAATAACGATAACGGCATTCTGGCCGACGGCGGCGCCACCCCGGAAATCTCCAACAGTATCTTGTGGAATAATGCCTATGCGGATATGGATAACTGCTCTGCCGACGATAGCTGGGTACAGAAACAACTAGGAGATTCTGTTGATGGCCTGGTGGCTTATTGGAGCTTTGATGATCCTTGCGATCCCGGTCATGATGATTCCGGATATGAACATGATGGGATCGTTAACGGAGCGGTTCCGATAGATGGAGTTTGCAAAAAGGGATTGAGTTTTGATGGAGTGGATGATGATGTTGATATACCACAATCTATTTTTGCTCTTCCAACGTCTGCAGTTACTGTTTCAGCATGGTTTATTTCGAACAAGAAAGATGGTTCAGGTTGGTCGATATTAGACCAGTATGGCGGGAGAACTCTTTCGCTTCGAGCAGGTCCAATACATGGACCAGATGATGATGGTATAGAATTCGGGATTGCCGATACAACGGGAACCTGGTTTTTTGCATTTATTCCAGAAAATGAATGGGAGGTAGATAAATTGCATCATGTTGTAGGAACTTATGATGGTAATATAGTGAAAATATATCTTGATGGAAATTTGATGGACTCAAATCCCGATCCTGATGGAGCAATGGAAAGCCATATCAATGAGTTATCCATTGGACATTATTATGGCACAATTCATTATTGGTTTGAAGGAATGATTGATGAAGTCCAAATCTATAGTCGAGCACTCTCTGGAGATGAAATTCTGGCAATGTATGAAAATGGCATAGCCGGCTTTTGTTTGGGTAATCCAATATTTGGTGATGAAGATAATGATGATTATCATTTGAAATCGGAGAAGGGTCGGTTTTACCCGGAGGATCCGGGGGATCCGAATATGTTTGGCATGTTTGACGGGGCGTGGTTGTTTGATGTGGTGACGAGTCCGTGTATTGACAGCGGTGACCCAAATGAGGATCCCGGCGATGAGCGTATGCCCAACGGCGGGCGCATTAACCAGGGCGCCTACGGCGGCACGGCCTATGCCAGTATGAGTCAGTGTCTATTACGGGGGGATATTAATAAGGATGGTATCGTGAACCTGGAAGATTTTGCGATTATGTCGGAAGAATGGCTGATGAGGTTGCCGTGGGTGGAATAGCATAAAGAAAGAAGTTTAGCCACGAATTGCACGAATGACACGAATTTTATAATCTTTTAAAATATAATAAGTTATGTTAAATTATTCGTGAAAATTCGTGTGATTCGTGGCAAAAAAAATAAATATAGTTTTGACGATGGAAATTGGTTTTGGTATTTAATGGTGGGCCGGCGGCGTTGTTCCAGGATGTAACGGTCGTTACGGCAGCCGGCCAGGAAAAATTCTGTCGGAGGTAAGACAGATGAAGCGAGCGAAAGGAAGATACAGCCGGCGTGCTTTCACGCTGGTCGAGATGCTGGTGGTGATGGGAGTTATTGCCATCCTGACGAGTATATTGATGCCGTGTTTGTCGGCGGCAAAGGATAGAGCTTTTGATCTGACAAATCGGTGTAATCAGCGGGATATAGCTACTTTTTTGAATATATATGCCTACGATCATCATGATAAATACCCTCCCTCAGTAGCCAACACGGCCCGTAGGAATGCCAATTGGGACTGGCTGGAACCAATGACAATGATAACATATTATGCAGGCCAGCCTCTTCATTGTCGGTCTATGAGAGATTATCTTGGAGATTATATCGAAAATACCGATATTATGGTTTGTCCAAGAGCGCCCAGTAAACACAAGTATTTACAGGAAGCCTGGCAGTCTAAAAACTGGGATAATCCGGATACCCGTCGTAAACCAGATCCATTTTTTGGTACATATTGTTTCTATTGGGGATATCAGGGATATTTGGTTAATGAAGGTCGATATTTTTTTGGGCCACGTAATATGGCGGGTAAGCGCGGTGAAAGCACAATACTGGTAAGTGATTATTTTGGTGCATATCATTGGAAAAGCCAAAATAAAGATCTCAAAATCAATAGCCAAAATTCCATATATTTTAAACATTTTGGTAGTTGTGAACCCATGGATCATGCCGGTGTTACAAGTGAGAATGACTGGTATTCTCAATGGTATGAGTTTGGATGTACTGATGATATCGCTATTGATGAAATTGATATTAAGATAAATGTCGCTTATACAGATACTCACGTTGAAAATTATTCAAGCTCAGAATTAACCACGATGCGGGTGATCTATTCATCTTATACCAATCAATGGTATGGTGAAGGAAGTGGACCGGGAGATATATATATCCCTTTTGCAGGGGTATATTAATATCAATCAGGGATTAAGGTCGATGAGCCAGTTGGTGAGGAAGATATAGAGGTCGCTGAGGTCCACGTTTCCTAAGTGGTCGAGGTCGGCTCCGTCACACCAGCTATTGTCAGAACTGCAATCCATATCGAGCCAGGCGGCGGCCAGTTCGGGCCAGTCGATAAGGTCCACGATGCAGTCGTGGGTGAAGTCGCCCGAGGGAGTGGTAGTAAACGACCAGACCGGGCTGGCTGTTTCGCCGCATTCGTTCCGCGCGACGACCTGCCAGTAATAATTTGTGCCGCATTGTAGCGGGCCGGGATCATACCAGTACACGATAATATCCGTATCCTGTAAAGCCATACTGTTGGGATCCGCGCCCAGATACACGTCAAACGAAGGGACAAGGTCGCTGAACAGAGTGGCGCGCGTGATCTCTTCCCATCCGTCGGGTCCGCAGCCGGTCTCAGGACAGACATTCGAACGGTCACAGTCGCCGTCAGCAACAAAATCTTCATTACCCCGGACCAGGATCCCCTCAACTTCGAACGTATTCTTACTAAAAACCGGCGAGCCGGAATTACCGCCATAGACATCCAGATCCGCTTCGAAATAGTCCGGATCACTGATGTCCCGCACAACCGCTTCGCTGGCATATTTACGCGGCAGCCCCATTGGATGACCAATGGCCAGCAGTTCGTCATCCAGCGCGACTGACCCGCTCCGGCGTAACGGCACCGGCAAATGGTCCGTCACTTTCCGGTCCAGGCGCATTAACGCCCAGTCAGCCCCGGAATGATCCAGAACCTTGTCAATGATTTCACTGCAATAATAAATCTGGGACTCGTCGATGGTTACCTGCGGCGTGACGGGATTGAGCATGTAATAGCCGAAGACAAAGGCAATATCACCGCAGGTATATTCATAATCCTCGCAGTGCCCGGCCGTGGCCACAATATCCGGGGCGACCAGAAATCCAGAACAATAAGGCCCGACCGGCTGATCAATATAGGGCTCATCCGGACAAAGCGGACGCCCCGTGGCATCTTCATAGTATTCGGCCAGGGTTTCTGTCGGCATGGTATAAGTGCCGTTGCCGTTATCCGTTAGTACGGCGACATCAACCAGCGCCACGGTCGCGTCCCCGGCCAGGAGCCAGTCGGAATTCATCACTTCGTACTGCTCCATGCGGTCGTCTTCGCCGTAGATGATTTTGGGAAATATGAAACTCTCCCCGAAACCGGGGGATTCGGTGCCGTTCCAGCTTAAGATCGTGCCGGTCGGTACCTCGTTGGCGTCCTGGATCGGCATAGGTTCGACCGGAGATTCAGGCATCTGGCAACCCGGGGTGGTTACTAACAGGGTATAGTCCCCCATATTGCCGTAGGCGCCGGAGATACGCAGATAATAGGTGTTGTTTTTATCGAGAGATAAATCCACCATCTCTGAAAAATTCTGATAACCACAGGCTGTATGACCGGTATCGCTGCATAAAATTTCACTGCCGCCACATCCGTCATACAGGGCCAGCGTCGTATCAAATTCACTATCGCAGAGATCAATGATATACATTCCACTATATGGCGGATTAAAATAATGCCAGGTATCCATGTAATCGTTATTCCCGCAACTATTGATATCCGTACCGGTCGCGGCGACCGTGGTTCCCTCAAAGGGTACATCCAGGAACACCTCTTGCGCATCGTTGCAGTCATCATAAGCCGGGCCGGTAAGGATTTCCGTGACAGATAAGGTATAAATACCGGTCGCGCCATAAAAGCCGGCTATACGGATATAACAGGTTTCACCCTCGTCTAATGAATACAGCACGCGCGATTGCTCGTAACAACTGTCATCATTACATACCAGTTCTGTACCGCCGCAGGAATCCATCAGCACCAGCGTGGTGTCAAATTCACTATCACATAGACTGAAAAGATATGTCCCGTTATGAGGCGGGATAAACTTGTGCCAGACATCATGATAATCACTGGAGCTATACAGGCAGTCACTGGTGGTCATACCATTGGCGCCTGCGGAAGAACCAGTATAGGGGATATCCAGATAGACCTCATTGGCATCAACGCACTCATCATTAGGTGGGGTCTGTGCCTGCACAATCACCATCATCAGCAAGAGCACGAAAAGAAAGGAAGCTCTAACTCCTTTGCCAAAAAGATTCAGCACCATCTGACACCCTTTATCCAGAACGGTCTAATCCTTGTCCAATAATGTAAACATATAATCGGAAAAAATCAAGGGAAATTTTGTAAAATATTAAATATTAAACAGTTAAGCACACATTGCTTAGTATATATTATATCTGCATAATAAGTGGGAAGGTTTAAAAAAAATAGAGACGCGCTAGGAGGTGGAGCGCGCCTCTGTAAGTTGGGGCAGAAAAGCAATTATATTATATATCAAACCCTGTTTTTTGCAATAGGATAATCAGTTGTTTTTAGAAAAAGTTTCAGACTCGTCTGAAGTACAATTTGGCATTAAAACCCTATCTAATTTAATTTCAGATACTTACATGGTTTCCAAGCCTTTTGCGAAAAAAAGGTAAAATTTGCTTGGAATTTTATTGGTCCGAAATAGTATGCAAAAGGATAGCGTGTGTGGTGGTGGGTGGTGTCAGTCCGCGCGAGGGTAATAGAATGATCTGGTCGGCGACCTGGGCCCATTTTTTTTGTAGAATAAGGGTATCAGCCAGTTTGGCAAACTGGATGATATCGGAAGGCATTTCATGGCAGATGGGTATTACGCCATAATGCAGGGTCATCTGTCGGCAGGCCAGTTCATCGGAACTAAAGGCAATGATCGGCACATCAGCGCGAGATTTACTCAACAGTCGCGCGTTTGCGCCGGTTTCGGACCAGGTGACGATTAGTTTAATGGCTTCACCCAGTTCATCGATAATATGCGCCACGCTGCGGGCAAGGGTGGCGGTGACGGCCAGTTCCTCTATCGTCGTGATCATGGGACGGTAGGCATCATGCTCGTCGAGGAATTTTTCAGTATAGTGAGCGATCCGGCTGATAGTGCGCACGGTCTGGACCGGATATTGACCCACCGCGGTTTCGCCGGAAAGCATCACGGCATCCGTAAAATCCATGATAGCATTGGCCACATCCGAAACCTCGGCACGGGTCGGAGTGGGAGCATCGATCATGGACTGGAGCATCTGGGTGGCCACAATAACCGGTTTGCCCAGGCAGCGGCACATCTGGGTGATATGTTTTTGGATGAGGGGCACCTGGGCCAGGTCCATCTCCACGCCCAGATCGCCCCGCGCGACCAGCACGGCATCACTGGCATCGATAATCTCTTCGAGATGGTCAAGAGCCTGGGGCTTTTCAATTTTGGCGACCAGTTTGATAAAAGATGATTTGCTGCGCAGATACTCTTTGAGTTTCCTGATCTCTTCGGCGGTCCGGACAAAGCTTAAGGCCAGATAATCCAGTTCATGCTCGATGGCCCAGTCAACACATTGCCAGTCGCGTGGGGTAATGGCGGGTGAGGAAATATCCGTATCGGGCAGGTTGATCCCTTTGTGACTGTAAAGCGGCCCGCCGACCAGGACCCTGCAGTGGGTACGGTTGCCGGTAATATTAGTAACCTGGAGAGCAATCTGGCCGTCGTCGATAAGAATACGCTGGCCGATTTTGACATCCCTGCTGAAATGTTCGTAGTTAGTGCCAAAATGATACACATCGCCGGTTTCCAGGGATGGTTCAATGATGAGTTCTTCCCCTTCCTGAAGCACCTGGCCCTGCGGCTCGATTTTAGCGGTTCTGATTTTAGGGCCGCAGAGGTCGCCCATTACCGCGATGGCATACGTGGATTGCCCGCGCATGTCGTTGATGGTCTCGAGCAGGGCCTCATGCTCTTCCAGCGTGCCGTGAGAAAAATTCAGGCGGAACATATTAACCCCGACATCCGTGGAGGACAGGGCTCTGATAACCTCTGTACGGCTGGAGGCCGGTCCCAGGGTGGCGATAATCTTGGTCTTAATCATGGGTAAACTCTTTCAGTAGGGTATTCTTTGATACTACCGTCAAAAGTGGATATTGGCACTTAAAATCCTTGTTTTTAATCCAGAAACAAACGTTCGCAATACTTTTGACGCTGGCGTCTTCTTTATGAGTTTGAAAGTTACACAATCGTTACAGTACCTCTGATACCCGAACGGGTATAATTATGATTTAGATTTTGTACCTCTTGAGTTGCTTGTCAAGAGAAAATCCGGAAAGGAGCAAAATCTTGATTCGGTGTTCTGCTGGGCCATGACTGGTGATCCCGTTTTTGTGTCTTATCCTATGCGGGCGTTGATGAGATGTTGGTTGTGCCAGGGTTGCTGGTGTTCAGCAGAGCCATGAAGGTGGCTTTGGCCGGCCAGGTCGGCAGTGCTTATGATTCGGGCGCCTTTGGCCTCGAGTTTACGCAGGCAGAGATGGACATCACGGTTACCGTTGAGTTCCATGGCATCCTTTACCAGGACGACCTGTTTTTTCCGGCGGAGCAGACCCAGAACAGTATGCTTTATACCTGTCTCCAGTCCGATCCCAAATACGATAAACTCGTCTGCTTTCACTTCGGAAAGTAATCGATCGGCCCGGGGCATTTCAAATGGATCTTCGGATCGTTTCTCAAAAATGACCTGCTGGTAGTCGGTCAGTAGATGCCGGGGCAGATCAAGCCGGTTATCCGGGCCGAACAGGACATTGGAGTTGAGCATGGTATAACGGATTTTTTTCTGGCCCTGAGTTCCTTCGATACAGATATCTTCATTCAGATCGGGATCTGGACAGCTCACTTCACGCCGGCAAATGGCAGTAGAGATAACTGGATAATGGTTAATCCGGCTCCATGCGATAATCCGGCGGATATTGCGGAGCATTTGATCTCGATACTGATCAAGACGATAGACCAGGTCGTACTGGGTATCGACATCAATCAGAATTCGGCGAAATCTGCGCCTTAACAGCTTGACCATCAGTAAGACCTCCCTGCTTGGCTTACCTTCAATCAGAAAGATAGTTATCTTTATGAATGGTAATTGTCATTGTATCAAATCGGTCAGCCCTGTGGTTAGCTTTAGCACCATTACATAGTCTTCCATTTATCAAGAGAGCTTGTGCCAAACGTTTGTTTATAATATGATATGAGGTAACCCATGCTGTGGGCAAGCCAAAGGATGAATAAATTGCCGATAACGAATGAAGATATTTCTCTTGATATTGATAAGTGTATAGCTCCCCTGGAGTTACAGGATATTTTTTTTCGTCCCGGGCCGGTGCAGATCGAGATTGGTTCCGGGAAAGGAACCTTTCTGCTCAACCAGGCGCGTGCGCATCCGGAGGTTAATTATTTGGGTATAGAATGGGCCAATAAGTATTATCGCTATAGTGTTGACCGAATGCGGCGCTGGCAGATGGGGAATGTAAGGATTTTACGTGCGGATGCGCGGGAGTTTATCGGTCGTTTTCTACCGGACGAATCGGTGCAGACGTATCATGTGTATTTTCCTGATCCCTGGCCCAAGAAACGTCATCATAAGAGACGATTTTTTTGTCCGGATACCATTTTTACCGTCTTACGCACTCTCCTGCCTGCCGGATTTCTCCGTATTGCCACTGATCATGCGGATTATTTTCAGGTCATAACGGAGGTGTTAAGAGACCATCAGGAGATTGCTCCGCGTTTTGAACAGGTCGATTTTTATCCCACCGACTCGGCCGATGTTGGGGAGTGGGTGGGGTCAAACTTCGAACGCAAGTATCTGCGCGAGGGAAGAAAAATCTACACCCTGGCTTTAAGGAAAATCCAATAGAGCAGAGGAAAGTTATTTGAGAAGTATGATTTCAGATTTTTGATTAAAGATGCGGATATTTTTTTATTTGTACGTGAAACATTCTTTTTTTATACTTTATGGATAGTGTAGCCCCAAAAATGTAATTTTTATAAAATTTTGTAGGATAAGATGTTACTGGAGGCCTGCTAATGAAAAAGCTTGTTATTTTACTGCTGATTGTCGCCGCGGCGGGTTCGATTTATTATTATCAAAAGCAAAATGATCCGGGGCCGGATTTGGAAGTGGAGTATTATATGAGAAAGATTCTGGTTCCGGACTGGACTCCGCTGGGCCGACTAGATGATCCGGAATTTCTGGAACTCAGGCCGGATCGATATTATATCCTGATCGTGTCCGTGCCGGCCCGGGTATTCCGGTCTCTGGACCCCGAGACACATATTCAGATCCAGAATCCCACCAAAGAGGATGAGTACTGGATTCACAACCAGAAACCCTATCCGAATTTTACCTTATACCTCGAAAACGGTCAGGGATTGAAGCCCAAGCGTATAACGGCCTGGCCTCGTAAATCTTTTAATAAGCCGCTGAATTTTGATAATCAAAATGGCTGGTATCCGACCGATAAGGATAAATCCAATGAACGATTTCATATCGGTATGTTGTGGAAGTTAACTGAAAAGAAATCGTTCGGAGACCTCAAAATCCAGATGGGTGATAACGAGCCGATACCGATTGAAAATACAAAATACGAACCCACACCCTGGGAAGAATTGACCCTTTAAAATAACCTCGTTTTCTCAATACCTTTCACATGGACCATGGTTCGGCTTTGATGTCTAGTTCGTCGGACCAGCGGTAGTGCAGAGTGACGATGTCATTGATGATATCCTCAGGGAGTGGTTTTATGTTGTCGGCGGCGGCCAGGAATGACTGAAAATGTTCCGGCCGGCTGGTGGCGCCGACGGTGGCACGGACCTGGAGGAAGCTGTGAGCGAAGCGCACGCAGAACTCGGTCCAGTTTTTGATGCCGGATCGTTCGAAGATGGGCGCGACTTCGACGGCTCGTTTTTGCAGGTAATCCTGCCAGGCGAAGCCGGGTACATCGCGGAGCTTGTGGACCGGGCCGCCGGAGACGGTGCGCATACCGATGAAGGGCTCATTTCGCTCCATCAGCAGGTCCCAGAGTTCGTTGGAGGCAAAACGCTGCAGGGGATTCAGGTAGAAAATGCAGCCATCAATGATCCCTTCGGTATAGCCGCCACGCAGCGCCTTGATCACCGGCTTGGATGTCCAGGGGAACACTTCCAGTACAAAACGCTTTACCAGACCCTCGTCCCGAATCCGGGCAAATTCCGCATAACAGTTGCCGCCGTGGGCCAACTCATCGGCCAGGTCCCCGCCCAGACAAAGCTGGCCCAGTTCCATACTCTCCAGCCTCAGCGGCTCCAGATTCTGTCGAATCACATCGCGAATCTCGGCGATACTGCTCCAACCGATCTTGACAATCAGTTTGGGCACCTTAGCGCGATCCTGGTCAAACGCGGCACGCAAAACATCAAGAGCGTCGTCATAGGTATGGCTGGTATGAAACCAGATACCGGCATCCATGGCCATGCGCGCCATTTTTACACGATCTTCAAAAGGAATCTTATTGTCACCCAGACGCGTGGTGCCATAGACATAAGCAGATATATCCGTCAGTAATCCTGATTTTGTCGAAGAAGCATTTTGGTTCATTATTTAAGGAGTCCTTTCGTCAGGTTTGAAGCTCCGACCCAGTGGCTGTGTGACAGTTCTGAGCCATTTCGTATATGTATAGCACACTCAGTTGTTACGGTTTTCACGGCCGACACGGCCATGGTACATAGGTTATAAATTAAATATTAAAAATAAAATATAAAAACTACAGGGTAAAAATAAAAAAGGATAAGAAGGCACATAAGCACAGTTCGACACTTCGAGTTCGCTCAGGAGAGGCAGGCTCACTACAGGCAAATGGCATAAAGGAGGTTTTTTTATGTTATTGATATATAGATAGTTATGAATTTTGAGCAGAGTAGGTTAATACGGCATGGGCTGTTATATCTATATATCTGGGACAAGGGCGACCATGTCGGTCGACCCCTCTATTAAATTCCCTTTTTTAACAGAAGGTTTTAATATTTATATACACTCTAAACACTATAAAAGATTAGTAATTTCCCTTGACATATAAACAGGCCGGATAGTAAAATGTAGACTTGAGGATATTTACCCGGCGAGAGAGAGACTGAGGCAGCCATTCTACGCTGGGATTTATTCATAAGGTAAGGAGAAGAAAATGAAAACGTATCTGCGCTGGGTGTTTGTTTTTGTGGTTTTTCACTTATTGACATTAACTGCAGCCGCCGGGGCTCAACCGACCGGCAAAATTGTAGGATGGGGCAGTCAGGTGATGGGGGGTGATCTAAGTAGCGGTTTTGTGGACGTGGCCGCAGGCTACCTGCATAGTCTGGGTCTAAAGGAGGACGGCTCGATCGTGGTTTGGGGAGAAAACGATGATGGTCAATGCAATTTACCTGTGCCCAACAGCGGCTTTGTGGCTGTATCAGTAGGCAACTGGCACAATCTGGGCTTAAAAGAAGACGGCTCGATTGTGGCCTGGGGAGATTGCTTTTTGGGTCGATGCAATGTGCCTGCGCCCAACAGCGGCTTTGTAGCGGTGGCCGCAGGCAGCTCTCACAGTCTGGGCCTCAAGGAGGACGGCTCGATAGTTGCCTGGGGATATAATTACAGTGGTCAATGCGATGTGCCTGTGCCCAACAGCGGCTTTGTGGCGGTGGCCGCAGGCGGCTCTCACAGTCTGGGTTTGAAGGAGGACGGCTCGATTGTAGCCTGGGGAAGCAACCTTGGCACTGTACCCGCGCCCAACAGCAGTTTTGTGGCGGTGTCCGTAGGCAATGATCACTGTCTGGGCCTCAAGGAGGACGGTTCGATTGTTGCCTGGGGATACAATTACAGTGGTCAATGCGATGTACCCGCGCCCAACAGCGGTTTTATGGCTGTGGCAGCAGAAAACGATCACAGTCTGGGTCTCAAGGAGGACGGCTCGATTGTAGCCTGGGGAAGCAACCTTGATGGTCAATGCGATGTACCCGCGCCTAACAGCGGTTTTGTAGCGGTGGCTGCAGGTTGGCAACACAGTCTGGCCCTGAAAGAGGATGGTTCGATTGTAGCCTGGGGTAGTAACAGACATAGTCAATGCAATGTACCTGCACCCAACAGCGGCTTTGTGGCTGTGGCTGCGAGTGGACACATTCTGGGACTAAAGTGCAACGGCTCGATTATAGCCTGGGGCAGTAACACTGAAGGTCAATGCGACGTACCCGCGCCTAACTGCGGCTTTGTGGCGGTGGCCGCAGCCGTAGGCGGCGCTCACAGTCTGGGCCTTAAGGAGGACGGTTCGATTGTAGCCTGGGGCAGGAATAACGATGGCCAATGCGATGTGCCCGGGCCCAACAGAGATTTTGTGGCCGTAGCGGCAGGCTTTGATAACAGTCTGGGGCTCAAGGAGGACGGCTCGATTGTAGCATGGGGAGATAATGAATATGGTCAATGCGACGTGCCCGCCCCCAATAGCGGTTTTGTGGCCGTATCAGTGAGCTTAGTACATACTCTGGGTCTCAAGAACAACGGCTCGATTGTGGCTTGGGGAGACAACAGTAATGGTCAATGCAATGTGCCCGCGCCCAACACCGGCTTTGTGGACTTGGCCGCAGGACGGGAACATAGTCTGGGGCTGAAAGACGACGGCTCGGTTGTTGCCTGGGGAGACAATGGCGATGGCCAATGCGATGTACCTGCGCCTAACAGCGGTTTTGCGGCGATAGCCGCAGGTTGGTATCACAGTCTGGGCCTGAAGGAGGACGGCTCGATCGTGACTTGGGGAGACAACAGCTATAGTCAATGCGATGTACCCGCGCCTAACAGCGATTTTGTGGCCGTAGCGGCAGGTCGCCGTCAAAATTTGGCGTTGAAGGCCTGTCTAGGGTATCAGGAATGGACATTTGACACAGATGCCAATCCGGCCCTGCCGGAGACAGACCTGAATAGTTTTGGTACCGCCTCGATAGATATCTATGTGGACGGATACTATGCCGGGGCATCGGGTTGGTCTGAAAGCTGGCTGGGCCGGTCCGGGGTATGGCATGGGGCGTTGGTCCAGATGACCATTACCGTACCGAGTAATATAATATGTGCCGATTATAATAAGGTTGAGGTGGAAGTGGGTTATCGCAGCGGTCAGTTTGATGGGGAGATATTAAGTCCCACCCAAGGTGTAATATTTCTAGGAGCCGCCAGTGAACTTATGAGTGACGGCTGGAAGCAGCTCAACATGGGCTGGTTGGTAGAATCCTCTTCGACCGAAGAAGTAATATCCCTGCAATTTAGAGACGGTTGTGGCGAGATCGATTATGTCCGCGTAGATAGCCAATTATTTGGAGATAGTGTCTTCAACGTAACCTTCCCGGATGCCAACCTGGAGACCGCGGTTCGGGATGCATTGGGTATTCCCGCTCCCACTTCGATTACCAACATGGATATGCTGGCTCTGACTCATTTGACAGCTGATCACTCTTATATAACAGATCTTACCGGTCTGGAATATGCTTTGAATCTGACTAATTTGATTCTTGTGGACAACAGCATAAGTGATGTGAGTGCGCTGTCAAATCTGATGAATTTGAGGGATTTAATTCTATATGATAATAATTTAAGTGACCTGAGCGGACTGTTGAGTCTGACGAATCTGATCCATCTTAATATAGATATTAATCCATTGAATACGAGAGCCTATTGTTCTGATCTATTAGTAATTGAATCCAATAATCCTGACATTTTTATTTCTTATGATCTTAATTCCAATCCGCTTACCGGAGACTGCATCACGGACCTGACGGATTTCGGTGAGTTTTCCGTTCATTGGCTGGAGACCGGCTGCGATGAAAGTAATAACTGGTGTGGCGGGGCGGACCTTGACCGTATTAGCGATGTAGATTTAAACGACCTGACGGAGTTGGCTAGCCTATGGTTGGGAGAAGGACTATTACCCGGTCCACCCAATTCTGGTCCTTGACCCGGCTTCGTCCTGATGAATTACGTCGGGATAAGCGGGAAGTTAAAGAATTCAGGAGACAGCTTTTTATATATCAAGTAAGGAGAGGAAAATGAAAACGTATTTAACCTGGGTGTTTATTTTTGTGGTTTTATCCGATACATCCCTAATGGCGACACCTGCCTGGTGGACCGATCCGCCGGGTGCGGCGCCGACTACGTATCAGGAATGGACATTTGACACAGATGCCGATCCGGCCCTGCCGGAGACGGACCTGAATAATAATGGTACGGCCTCGATAGATGTATATGTGGATGGATACTATGTTGGTGATCCCGGTTGGTATGAAAACTGGCTGGGTCGGTCCGGAGTATGGCATGGGGCAGTAGCCCAGATGACGGTTACTGTGCCGAACAACTCAGACTCGTCCGATTATAAGGAGGTCTGGTTGGAACTGGGTTATCGCAGCGATATTTTTGACTGGGAAGTTTTAAGTCCCACGGCAGGTGTAACGTTTCTGGGTGCCACCAGTGACTATGTAGGTGACGGCTGGCAGCAACTGGACATGGGCTGGTTGATGGAACCGTCTGTGAGTGAAGAAGTGATTTATCTGGAATTCTGGGACGGTGGCGCGAACCTGGATTATGTCATTGTAGATACCCGGAGCGGGAACTATGTAACGTTCCCGGATGCCCTTCTGGAAAATAAGATTCGGGATGAGTTGGGTATCCCCGCGCCTATACAGATTACCGATATGGATATGCTGGATTTGACTTCTCTGACCAGGAAAGGTGCGGTTAATAATAAAATCTTGAATTTGACCGGGCTGGAATACGCTTTAAATCTGAATTATTTGAATCTATGGAATAATGACATAAGTGACCTAAGTGCGCTGTCGAGTCTGACGAAACTGACTGAGTTGGATCTGGCGTTTAACAACATAAGTGATGTGAGTTCTCTTGCGAATCTGCCGAATCTGACAAGGTTGCATCTATATGTTAACAATATAAGTGACCTGAGCGTCTTATCGAATCTGCCGAGTCTGACGGAATTAGCACTGGAGGGAAACTCAATATATAGCGTTTCTGGTTTGGCGAATATACCAAGTTTAATGTTTTTGGGTCTGTCCTATAATAACATCATTGATCTGAGTGACCTGACGGAATTGACAAATCTGTATGAACTCCGTCTAAAAGGTAATCCATTGAAAATAACAACCGTTTGTACTTATTTTCCCATAATTGGCTCTAATAATCCCAACCTGTATTGTATTGATTATTATGATTATTATGACCCCAATCCGCTTACTGAAGATTGCAGTATGGACCTGGGGGATTTAGGCGAGCTTTCCGCTCATTGGCTGGAGAGTGGCTGTGATGAGGGTAATAACTGGTGCTCCGGAGCGGATCTTGACGTATTAACGATGTGGATATAAATGATTTAATGGAGTTCATCGACTTATGGTTGATACAAGATCCGTTACCTATTCCTCCGCCATGTGCATCTGGCCCCTGACCCGGTTACTTCCTGTCAGACTGCGCCGTGACAGATCCGGCTTTTAGAGCAGGTGAACACCCTTCGAATTGCACTCAGGGCAGGCTTGACCGGGAGACAAAAATTATAAGAACACGATAAATCGTGAACTCTCAGCGTGTTATTTGCGAGGGAACGATTTTTATAGTTTTCCTTATCTTTATGTAAGGCAGCAGGCCCGCAGGGAATATTATCAAGCGGGAAGTTTCGATCGTCTGAAGAAAGGGGCCGTTACTTTTATGACATCAGGGTACTTTCTTGAAGAAGTTCCCATGGATTAATCCTGATGTATCCCGAAACGATGTACAGCGTTAAACATGCTTATGCTTCGTTTCACTGCGCGTAAGCATGCCACCCATTTAAAAGCAGGGGGAAAGAAGAGGGGGGATTACTTTGCTAGTTCGATGAGTTGTTGGATTTCGAATGTTTTTCCGGTCAGGGTTTCGGTGTAGCGGCATTTGAGGGTGAGGTTGGGATTTGGGGTTTTGGGGCAGGGGATCTGGATTTTGTAGTGGTCGGCCAGTACGCCGCCCAGGTAATATTGGGTTAATTCGGCCATGCTGTAGTTTTTGCGGATGATCAGGTTTTTCCCTTCCGGCGCGTCCAGGTCCCACAGTTCCACGAGCAGGGTGCCGGCGGCCTTGATCCGGTCGCCATGCCGGTCACGCAGCAGCAGGTAGATAATGAGTTCATTCTCAGGGGCGTCTGGTTTGCCGGTCTGGATGCGGGTGTAGCGTCCAAATTCGATCAGCTCCACGGTGACGAGTTGTTCCAGGCGATCGGCCGGGAAGCCCCTTAAGGTGTCCAGTTGCCCGTTAAGCTGTTTTAACCGGTCATTTTTTATTGAAATTTCCTTCTGCAGGTCCTGAATATGCTCTTCCAGCTCCTTGATACGTGACTCGTGTTCGTCCTGAGTTGGTACCTTGCTGCAACCGGATGGGAATAAAAGAGTGAAAACACAGAAAATAATTGTGCCGGCCATGACTATTTGGGGCCTGGTTTTGCCTGACTGAAGGTCAGGAGATGACTCGGGAAACGATGGAGCGCGGTTACGAAATGTGCTGTGATGTTGTTTTTGGCCCGGCATAATGCAATTTTATCTACAAAAAATATCTATATTGAACAGCAGGGCCGTTCGAAGTCAGCCCTTACTACCTTTTCTATTTTATGTCGTTTTGGCCGGATTGATCCCGATTATATCAGAAACGATTAATCGGGGTCTTTCTCCGGCATGGTTTCAAGAATTTTATCGGCCAGGCCATATTCCACGGATTGCTGCGCGTCCATCCAGTAATTGCGGTCGCAGTCTTTTTCCACGGTGTCCAGGTCTTTGCCGGTGTGTTCGGCAATTATATGATAGAGTCGCTGTCGAACGCGTAACATTTCCTCGGCTTCAATCTGCAGGTCGGTGGCCGGCCCGGTAATACGCCCGCGGATCAGGGGTTGATGTAAAAGGACACTGGAGTTGGGTAATATATTGCGTTTACCCCTGGCGCCGCCCAGTAGCAGAACCGCTCCCATACTGGCGGCTAATCCCACACAGAAGGTACTCACATCACAGCGCAGGTAACGCATGGTGTCGTATATTGCCAATCCGGCCGACACGGAGCCGCCCGGGGAATTAATATAGAAGTTGATATCACTTTTCTGGTCCTCGTTACTGAGAAAAAGCATTTGGGCAACGATCAGGTTGGCGGTCTCGTCATCGACCGGCCCGCCGAGAAAGATAATCCGGTCCTTGAGCAGACGCGAATAAATATCATAGGCACGTTCGCCCCGACCGGTTGTTTCAATGACCATGGGTATTAAATTTGACATATTCAGTCTCACTTATCTTTATAGGTAAATAGTCCACGTTGTGTATCAAATGACATTATATGATTCGTATTTACTTATCCTTTTTTTTACTGCCTTCATCTTCGCCCTGCAGGACCTCATCCACCAGCCCATACTCCTTGGCATCCTGGGCACTCATGTACCGATCCCGTTCGGTCTCCTGCTCAATTTTCTCAATGGATTGGCCGGTATGCAGGGCCAGGACCTCGTTAATCATGGTTTTGGTTTTAATGATCTCTTCGGCCTGGATTTTGATATCAGCCGCCTGTCCGCTGACACCGCCCCAGGGTTGATGCAGCATGATTTTGGAGTGCGGCAGAGCGTAGCGCTTGCCTTTGGTACCGGCCGCCAGGATGACCGCGCCGCCGCTGGCGGCATGGCCGATACAGTAGGTACACACATCGGAGACAATAAACTGCATGGTATCATAGATAGCCATGGTATCGTCCACACTCCCGCCCGGACAGTTGATATACAAATGAATATCACTGCCGCGTTTGAGATTATCCAGATACAGCAGGGATTTGATGACCACGGAGGTGATGGTCCCCTGGCTGGTCATCAGGGATGGATCAAGGGGCAAATCCAGAAAGATGCACCGGTTTTCCAGCAGCATCTCATTAAGACCCATCTCGCGGGTACGCTGATAGCTACCCGGCCCGGCAAGATGAATGGCTTGTTTTATCATTTCTGGTCGTTGTAATTTCATTAAGAATTCCCTTAAAACACACTATATACTCTTCAATAATAAATTCGTCAGCCCATTCGGTAAGTTATAAGAATTTACCTGATAAAGCTATGTCCGGACGCGACCGACTCGGCCGGGGCCCGGCTGGTTATGTATATTAATATTAATTATCGGCTGATGGGGGTTTCCGTTTCACTTCTTTTTTTGCGCGAGTCTTTTTTGTCTTGGTTTTTTTTTCGTCGTCATCCGGAGTTTCTGCCTTGGAAGTCGATTTTTTGTCCTTTTTTGTCCTGGTTTTTTTAGCCGGTTTATCCTCTTTTACAGGCGGGGCATCCACTACTTCGGCCATTTCCAGTATTTTATCAATGGCTTTTTGCTCGCGCAGTTCGTTTTCGAGCAGGTTCAGTTGGTTATTGCGCTGAAGTTCTTCCCTGACTCTTTCCGGCCGACGGCCCTGCTGGGCTGCCATGTTGGCGATATAGCCGTTCACTTCCATATCGGAGACCTCTATTTCCAGTTTATCGGCCACTTGATCCATGATGAAGGTCATTTTGAGTTCTTTGGCGGCCTGCTCGTTGCTGGAAGCTCGTAATTTTTCCATATTTTCCTCAATCTGGTCCGGGGCCACACCCTGTCGGATTAAATCATAGTAGCGCCGTGCCAGAACACGTTCGGAATAACGGCCTGCCACTCCGGCCGGCAGTTCGAAGGCGATATTCTCTTCCAGATAGTTATAGACCTGCTGGGCCATTTGTTTACGGATTTCCTGGTCCACCTGATTTTCCAGAGAATCCCGGATGCTCCGCTTTAATTCATCTTCGTTATCCATGCCAAAACCACTCAAAAATTCCTCATTCACTTCGGCCGGGATCAGACGGCTGATATTCTTGACGGTGATGGTAAAGTCCGCCTTTTTGCCCCGAAATTCTTCTTTTTGATTATGGTCGGGCACTTCCCCGCTGCAATTGACCACATCGCCGATTTTCGCTCCGCCGAGCACCTCGTCCATATTCTCCACATATACACCCATGACCACCGAGGCCTGGTCAACCCGGATATAGACATCATTTCCTTTTTCGGGTTCATTGATTCCATTGACCTTCATCTCGACATCTGCAATAACGGCATCTTCGTCACCGGCTTCCTCGACCTGTTCCATATGCCCGCGTCGTTTACGCAGGTTGTCAAGGGCCTGGTTGACCCGCTCGTCATCTATTTCGACGAGTTGCTTTTCAATTTTAATCCCTTCCAGTACCGGGGTTTCGAATTCCGGCCTCACTTCAATTTCATATTCATACGTTAAATCTCCGTCCTCAGGCAGTTCGACTTTATCCGGGTCGAAATCAGGCTCACCCAGGACATCAAATTTATGCTCTGCTTCGATCTGTTCAAACGCCTGGGCCAGCAGTCGCAGTTTCACCTGGTCCGTGACTTCAGTGCCAAATCGCTTTTCCACTAATTTCCGGGGCGCATGACCTTTACGAAATCCCGGCACCTCGGCGGTTTGGACCAGTTCACCATATTGGTTATCCAGTTCTTTGTTAATTTCCTCACGGGGGATTTGGACGGATATTTTTTTCTTCCAGGGTCCGCTGTCTTCAATGTTCACGGTGCAATCGAGTTTTTTCTCTTGTTCCTGATTGGTTTCCATTTCTGTCATTTTTCTTATACTCCTGCATGCCCATTCGGGTCATTTTTTGCGCTCTGGTTTAAATTAAGATAGTATCTGTTTACGGCGTATCAAACGAAACAGCGCATTTTTAAGGTAAAATAATTATATAAACCTCTAAATATACTGTTTCTCATCAAAGCGTCAATAAAGATTTCCCGGCCTTTGAATTCACGCGGGTTTAAATAATGAAAAAACCGACAAAATCACAATTTAGTTGCGGCCTGTGCCGCTTCTGTGGCAATAAAAAAAAGCGGGCGATGAGACTTGAACTCACGACATTCACGTTGGCAACGTGACGCTCTACCACTGAGCTACGCCCGCGTCGTTATTTAGGTATAATACCTTTACGTATCGGCTATGCAATCTCAATTTTACTAAAAATTTTTGATAAAGTCCAGTTATTATACGCAGAATTGTCATAATTTATTTTATATCAATATGTTACATGAATGACGGTTCTATTGGTTATCATCATTTACGAGTAATTTTGACGCCTGGGTATATACTTTGTCAATGTCGGGCCAATTTGTTTTTTCCGGGGGAATAGACTGTTTATATGTCTTTTTGCCGGAATAATCATCGTATTGACAGGCGCATATTTTTACCTTTTCACCTAATGGTCCCCATTGGCGCGGATTGGTTGGCCCAAATATGGCAATTGTGTCCAAACCCAGGGCAGCCGCTAAGTGGGTAATCCCGCTGTCGTTGCCTACATACCCCTGGCAGCAGCTCAGGACGGCTACCACTTCATCAAGTGTTAATTCTTTCAATAGAGGCAGTTGAGAGCTTATGATTTCAGCCGTTTTATCCTGCCGGCATTCAAGTTCAACCGGTCCCAGAAGCATCACTGTGTGACAGGCATGGGGGGCTAGTTTCCGGGCCAGTTCGAGATAATTATCAATAGGCCAGCATTTATGTTTACCTCCGCTTCCGGGATGCAGTATTATTATCTGTTTATCGTTGGTAATGCCATGGTGATTAAGGATATACATTCCTTTTTGTTTATCTTCGCTGGTCACATGGATCAGCGGACCATGCAGGAATTTCGGCTCAATCTGTAAATATGAATAGGGCATTTCCCCGGCTAATTGCTCCATGAAAAAACGGGCCACATGGCCGCAAAAGTCTTCTCCGGGTTGGGCTGACAAGGTGATTACATCGGCGGAATTGGTTAAGGCATTCAGATAAGCCAGGTTACGAGCAAAGTGTCCGGCTTCATCTGTCAGGAAACTTACAATTAAATCATAGCTGCGAAAAAAATCGGCTAAGGGATCATTTACTTCGGCTTCAAAAGTGTCACTATTGCTGAATAAGCGATGCAGTTCAACTCCTTCCAGGGAGATGACCTCCTTGATAAGGCCGCGTCCGGCCAGGAATCCAAGTTTATCCCGATGAGCCATTAAATCACAGGAAAGGTTTTTCATACTTCTTTGGGCGCATAACATGCGGGCCAGGGGCAGGGTCAAAATACCATCGCCAACGGCTCCGGGCTGGATAATCAGGGCTTTCATATCTTTTTGTTTCATTTTACAGTCCATTTTCGATCCATCCTCCGCCGGTGACCTGGTGGTTCCCATCGATATAGAATACCGCAGCCTGGCCCGGCGTGATGGCACTAACCGGAGCATCAAACTCCACATCCACCTCACGGACCCGGCCGTCAGTATCTATTATGGGTTTTACGGTTCCGGGTGCACCTTTATGATTATAGCGAATCTGGATTGTGGCCGAGAATTTTTCACGGGGAACATCATCAATGAGCCAGTTTACGTTGCTTGCCCGCAGTTTCCGGCCCATGAGATCCTCCCGGCTGCCCAGAACCACGGTATTGGTCCGGGCATCCAGGCGGACCACATAGGCCGGCTCGCCCAGGGCTATCCCCAGTCCGCGACGCTGGCCGATCGTGTAACGAAATATTCCCTGATGAGTACCCAGGATTTCCCCTTGGGTATTAACCACCGGTCCTTCCCGGCACAACTCTGGCGCACGCGCGGTTAACAGGGATACATAGTCATCGTCCGGCACAAAGCAGATCTCCTGAGATTCACTTTTATCATGCACCGGCAGATTCATCCCGGCCGCCAGTTCACGAATCTCATTTTTATGATAAGCTCCGATGGGAAGCAGCATTTGATTCAGTGCGTTTCGTTCCACTTCAAATAAGGCATAGGATTGATCCTTATCGCTATCCACGCCCCGGCACAGTTGTATTTGATTATTATGCGTATTAATACGGGCGTAATGACCTGTGGCAACAAATTGAGCATCTTCCATCAGGGCCAGTTCCAGCAGCTTGCCGAACTTCATCTGCCGGTTGCAATGGATACAGGGATTCGGGGTGCGCGCGTGACGGTATTCATTGATAAAGTAATTGATGATCGTATCCATTTCTTTCTGGAAATTGACCACCTCAAACTGAATGCCCAGTTGGCCGGCCACGTTACGTGCATCCCGCGCATCTTCCGGAGAGCAGCACCCGCCCTGGCGCCCTTCCTGTTCCGGGGCCATCCCCAGGCACATAAACACGCCAACAACTTCGTACCCCTGGCGCTGCAACAGGGCCGCCGCCACACTGCTGTCCACTCCTCCGCTCATCGCTGCGATTACTTTTTTATTCATAGACGGTAGGATTATATCATAATACGCTCTATAAATAAAACATGGTTTGATTTGTTTTTACAGGATAAATGTTCGTTATCTTACTTTGCCAGTCATTGGCTCAAAGGCACGGCCCCATGACCTTTCAGGAACCGGGCTTCTGTATTGATTCAGATAAACCGGATTTTAAAATAATCAGGCTTCCGGCTAACCGTAGATGATTTTGAGTTTTTTTGCTTTGAAGGAGGGTATGATTTTCAGGGTGTTGCCAAAATGTTCGGTGGCGTAGTGATTGAATTCATCCAGCCACTGGAAGCCGTATTTGTTGGCACGGGTTTCCCAGTTGCCTTTGAGTTGCTTGGTTTTACACAGATAATGCCAGCATTCATGCCCGGTAACCCAGACCAGGGCCTGCTCCTCGGTATAGACCGGCATCTCGTGCCAGATATAGTCAAACCCGCGCCGGCGGCGCCGGTTGGGACGGGTGCTTATCGGTTTACACAGGCAAAAGGGCAGAGGCAATTTTTCATGGATGGCCGCGATCACCAGGAAGTCTTCATAGCGACAATAGCCGCTGAAAACCTGGTCCCGGCGCCGGTGACGTTTCAGATGCAAACGCAGTTTGGTGGTATCGTATTGCTCCAGTCTCTGGCAGATCCAATCGGCGGCACGATTCAGCTCGGTAGAATTGATGAACTCGTACATAAAGCGGCTCCCCTCAATACATGAATACATACTTTTATGAGTATGACATCGTAACTATGACCGATTTGCGGTAAAATTAAATATTAAAATGAAAAACTGTTGATAAATAATGTTATTTTAAAGCAGGTAATTATTTAAATATGGAGCCATTTTATATTTAATTTACCATTTTACATTTCAAATTTTCTTTCGCTTTCTGTTGCTTAACATACTATGGCGTACCTGAACGCCCATCATATAGGCTCGCACACCAAAAAACAACAGGCCTACTACCGTGATTATAGTAGCGGTCAGGAAAATTACAAAAAAGAAATTAAAAATTGAAAGTTTATTGTGGTCTTTCTTAGACGCAGATGAGGCGCCCTCATCCGCTTGGTCTCCGGGGTTGGCAGCAGGTGTATCTGAGGTGGGCGTATTATTCAGGGCTGTCGGGGTCTCAGCTGACGGGGCAGGAATCATCGAATAGGTCAGGCAGGTCAGAATAGTACCGATAACGGCTGCGATAAGAGCAAAGAGCATATATTTAATCAATGCGGAGCGATTTTTTACTTTTTTGGGACCAAGTTCTCTTCGTGGTTTCATACAATAATTTTAACATTTCGGGGATTATAAAACCATCAAAATTTTCCAGGATGCGATATTAAATATATTGACGTATTGCCTAAAAGCCGACAATATAATAGTAAGCCATTTCGGGCCTGAATGTATTGGAAGTGTTTTAAAAATGTGGAGTTACAGTAGTTGATGGACGCAGAAAAACATTCAGTAAAGTCAAGGCTCCGGATGAAAAGATTAATTGTTCCGATAATAACCAGTCTATCAATAGTATGCTCCGGCTGTTTCTATTCCAAACCCAAAATGAGTGTTGCTCAGCTTCAAAACAGTGATCCGGCAATTCGGATACAGGCAATTAAATGGGCCGGAGAAAACAAGTTAGAAATGGCTGTACCAGATTTGGTGGACCTGTTGGCCGATGAGGACAAGGCGGTTCGTTTTTATGCCATAGGGGCATTGAGACGGATTACCGGCACGGATCATGGCTATGATTTCAAAGCCAATGCTCAGGAAAGAAGCCAGGCTATAGAACGCTGGCGCGAGGAATTGGAAAAAAATCAGCCAGATAGATGACTTCTATTGTTGTTATTTATAGTATTTATTAAGGACGCCAGCGTCAAAAGTAATGCGAAGCGTTGATTTTGGATTAAAAACAATGCTTTAAATTGGATATATCTACTTTTGACGGGAGCATCATTAAGAACAAATGAAAGAACAGTGCCAAAAAGTCAGATTTCAGGTTGAATTGCGGATTATGGCATGTCCGCAGTATTTATATATAGCACGCCAGGCAGTAAGACGTATGGCGGAACTATCGGAAATGAGCGAGGAAGAACGTGATGTTCTGACCCTGGCGATGGAAGAAGCCCTTACGAATGTGATCCGGCATGGGTATGGCGGGCCCTGTGATAAGCAGATGATCATACAATTAGGAAAAATCGAAGCAAATGGCGAGAGGTCGGCCGGTCTGGAAATCGTGATCAGCGATTTTGGCAAACAGGTGGATCCGGGTGAAATAAAAGGTCGAGACCTGGATGATGTCAGGCCGGGAGGTTTGGGAGTTCATATTATTAAATCAATGATGGATGAAGTTGAATATACTCCCAGGGAAGAAGGGGGCATGCAACTGCGAATGGTGAAATATGCGAAATGATAACGGGTCATGTCAGTGGAAAAAAATATTTGAAAGATACACAGGATAACATACATTTTATGGCGAGGTAGACAATGGCGGACGCAGGTGGAAACATTCAAAACATTATTAAAGATATCACCCGAGAGGGAGATGTGGTTATTGTCAAACTCACCGGTGAGATTGATATGCACTCTTCCACGGAATTGCGGGGCTGTCTGCTGGAGATTACCCAGGAACGCCCCAGGCTTTTGGTAATCAATATGGAAGAGGTGCTGTTTCTTGACTCGAGCGGACTGGCGGTTTTTGTAGAGACCATGCAGCAAAGCCGGACACAGGGCCGGCAGTTAAAACTGGTCGGATTGCATCCCCGTGTACGCAGTATCTTTGAGATATCACGACTGATGGATATCTTCCAGATATATGATACTCAGGAAGAGGCTTTGGCGTAATGGGTAAATCACGTTCAGGAACAGATGAGCCGTTTGAGACCTCGGGTTACCTCCATGTCCTGGCTTTACTGGGCGGGACGGCTATGGGGATAAGCCGGAGAGTCCTGGCTACCCTGGGATCGATTTCACTGTTATTGAGTGAAACGTTCGGAGGGATACTCTGTGGGGTATTTGTGCCGGGAGTTCGTCTGGGCCGGGAAGCCCTGTTGACCCAGATGGTGCGTGTCGGGATAAAAGCGATTCCCATTGTGATAATGATCCAACTGGCCATTGGTATGATTTTACCACTGCAGATGTTTCCCAAACTGGATGAATTCGGTCAGGCCGAACAAATAGCCACGATTAATGGCATTGCCGCCTTTCGGGAACTTGGCCCGTTGATGACGGCCGTGATATTGAGCGGTTTTGCCGGTGCCAGTATTGCAGCGGAATTGGGTACCATGGTGGTTGCCGAGGAAATCGAGGCTCTGGAAGCGCTGGCCCTGAATCCGGTCCGGTTTCTGGTGGTGCCGCGCCTGTTGGCCACTATTGTAATGATGGTGCTGCTTACGGTGATTGCAGATGTGGTTATGGTTTTGGGTGGATTTTTAACGTCATTACGATTAGGAATCGATGCGGATGTTTTTTACCTGCTCAGCCGGGAGGCTGTTGATTTAATGGGATTTGGCACGGGCCTGATAAAGGCCGGAGTGTTTGGTCTGCTGGTGGGTTTGATTGCCTGTTATCTGGGACTGGCCGTGAAACCCTGGCAGGGCAGTGACGGCGTGGGTAAGGCCACAACCCATACCGTGGTTTACAGTATTGTAGCGATCATCGGAGCCGACGCGATCTTTACCGTAATATTCTATTCCTATGGGTTATTTAAATAATGCCGGATTATACCAATACAAGTGAGCCTGTCATCCAGGTCCGCTCTGTGATAAAAAGTTTCGGTGATCAGCGGGTCCTGGACGGCATTGATCTGGATGTTATGCCGGGTGAAATCATGGTCGTCATGGGCGGCAGTGGCTGCGGCAAGAGTACGTTATTGCGCCACATGATCGGCTCGATCGTGCCCGATTCCGGCAGTGTAAAACTTTTCGGCCGGGAGATTACCACCCTGAGCGAACAGGAAATGAATGAGATACGCAAGAAATTTGGAATTCTGTTTCAGTCCGGCGCCTTGATAAACTCGTTGACCGTGGGAGAGAATGTGGCCCTGCCACTGCGGGAGCATACGCACCTGGATGAAAAGACCATTGAGATTATGATAAAAATCAAACTGGAACTGGTGTCCTTGAGGATTCATGCCGATAAGATGCCCGCGCAGTTAAGCGGCGGCATGAAAAAACGCGCGGGACTGGCCCGCGCCATTGCCCTGGATCCGCAGATTCTATTTTATGATGAGCCCAGCGCCGGGCTGGACCCGGTCACCAGTGCCCAGATAGACCAGTTGATTATCGATCTGACCCGCAAACTTCATGTGACCAGTGTTGTGGTCACCCATGAAATGGATTCGGCCTTTTCGATTGCCGACCGCATGTGCATGCTGGATAAGGGGAAAGTGTTGAAGATCGGCATGCGTCAGGAATTTGAAACGCTGCGTGATACGCCGGCAGAAAATCTCACCAGCGATCAGGATAAATTAATACGACAGTTTCTTCGGGGTGATGCCGATGGACCGCTGTCCAGGCGCAAAGCGGACAGCGATTATGAAGAGGATTTACTTAGAGTATGAGATGAAGGCAAAGAGGCACAGAGGCACAGAGGATAAACGATGGCCAGGAAAAAGCGAAATGAAGTGGCCGTGGGAATCACGGTATTAGTGGTATTAGTGCTGACCTTTTTTATAGTAGTCACACTGGCGGATTGGCGCGGCGTGGTTACGCCCAAGCAGGAAATAACCGTTAAGCTTCCGTATCGGGTGGGTCTTAAAGGCCTGCAGACCGGCAGCCCCATACATCTGGGCGGCTTTAAAATAGGCCAGGTAACGAACACCACTATCGACAAGATCAATTCGGCTTCCTCAGACGACAGTGACATCTATGTCTATTTTACCATGAAATTACCCCGGGAGTATCCTGTGCGAACGGATTGTAAGCTGGCCCCGGAAAGTAATGTGCTGGGAGGTCAAACGATTCTCAGAATCGATGATTTGGGTCGGGCCGGCGCCCTTGTCAGTGATGGCGAGACGGTGGAACTGCCCCTGGCTGAAAGTGTGACTGATGCCATTAAAAAGGAATTTGATCCGGATAATCCCGACGGCCTGATTGCGCAACTGAAATATGAAGTGGACCGGGATAACAGCGATTCTATCCTGGCATCCCTGGCAAGGACCGCCGCCAACATGAAAGAAATTACCGGAAAAATCAATGTGCAGGTGACCACCACCGATGACCAGAAGATGACAGTCATGACCAGAATCCATGCCATTATGGACAAAGTCAGTTGTATCACCGAAAATCTCAACTGCCAGCTTGATGCCGGTGACGACAAGGCAGCCCTGGCCAAACTTAATAGTGCCCTGGATAAACTGGACAGTTCTCTCGCCCAGATAAAGGATATGGTCCAGACCAGTAAGCCGGATGTGACGGATATGTTTGCCTCTCTGAAAAATACGGCCGAGCATCTGGAAAAGGATGTGCCTGATATTACCGCCCAGATTAAAGAGTCTCTGGCCAAGGTGGATAAATCCCTGGATACCGCTCAGGTCGCCCTGGAGAATCTGAAGGGATTTACTGAAGGGGCCAACGAGACCATAGTCGTCAATCGCGATAATATCGATCAGATAATTCAGAACTTTACCGAGGTAAGTACTAATGTCAAACTGGCTATCCGTGATATTAAACGTGCCCCCTGGAAACTGCTTTATAAGCCCCAAAAGGATGAAGTCAAAATCCAGGGCCTGATCGATTCGGCCGGCGCATTCGCCGCCGGCGCGGAACGACTGGACAGTGCGACCTTACGACTGAAACGTATGGTACAGACGGACGAAGGAGCCCTTGTTATCGACAGGGAGGAGATCAACGCCATGATCGCCGAACTGGAGACAAGCTTCCAGCGCTACCGCCAGGCCGAAGATGTATTCTGGGAGGAATTGGATTAAGAAAGGCGCAAAGGGGCAAAGGCACACAGGCATAAAATGTTCCGGTTGGGTGAAATGCTTTTACGAAGTGATACGAAGCATAAGCATGTTTGCCCGTGGGATACACCCCCTGTTACGGCAGGTAAGGATAAAGATTTTTGGTGGTTTTACACTTTTTCAAAAAATCCTCCAAAATATCATTTCTATGGTTGACTCAAAGACCGGGGTTATCTACAGTGATGCGCTATGAAGGTAGTAATAGTCTATAATCACGATTCTCGTAATGTCATCAACTTGTTTGGTGTGCCGAACCGCGAACGGATTGCCAAGAAAACGATTGGCCGGATTACCAATGCCCTTCGGTCGGGCGGCCATCAGGTCAAGGCCTTTGAAGGGGACAAGGATCTGGTGGACCGGCTGGAGGAATTTATGCCTCGGGTCATCAAAGGTGAGCAGCCGGGCCTGGTGTTCAATGTATCCTATGGTATCCAGGGGCAGGCACGATACACCCATGTGCCCGGTATCCTGGAAATGGTCGGTATCCCTTATGTCGGATCGGGCCCCCTGGCCCACGGTCTGGCCCTGGATAAGGTAGTGGCCAAGATGATCTTTCGTCAGAATGGCATTCCCACCCCGGATTTTGCCGTATTGAATTCATGGGAAACGATAGAGGTTGATTTGAACTATCCGCTCATTGTCAAGCCGCGAAATGAAGCGGTTTCCTTTGGTATCACAGTGGTCAAGGATCAGGCCCGCCTCCAGGAAGCGGTAAAGGCTATCATGGATAAGTTTCAGCAGCCGGTTTTAGTGGAGGAATATATCCGGGGTCGGGAGATTAATGTCGGACTTATCGGCAACCATCCGCCGGAGATTTTTCCACCGGTCGAACTTCTGTTTGGACGCAAAGGACCTAAAATTTATACCTATGAGGATAAAACCCGACGGTCGGAGAGGGAAATACATTATAAATGCCCCGCGCCCCTGACCCGCAAGCAATATGAATACGTCCAGAACATTGGCCGTCAGGCTTTTGAGTCCCTGGGATGCTATGACTGTGCCCGCGTGGATATACGTATGGATAAACAGGGTAATTTCCAGGTGTTAGAGGTAAACAGCCTGCCCAGTCTGGGTGAACATGGTTCCTATTTAATCGGAGCCGGACAGGCCGGCCTGGATTTCAATGCCGTTATTAATCGGTTGGTAGAGGTTGCCAGTGCCCGTTATTTTGGGACTCCGGACCCACAGAAATTAAATATTAAAGATACAGATTCCAAGTCCTTGATCCATAACTTCCTGACCCAGCGCAGGGACCAGATGGAACGCCGTCTGGAGTCCTGGACCAATTTGAACAGCCGTTCCAATGATTCAGTAGGGATCCATGAAGCCTTGAAAAAATTAAATGCCGGTATGGATAGTATTGGCTTAAGCCGGGTCCCTGATTTTTCGGATGATCCGTTTGTCCGCACCTGGCAGACCCGAAAGGGATTCACCGGAGGAACCCTGTTAATCGGGCATCTCGATGTTCCGGTAGAGGTCTCGATTCCGGGCCAGTCGTTTCGTCGTGATCCGGAATGGTTATATGGGGAAGGGATAGGCCTCTCACGCGGACCTCTGATAATGTTGGAATTTGTACTGCGGGGTTTAAAAACCATTCGCGCTCTGCATAAATTACCCCTGGGTATCCTCTATTATACGGATGAAGGACGCGATTGTCATTACAGTGCGGAATTTATAAGTAAGGCCGCGGAAAAAGCCTCTCAGGTTCTGATCCTCAGGCCCGGTAACATGGAAAACAAAATTATTACTCAGCGTCGCGGCCAACGCCGATACAGGCTCAGAGTGGACACATCGCCCAAACGGCTTGGTAAACTATCCAAAAATCCGGATGCCTTGCAGTGGACTTCTGAAAAAATCGGTCACATGACCGGTTTATCTTCACGAAAAGATCGTCTGACGGTTGCCGTTTCCGATATACAGTCCATCTCTTATCCCATGCTTTTACCCCATCGAGTGACTATGACAATTCTGGTTAGTTATGGTGAGGAACGACTGGCGGATGCCACGGAAAGAAAAATTAGAGAAATACTGGGCCCCAGTTCCGTTAAATACGAACTGGAAATGCTCTCAGATCGTCCTCCTATGAAGCTGCGAAATGGTAACCGACGTTTGGCCCGAAAGCTCTCTGAAGTGGCCCAGCAATGGGAAATCCCGCTATCTCAGGAGTCATCGCTTTGGCCCACGGTAGGGGGACTGGTACCCAAAAGGACTGGCGCGGTCTGCGGTCTCGGTCCGGTGGCTAAGGATTTATATACACCTCAGGAGGCCGTCCAGCGTATCAGTATTTTACAGAGAACCTTGTTGCTGGCAGAGTTTTTACTCAAGTATGGGCAGGGGTATTAATGAGATGAAAGCCCGGGAACCATCATGGTATGATGAGGATGTCCAGGAATTCTGGTCCGGGCGTGTTTGCCCCCCTCAGCGCTTAGCCGTCTCCAGAGCCGGGATGGTAGCCACCCAGCATTATCTGGCCACGGAAGCGGGAGTTAGGATATTAGAAGCAGGCGGTAATGCCGTGGATGCCGCGGTGGCGGCGGCATTTGCCCTGGGTGTGTGTGAGCCCGCGGCATCAGGCCTGGGAGGTCAGACCATGATGCTTATCCATTTGGCCCCCAAACGGCGCACGTTTGCTCTGGACGGATCATCACGCGCACCCAACCGGACGTCAAAAGAAGTCTTATCCAGTGAAAGTCGTCTGCGCGGCTATAAAGCAACCACAGTACCCAGTACGCCGGCGGTCCTGGATTACTCCTTAAAACGCTATGGTTCTATGCGATTGGACCAGGTTTTGACCCCGGCCATTGAATATGCTAAAAATGGTTATGTAATCAGCGATCTGCAGCACAAGTTGTTTCGGCGAGTATCGGCACATTTAAAGCGGTACAGTACGGTCGGCTTGTTTCTTAAAAACGGGAAACGACTGTATCGGGTGGGCGAGCATTTTCGCCAGCCCATATTGGCCGTCACCCTGGAGCGTCTGGCTGAGTTTGGGATTCATGATTTTTATCGTGGCCGGATTGCACAGATGATCCATAAGGATATGGAACAGAATGATGGCTTGTTGCGTGAAGACGATCTGGCTCAGATTCCACTCCCCATTGAAAGACGGCCCATCACCTGTCATTTCGAAGGTATGCGGATATTTACCTTTCCGCCCCCGGGCGCCGGGCGAACTTTGATCGAGATGTTTAATATTATCAGCCAGTTCCCCCGAAAATTGAGAAAATTTGATACGCCCCGGGGCGCCTTGCTGCTTGCGAATGTTATTCAGCAGGCCTTTCGTGACCGTCGTGACCGGCCGTTTGATCCAAATTTTTATGCCCAGGTGACCAAACGCAAGATGCTGAGCCCGGACTATGCCAAAACCGTGGCGCACACCATACGCCGGCAGATTCGCACCCAGGGTGAAACCACCCATTTGTCCGTCATGGATAAACAGGGTAATGTCGTGGCCCTGACCCAGTCGATTGAACGGATTTTTGGCTCTTGTGTGGCCACGGCAGAACTGGGATTTCTGTATAATAATTATATGACCGCCTTTGAGGATGAGAATAACCGGCATCCTTATTACCTGCGTCCCAACGCCGTGCCTTGGGCCAGTGTCGCGCCTACTATTATTTTTAAGGGGCCCACCCCCTGGCTGGCCATAGGTTCTCCCGGCAGTGAACGTATCGTGAGTTCGATATTTCAGGTTATTCTTCGACTGAACGATCAGACTGCATATGCGGCTGTGGATGCGCCACGCCTGCATTGTTCTTTTGATGGCGTTGTCTCTCTGGAATCGTCCCGTATGCGAGATGATATTCCGTTGATTCTGGAGAAAAAAGGATTCCAGATCAAGCCCCGGGACGCATATTCCTTTTATCTGGGGTGTGTCCAGATGGTTATGCACGAGAATGATACCTTTATCGGAGTGGCGGATCCGCGCCGGGACGGTTCGGCCATGGGCCCGAAATGATGAAATTACCTGTTCTTATTTCAGTGCCTCATGCCGGCCTGTCGGTCCCGCCGGAACTGGCCGCTCTTAATAGACTGACTGAACAGGAGATTCGTAAAGATGGCGATGAGGGAGCAGACGAAATTTATGATATCAGAGACCATGTTCAGGCATGGCTCACGACCGATGTGGCTCGGGCTTTTGTGGATGTGAATCGCCCCCGGGATGATTTCCGAAAGGATGGTGTGGTGAAAACCCATACCTGCTGGGATATCCCGATCTACACAAGCCCTTTGGCCCCGGAGATAGTTGATATTCTGCTGGATAAATATTATGATCCATATCATGCCGAACTGACCCGGCTTAGGGGTGGCGTCAAATTTGGCATTGATTGCCATACCATGGCGGCTCAGGCGCCGCCGGTGGCTCCCGATCCTGGTCAGAAACGGCCGCTGGTATGTCTGAGCAATGCTGGTGATATTTTTCCGGACGAATGGCTCAATCTGATGAAAGTTTTTTTTCAAGAGGCATTTCAGGCGGGAATTTTGTTGAATCATCCCTTCAAAGGAGGGTATATTATAAGCAGGCATGGTCTGGAAATGCCCTGGCTCCAGGTAGAACTGTCACGATCGGACGAAATGGATAATATGCAGAAAAAGGCCAGATTCCTGGAGGCGATAGAAAAATTTTGCATGGCCATATAAAAGCTGGAAACCGGATAGATGGAACAGAAAACCAGAGCGTTATCAATTAAAAAGTTATCTCTTCGCCGGCGGAGCCGTCTGGGTAAATACCGGCTGGAGAGTCGGCTGGGGACCGGGGGGTATTGCGAGGTTTGGAAGGCCAAGGATACTATCGAAGGCATTTATGTCGCACTGAAAATACCGCTGATCAACAGCCGGGGCCAGCGGGATAATCAGACGCTCCTGAAAGAAGTCAAACTGGTATCCCAGTTGCGCCATCCCAATATACTCCCGGTCAAAAATGCGAATATTATTAACGGGTATGCCGTTATGGCAACGGAAATCGGGCGTAAGACCCTGGATGACTGTTCCCGGCCCATGTCCGTCAAACGGATCGTTAATATCATTTCCCAGGTATTGTCTGCCCTGGCCTATGCGCACCAGCATCGGGTGGTTCATTGTGATGTAACGCCCGCGAACATATTCCTGTTTCCGAACGACCAGGCTCTGCTGGGTGATTTCGGGATCGGCCTGGAAATGAAGGGCCGGCTGGTGACGGTGGATGAGTTTGGTACTCCCGGCTACGTGGCGCCGGAACAGGCCTATGGAAAGCCCACCTATCGCAGCGATTGTTTTGCGGTTGGTCTGATCCTGTATGAATTTCTCTCCGGCGTCCTGCCGCACTGGCCCTATCGCTGGCCGTTCAAGGGCCACGATCGATTAAAACAGCGGACCAATCTGGAGATGACCCGTTTCCTGCATCAGGCCCTGATGATTGAGCCGGAGCGACGGTTCGCCAATGCGGAGGAGATGCTCACAGCCTTTCATGATGCTTTGACACCCGGAATCCTGAAGAAGCTTTCCATTCAGGTTCCCCGCCGGAAAATTAAAGACTGGCAGCAGCTCCGGCGTGATGCGTTTATCAATCGGTATCGACGGGTGTTTACTCATTTTTCACCCTGTGTCAAATGTGGCGAGCCGATAGCCGAAAGCATGACCTATTGTCCGTGGTGCGGTACCGACCGGAATCGTTTTGATAAACGGACCTCGCTGGATTATATCTGTACCCGATGTAAAAAAGGGATATTGCCGGAATGGCATTAT
>JAFGHE010000031.1 GCA_016930295.1 Sedimentisphaerales bacterium
GATGTTACCGTCAAAAGTCAATTTTACCAGGGTAAAATAGGCTTAATGAGTCAGAATAAAAACTTCAACATACTTTTGACACCGGCATCTTACTGATGTAACCAAAATATATAAAGATTGCCAATTAAATAGTTTTCAGGAGCGTAAGATTCCATAAACCATTGCATTATAAAAACAAATACTATATATTATATCACTGATGCTACCGTCAAAAGTGGATATTGGCAAATAAAACCGCTGTTTATAATCCAGAAACAAACGCTCGTAACACTTTTGACGCCGGCGTCATCACAGCCTGCTAAAATCAAGTAAAATCAAAACTTAACATGAATTTTGATATTTATTTTATTCGTATTAATGATGGAATTGTTTACGTTCGGCCTGTAAATAGGTTCGATACCTTGAATTTTTAGGAATGTAACAAATGAAGTTGTCCCCCAAACAAGCTGAACACAGATCCCTGATTGCCTTTGCCGTTCAAATTGTATTTTCTATAATATTATTTCTCCTGTCAGGCTGGTCTGAATCAATGGCGATAGCTCTTGAAGGCTGGCATTTTCTGGGAGGTAGTATTATATGGCTGGTATTATATCTGCAATTTCGGCAAAAACGTCTGGCCGAGGAAGAAAAACTGGATGCCGAACAGTACAAACGTTTACGTCGGGAAGGCAAAGATACTTCGGTATTCGGTTCGAAAACACCGGATGAAATTCTCAATCTGGCCGAACGGCGTCTGGACTGGTTGGAAAAATACCTTTTACCCATTTTTTCACTCCTTTTAACTGTCTATCTATTAGGTCTGGGCCTTTGGAAATATTACGAAATTCAATCCGCCGGGGTGCGGGTATTAGCCCAGGATGATGTACTCAAGAAGACCAGTGCCATCATTGTTTTACTGGCCCTGCTGAGTTTTCTGTTTGCCCGCTACACCATCGGTATGAGCCGCCAGGTTGTCTGGCGCCCGTTACGTGCCGGCGGCAGTTATCTACAAAGCAACGCCCTGATATGTTTCGCCCTGGCTATCACCCTTTTAATAGGTAAAAGCCGGGTTGTCCGTGCTGAAGAAATTGCCACATATGTACTTGCTATCCTGATGATCGTTATAGGTATTGAGGTTCTGCTGAATCTGATTCTGGATGCCTATCGTCCTCGCATCCAGGGCAGGTACCGACAGGCGGCCTTTGAATCCCGATTGCTGGGTTTATTCAGTGAGCCCGGAGGAATATTACGTACCGCGGCCCATGCCCTGGATTATCAGTTCGGATTTAAGGTTTCGGAAACCTGGTTTTTCCGATTACTGGCCCGCGCGGTAGTCCCGTTACTATTATTTCAGGCGGTGGTATTGTATCTGTTTACCGGTTTGCAAATGGTTCCGCCGGGTCATGTCGGGGTATTGGAACGTTTTGGCAAACCCCTCAATATTAAGAATCCTTATCAAAGCGGCCTGCATATCAAGCTGCCCTGGCCTATGGATAAGATAAGAACCTTTCCCGTCGATCATCTACAGGTTATTGATGTCGGTTTTGTCCGTAAAGATCCAACCTATGATGAACAGGGTCGCAAAACTCCTGATCTGACTCCCATTCTCTGGTCCGTGGAACACTGGAAGGAAGAGCTCCCCTATATGGTGGCGCTTCCGCGTTTCGAACAAGAATTTGGAGATCGGCCCGGTTCATCGGAAACAGAAAAATCCATATCCAGGGATGATTTCGATATGCTGGTAGTGGCCTTAACAATCCATTTTCGGATTAAAGATGTGTCTCAATACGGTTATAACGAAAACAGTTACCAGGACCCCCGGGCCATGCTGGAGGCCATCAGCTATCGTCTGGCCTTACATTATTGTGCTAACAGCACCATTGAAAGCCTGTTAGGTCCCGGACGTCATCAGACAACGAATACCCTGAAAAACCAAATCCAGTCAGAAGCAGACCTTAAAAACCTGGGGATTCACCTCGAATTTGTGGGACTGGAATCCGTCCATCCTCCGCTCCAGGTAGCCGAAGCGTTTGAGAAAGTGGTCTCCACCCTGCAGGAAAAACAAGCCACAATATTAAAAGCTCGGGGTGATGCCATCTCCAGGATAGAACAAGCAATGGGGCTCAGTTCCCAATTAAATTCTCAGGCCCGCGCTTACGCCTTCGAACGGGCGGCGCTGGCCCAGGCTGATAGTAATCGTTTCTCCCATCAAAACGATGCTTATACCAAAGGGAATAACGTGTATCTGTGGCGGGAGTATCTTTCCGTATTGGATGAAACCTTGCCGAACATGAGGAAATATGTGATTACCTCTGAAAATGTGGATAGTTGGATATATGAACTGGATCTGAAAGAAAAACTGGAAACAGATCTGTTTACCGGACTGGGGATCCCCGAAAAACAGGAGAAATAAAAAGTGAAAAAACATGCGGTAACAATAATTACAGGATTGGTTATTGTCGCGATTATTGTCCTTTATATGGTGACATTTACCGTACGCTGGAAAGAAAAGGCGCTGGTACTCAGCTGGGACAAGATCATACGAACAGAGGATGAGCCGGGCTTGAAATGGATCTGGCCGTGGCAATCGTTCATCCGGTTCGATGGACGAATACTTACCCTGGATCAGCAGACCGTTCAAACTCAAACCCGAGACAAGACAACCGTGATAACCACGCTCTATATAAACTGGCGTATTGAGGATCCAAAAGCATTTTATAAAAGTTTTGGCAAAAGTGGTGATTCCGGAGAACATATCATTTACAAGGCAATTACGGATAATTTAATGGGATGGATTTCCAATGCCGCCAATGTCATTACCGAATATAATCTGGGGGACCTGGTCACGGTGGATAAAGGATCATTCAAGCTGGAAGAATTAGAACAATCGATGTTGAGGAATCTACAGCAGCAGGCCGACTCCGGAAACTTCGGGATTAAAATTGTGGATTTAGGCATCAAACGGCTGGGAGTGCCGGATTCCGTAAGTGGCGACGTATTTAAACGCATGAAAAGTGATCGTGAAGCCGTAATCACCACCCTGCTGGCAGAAGGCAACAGCCAGGCGGAAAGTATCAAGGGAGAGGCTGAAAGTAAAGCGACCATTATCCGGGCGGAAGCCCAGGCCAAAGCCAAAGACATCATGGGACAGGGGGATGCCGAAGCCGCCCAATATTATGCCACGTTTCTGGAAAATCCCCAATTAGCCAATTATCTCAGGAAACTCGATACGTTACGTAAAACCCTGAATGAACGTACAACAATTGTCCTTGACGGTAAGTCACCTGCTTTCGATCTGCTGCAAAATGAGCCTGCCGTGGATACCAAATTCAAAGATATGAAATAACCCATCAATATTTATAATTACGAATGGTGTAAAAATGCATGACTTTCATAATCATTCTGACCAGGACCTGCCGATTACAGGAGCGGATACCACCAAAGAGACGGAACTGGACCCCGGGGGTCAGGCCCTGGCCGACGCTCTCAAGTGGGTATTTGTACTCCTGAAAATATGTATCTTTTGTGTGGTAATCCTGTTTATGGCCAGTGGATCATACCAGGTGGAAGAGAACAAAGAAGCCGTGGTCTTATTATTCGGCGAGGTCAAAGGAGTGGGACCTGAGGCGATCAAGGAGCCGGGCTGGCACTGGCACTGGCCTTATATCGAAGAAGTCATCAAAATCCCGTCCGATGACGTGGTAATGAATCTGGAAGTAGACGATTTATGGTATTATCAAAGCCAAAACGAAAAGGCCGGAACCCGCATCTCCAGTGGAGGGCCAACCCTGCAATTTGTTCGGGACGGTTATACCCTGACTGCCTCGCGCAGTCCTGTCACCTCGTCATCGGCACAAGATAATCTGAACCTCAGTTCTGACGCAACTGATTTTGAGCTTTCCGGCATCGATTACAATCTGGTCCATACGAAATGGCAGATTCAATATTCCGTAACGGACCCCATTGCTTTTGTGGAGCAGTTGTGGAACGGCACAGAGAAGGGATGGATCCGAGTGGAAAATTTATTGCAAAGAATTTTATGCGATGCCGTTATTGTAACCAGCGCCAACAATGATATCGACTGGATTATCTGGGACAAGCCGGATAAATTCCGTGATGAGGTCCAGCTACGCATACAACAGCGATTGCAGCGTCTGAATGTGGGGCTGGAGGTAAATAAAATCTTCCTCACAGACAAAACAACCCCGCGTCAGGTGGCAGAGGCCTTCAATAGGGCCAATTCCGCCCGGAGCGAAAAAAACACTTATATTAAAAAGGCCATCGCCACTTCCAATGAGATATTGAATCAGGCCCGGGCGGAGTCATTAAACATAATAGCCAACGCCGAGGCGTATCGGAAAAAGGTAGTGCAAGCCGCCAAAGCGGACGCCAGTTACCTGCAGGAGGTCCTGGATAAGATACAGAAAAAAACCATGGAAAAGGTGCCCGAAAGCACGCCAAACTATAAAACACAACGACAGGAAGTCTTCCAGGAGCTACTGGCCGTAACCATCGATCAGTTATATCAGGAAATGTTAAGGGAGGTTATGGCCAATGCCGAGGAGACCTTTGTGCTGCCGGTTGTGGGGGAAGAGCCGCTGGAATTGCGGACTTACATCAGCCGGGATGCTTCTCTGCCGCCAAAGAAGAGCGGAAAATAGAAATCATAACGTTAAATACTGCGAAAGTTAACTGGAATAACTATTATTTATTTGTGAGTTTACAATATGGGCGCACATAGTCATCATAATCTACTGGATACCGAAATACACGATCACGAGCACGGCGGGACCAGTACGCAAACGCGTACCTTTAGAGTGAGTCTGAGCCTGTTAGGAACCCTGCTGGGCGGCACCCTGCTGATCAACAGCGTTATTACGGAATATCTGATGAACCGGAAAGAACAGGCCGAATTAATGGCCATGGCGGGAGCCCTACTGCTGGGTGCACCGATTATCTGGCATGCGATCAGTTCCTTGATACACGGGCACAGCCATATGGATGAACTGGTGGCACTGGCGATTATCGCCGCCTTTGCCACCAAACAATATCAGGTAGCCGGAGCTGTCAGCTTTTTTATGTTACTGGCGGAATTAATCGAAACCCGTACCGCCCTGGGGGCACGGGCGTCCATTGAATCGCTGATACGTATCACTCCGACCAAGGCGCATTTACTCGCGGCGGATGGCTCGGAAACAGAAATAGAAGCCCATCTGCTGGAACCCGGCCAGAAGATACGGGTACGGCCCGGAGATAACATTCCTGCCGACGGCAAAGTCGTTCAGGGCGAATCGACCGTAAACCAGGCCACCATCACCGGGGAATCTTTGCCGGTGGACAAAAGTACCGGGGACCAGGTTTTTGCCGGCACCTCGAATCTAACCGGCTCGCTGGAAGTGGAAGTGGTAACGGCCGGGAACGACACGACCCTGGGCAAGGTCCAGTCTCTTATCATACAGGCCGAGCGGACCAGGATACCTATTATGCGAATCATCGACCGATATGTAAAGTGGTACACTCCCACTATTCTAATGATAGCCGGTCTGCTGTTTTATTTCACCAAGCACATCGATATCGCCATATCCGCCTTGATTATCGCCTGCCCCTGTGCGATTATTCTGGCAACTCCCACCGCTATGGTAGCGGCCTTAAGCTGTGCGGCGCGTCTGGGAATCCTGATTAAAAATGTAGGCAACCTGGAATCCGCCGGCAGACTCAATGCCATCATCTTTGACAAGACCGGAACCCTGACAACCGGTCAGATGGCGGTAACCAAATTGACACCCATTGAAGGTGTTGATCCTGCCGAGATGTTAATCCTGGCCGCTTCCACGGAACAATTCAGTAAACATCCCGCGGCCCGGGCCGTCATAGAAGTGGCGAAACAGGCCCGTCTTACGCTTTCCCAGCCGGAAAATTTTGAGGAGACATCCGGCCGGGGAGTGAGCGCCTATATAAACGGTCAAAAAGTTGCCGTAGGCCGGGAAACCTGGCTGGAAGAACAGGGATTTGATATGTCGCCGGTCCGGGGAGAAAAGATGACGCCACCGGAAGGATTGAGTTTATTATACGTAGCACGGGACCATCGATGTATTGGATGGATCGGCATGGAAGACCGCACACGCGAAGAAGCGCGTAACGCGGTCAAAGATTTGTCCGAACTGGGAATGAAGAGGCTGGTCATGGTTACCGGAGACCGTTTGGCAGTAGCCAAACGGGTGGCGGCGGAAATGGGATGCAGCGAAGTAAAAGCCGAATGCTTACCCAATGAAAAACTGAATCTGGTTCATCAGTTACAACAGGAAGGATACCGGGTAGCGGTCGTGGGTGACGGGGTCAATGATGCTCCGGCCCTGGCCGCCGGTGACCTGGGCGTGGCCATGGGCGCCGCCGGCAGTGATGTGGCTATTAACAGTGCCTCCATTGCCTTGATGAATAATGACCTCAATCGTTTGTCATTTCTGGTCAAATTATCCCGCACTACCCGTAATGTTGTCTGGCAAAATCTGTTATTCGGTTTGTGTTTCATCATATTTGGAGAAGTAGTGATCGCTATGGGACTGGTTCCACCGGTGCTGGCCGTGATCCTGCACTTAATCAGTTCTCTGGTTATTGTATTTAATAGCGCCCGTCTGGTACGGATGGGTGAAGAGTTACCTCATCATGAAGCTTTAGTCTCTGCAGGTCCGGCCAGAGAAACCAGAACGGAACCAATATCCGGCGAAAATCCTCAGAATACAAATCCAGCTCATGGTTTAACTTAGTTGGCTGTTCATTCTGATGATATCATGCTTAAATTTAAAAAGTTCTCCTGGAGTCCCATACGTTAATACACAGGACAAAACACAATGGTTGATGTTAAAAAAAACCTGGTAATCGAGACGGCAGGCCTGACCAAGATATTTCGTGATTTCTGGGGCCATCAGCGAGTGATTGCCGTGGAAGATCTTGACCTGGCCATTCATCCCCGTGAAGTATTTGGATTACTGGGCCCCAACGGTTCTGGTAAAAGCACAACTATAAAAATGCTGCTGGGACTGCTCCATATCACGCGGGGCTGGGCCCGGATTCTAGGGGAACTGCCCGGGGATGTCAGAATCAATACTCATATCGGTTATTTACCGGAAGAGACCTATCTTTACCCGTTTCTGAATGCCCGAGAAACCCTGGATTTTTATGGCCGGCTCTTTGGACTATCACGACATGAACGCCAGCGGCGAATCGAAAGCCTCCTGGAGATGGTGGGATTAACCGCTGTTTCACGACGCCAGATAGGTCAATATTCCAAAGGGATGATGCGGCGTATCGGGCTGGCCCAGGCTTTAATCAACGATCCGGATTTACTGATACTCGACGAACCTACCTCCGGACTGGATCCGATCGGCACCCGTCAAATCAAGGATTTGATTTGTGAACTGGGCCGCCGGGGCAAAACGGTGTTGTTATGCAGCCATCTGTTAGCGGATGTGGAGGATGTCTGTGATCAGATCTGTATCCTCTATGGTGGAAAAAAACAGACCGAAGGTGCTGTCAGGGAGATACTGGTATCGAATGAAGCAAGTGAGATCGTCAGTCCGCTTCTGAAATCGGAGACGCTGACAAAAATTGAGGATATTATTCGCCATGATTATCCGGATTATCAGCTAGATGTTCATACCCCCCGGGAACGCCTGGAGGATTTATTTTTACGTATAGTATCGCAGGCCCATGCCGCCGAACTGGAAACCTCCGGAGCTGTGATCGGTTCGGGGATTGGCGACTTTCTCACGGACATCAGCGGAGAAACGGATACATCTCGACGGGTTTTAGATCAATTAGTCAAGGGGCGAACATCACAGGTGGAATCAACAGCCGCCGGCCGGGGGAGTGGTCCTTCCGGCGTACAATTGACACCGATATCAGAAACGCCGGTTCGTCCGGACGTACTGGATTCTCTGACCGCTCCGTCCTCTTCGGCGCCAATTCCCGTGGACGCCGAGGACGAGAGAGAATATCCCTTAAAAAAGGATGAATCGGTTGATCGCTCGGTCATCGAGGGTCTTTTACATAAACATATCGACTCTGAAAATGAAAAAGACGCTTCCAAAAACCACCCGGACACCCATAACGGTCATAATAAAACCTGAGGAGGGGCATGATTTTAATGAGCAGAATCTGGGCTATTTCGCGCAACCTGATAAAAGAGTTCCTCCGCAGGAGGGCGCTGGTGATATTTTATATATTAATCAGCTCCAGTTATACTTTCCTTTTTGCCTGGTGGATCCATAATAATGAAGGGCAGGCCGACGAGAAGATACAGACCTTTTTAAGTTACAGCTTGAGTCTTACCGCCGTAATGTTGTCATTATTAACCTTTTTCTTTTCGATTGCCACGATCAGCCGTGACATCAAACGGAAAGAAATCTTCACGGTGCTTACCAAACCTCTCAGTCGGGGAAAGTATCTGGCGGGCAAATTTTTAGGTATGGCCGTTTTAAATCTGGTCTTACTGGTGTCAACCACCGGAGTCATTCTGGGATTTGCGTATCTTCTGAAATATACAGAGCCGCAGAGTGATTACGAACGCGCCAAACTTGATGAACTGGTATTTGTGGCCCGCCAGGGTGTGCAGCCGACAAATCTGGATATGCCGGACATCAAAAGCGAGGTCGAAAAAAAAGTAAATGATAAAATGGCCGAATTAATCCGCAGTGATCCGCAAATCTATCAGGGTAATCCGCAGGCCGTGGATGCCATGCGATTTAACTTAACCAAGGATTATACCAACGAACTGACCATGAGATACCGAACCGCTCCGACCGACGGTACTATTCTCTGGCATTTTACCGGTATTAAGCCTAAAGATCATGCTAATAAATCGGTGATACTCCGATATAAGCAGGAGCCGTATCCTCAACCTCCGGATGACCATGTTGTTAACGAGTGGATGATCGGCCCCCGGAATCCATTAGACTTTGGAGGTAAAGGGCTCCGCACCGATAAACAGATAGTACGAACCTTTCATGAATTACCCATACCGGTCAGTGAGGTCTCCGAAGAAGGAGAACTGTATGTCCTGTATCATAATCCCGCTATAAACCGGGCTACCATTGTCTTTCCCACAGACAACGGCATGCAGGCACTGTATGTGGCGGGCGGTTTTATGGGAAATTTTATCAGGACCGTTACCATCATCTATTTGCATTTGTTGTTCTCAAGCTGCCTGGGCCTGGCGATGGGGGCATGGCTTAGTTTCCCCGTGGCGGTACTCCTGGTACTGGTGGTCTATGTGCTGGGTTTATGCAGTACGTTTGTGGATAGCGCTCTGACCTGGGCCGCCGGAGAAACATTGAGAACCACTATGAATTTTATTTTGAAAATATTTCCCAAGTATTCTCTTTATGATCCGGTCCCTAAAATTGATAAGGGACTGATAGTGCCTTATGGAATGTTATTATCCTGTTTAGGGTATATGGTTCTGATTAAAGGCGGACTGGTATCATTGTTTGGATATGTCGTCTTTAAGTTCCGGGAACTGGCCCGGGTGATTGCTTAAGTTGCATCCGCCCATATTTACACTCACTCCTGGAGTGGAGCTATGATACATTTAATTATCTTTACTGTTATCGCACTATGGTTTTATGGCTCCATCCGCGAGACAGATTACAGGGGAACTAAATGGCTTCTCATCGGGTGGGGCCTGTACTCCATTCCTTATAGTATCTGGAACATTCTATATATCCTTTTCAAACCCCTGACCAGTATAGCTGATTATGATATTATCACACTCACCCTATCGGGCCATGCCGCCAGTTTGATTATAATGATAATTGGCTTAATGAACGCCTTTATCATTCAAAAGCAATCCCTGGCTGAAAAGCCATTCAGGGCTATTAAGACTAAACGAAGCCGTATTACATGGCTTCTGATAGGCTGGGCTTCATACTCCCTTCCTTACAGTATCTGGACGGTGTTATACATTATTATTCACAAAGCCGAGATAAACATAACCAGTTATGATATCTTCACACTCATGATATTTGGCCCTCCCTTTAGTTTAATCGGGATATTTCTTGGTTTAACGCTCGTCTTGATCGTGCAAAAGATTTTTTTATCTTCCCGACCATCCCGGGGCGATGGATCCCGGCGATTATCACTGGGCACTATAACCTTTCGTTCCCTGTTATTATTCTTATCGGGCTACTCCGTGCTGGTTTGGCTAGGTAAAATCCTTAGATATATAACCTTTCGTTCCCTGTTATTAATTTTATTGGGTATTGGTTTCCTGGCGGCCGGCGCCTGGCGTTTAGAGCCCATCCATGAATTACGCAAGGAACACCAGCTGGAAATCGCCAACATGTTACAAGACAAGGAAATTGCCGGCGAGTTACGTATCCCGCCGGTTGTCCTTTTTACCTTTCGGGCCCTGGCTATCGATTATTTGTGGATTCGGGCGGATAATCTCAAAAATGACGGGCAATATTTTGATGCCCTGCATCTGGCCCGCCTGATCTGTACCTTACAGCCTAACCTGTCCGCTGTCTGGGTGTTTCAGGCGTGGAATATGGCCTATAATATCTCCGTGGCCATGCCCACACCCCAGGAACGATGGAACTGGATCATAGCCGCCATCGAACTACTTCGGGATGAAGGACTGGTCCTTAATCCTACCGATCCCGCCATTTATGAGTATTTGGCATGGATCTTCCAGCACAAGCTGGGAGATGTCATGGATGATCAACATCGTTATTATAAATTACGCCTGGCCGGGGAAATGGAACCGGTACTAAGGTCGATAACAACCGGAATTATCAACGATAAAGCCGATTTCGCCGCTATGGCCGATCTTACAGAGGACTGGCAGGTCCTGAAATCCGATCCCGACATATACGAAATGATCAACAAAATAAAAAAGGCCGATCCCCGTATTAA
>JAFGHE010000267.1 GCA_016930295.1 Sedimentisphaerales bacterium
AGCCAGGTGGGATTAAGCGGGGCGTAGGGTCGGAATTTTTCAATCTGGCCGTGTTCTTCGCTGTAGAACAGGGCGCGGTGGAAGCCCAGTTGGTTGGCGATCGGGGTATCGATCAGGTTACTGGAATCAGCGGCGCTCATCTGGAACAAAACCCGAAAATCAAATTCACGCAGCATCTGCCGTTCAAAGGTACGTTCGAAAGTAGAGAGCGTATCGGCCCAGATAATGGTATGGATCCCCACCGCCGGTCCTTCACGCAGGATTTCGACTAACTGCCTGTCCGGGCGCGGCGTGTCATTCTGTTCCATGGAGAACCCAAACTCATCTTCGTTGCGTCGCAATACCCGGTATCGCTGGAGCCCGTAAATCATCAGAAACACCGGCGGCTCATTAAGCAGCTCTGCCTGCAGCCGGCGCTGCGTCTCTTCGGTGAGTTTAGCGATAACCTCCGCCACCTCGCGCCATTCGACAATCTCAGGATTATGACATAACGCACGCGCGACATCGGGTAAAATCCCGGCATGAGCAGAATCAGCGGGACTGCCGTCCAGTATCACGCACTTTATGGACCGGGCATCATGCTGAACAGCCAGGCTGGCAATAGCCGCGCTCATCAGGCTCCGTGCGGTTTCATCGCGCTGCCCGGTAATCATTAGATTCGCCCCGCTCTGCCGGCGGAACGACACAGCCGTGGGGTCTTTAATCGCCACCGGGTCACCCAGCCAGATAGTAGGCACGGAGTGCTTCTGGTCCCGGTCGCCTGGTTCAAGGCAGACGCCCAACAGACGATTCGTGGTAATATCCGCCGGAACGTTCCCTTCAAACACGATCATGCGGCCGGGCTCTTTGCCGCGTTCCCTGCCCAGTTCCGCTAAACGGGCCAGATATTTATCCCGCACCGCATCCGGCAGCCAGGCGGTTTGGAACGGGCTGTTGCCCACGACCAGACCGCCGGCATCGTTGTAGATGGCCTCGCCCGGACGCGAGAGCAATCGCCCGGCCACGTTATCTTCGTTCAGAATAAGCTGCGAATCGATTTCCGAACATTGCAGGGCAATACGCACGGCCATCTGGCCGATCGTGCTCTGGGCCAGACCGGAAGCGCCCCCGAGCGTTTGAGAGCCCAGCAGCACATGAATACCAAATGCCCGCCCCTGCCGGACCAACTGTTCCAACAGCAGCGCGGCATCCTGAGCCAGCTTGTCATCGTCGGAAAAGAACACCTGAAATTCATCCACAATCAATACATTACGCGCCAGCATCTTACCCGTCAGGCGGCGGTAACCCGCAATATCCTGCACGCCCGCCTGACGAAACAGTTCGCCGCGCCGGGCCATCTCGTCATCCAGGCGCTGCAGAACGCTTAACCCGAATTCGCGGTCACTTTCAATGGCCACGGTGCGCGTGTGTGAGAGTTTGTTGGTCACATAGGTTTTAAATTCCACACCTCTTTTAAAATCAATCAGGTACAGTTCGATTTCATCCGGCGCATACCATAAGGACAGGTTCAGGATAATCACATGTAACAGCGTGGATTTGCCGCTGCCGGTCTTGCCGGCGATCAGCATGTGCTGGGCCACGCCTTTACCCAGACGCAGATATTGCAGGCGCGTGGCGCCGGTTCGCCCGAGCGGGATCATCAGCTCCGCCGAACTGTCCCGGCTCCAGATTTTCTCATCCGGCGGCGCAATGGTCTCGAAAGGCACCTCCACACGCGTGGAATCCTGGCCGGCGCGTCCGACCGTGTGCATAATCCGCGTCAGAATATCCTCGCTTGGGGCTTTGTCCAGCCTCAGGCCAAACTCACCAAAAACCTCATCCTGCCAGACGAAATGGTCATCTTCATACACCAGGTGCACGCTTTTAGCGGCAATATCCTCTATATCGATCCCGCCGGGTAAACTCTGACGTTCATCGAGCATGATAAGCGTATAAACGCCGCAGCGTGAGCCGCTGTGGATTATGCTGCTGAGCCGGTGGATCGATTCTTCGTTAAAGTTCGTGGGAAAATCCGCTATCACCAGAAACCGATAGGGCTCGGCCAGTTCGCCGGCCTGAAGGTTATAGTCTTCAATGGTTTCAAATTCGTTACGCAGGTATTTTTGAATCACATTTTCCATGTGTTCGGTCAGATCGACCAGACGCTGCTGGATCTGGCCGGCGTCCGTCCAGATACGACCTCCGACCAGCGACTCCTCATAATCCGCCGCGTGCATGAACCCGGCAAAATTCTCACCCAGTCCCACGGGATCGACAATCGTAAATCGAACACGCCCGGGCGGCAGCGAGGTAAACAGCCGGGTCATTACTGCTTTTAAAATATCGACGGCCTTCTCTCGCCCCGTTCGGGCCGACTGGACCAGTAGTGAGCAGCGGTCCGGAAAGGCCAGTACCGCCGGCAGAGACAATGACTGGTTTCGGTCAAAACCGAACTGCCCCTGTTCAAAAACACAATCAGCCAGTTGGCTCATCGTCACATCAAATCGGCCCAGCCTGATATTGGAAATGGCGGCCTTCGGCGGCGACCAGTCCTGCCACGCCCGGTCATCCCAATCCGTATGTAAGCACGGATCAAGCCTGGTGTTCGCCTGGCAGAGCGCGTCAATACAGGTCAGGCTTTCCTGCCAGCGACTCCTCAAACGCTCCTGTGCGGACTGGTATTTCTTCTGAATTTCGCTGGTTTCCTGCCGATGTTTTTCGTTAATAGCCTTTAGCCAACGGTCATGATCGCCCCGCAATTTATCCTGCTCGCCCTGATAGTGTTGCTCGGCCTGTTTCAGCTCATTTATCCGGCGTTCGTCCAGGCTTGCCCGGGCCGTCTGATATTCCTGTTCAATATTCTCCAGGGTCGTCTCCCGGCGTTTTGCCGTGTTGGCTTTAATCGTCTCATAATTTTCTCCGGCTCCGGTTATTTCCCTGGCACGTTTGTCCTGGATTTCCTGTTCACGCTGCTTTAATTCGGCCAGCGTTAATTCCAAATGCCTCTCCAGTACCTTATGCGTAGCGATAATCTCCTGCTTGAACGGCTCGTAAATATTCTTAATTTGTTCCCGGCCCCGCCGCCAGAGTATCCTGGCAGTCACCAGCATCAGGGCCAGCATAATGACAATCGTGACCGGACCGGTTATGAGAAAGGAAGGCAATGTAAGCAGATTCAGAAACGTGATCATCCACATAAATCCCGCCATGATACCGCATACACATACTGCTATTATATAGGGTCGGGCGCCGATAAAAAGTTTGGGTGTTTTCAGGGATTCAAATTCAAGGATGTATTGGTTGGCGCGTTCCTGCTTCTGGCGGAAGGTCCGGACCGGATCGTGCATCTCGGCCGGCGTCGGCTCGGTATCCGGCTGCAGGGCAGGAATGGGCCAGCGGTATCGGTTCAGGATAAGCTCCGCGTGCTTCTCTATGGTGTCCAGACGCTGTTTCCCGGCCGGCACCGCGGTCTCGATATCCCTGCGTTCCTGCTCGCATTTCTTAGTCGCACCGTCCGCCACGGTCTCGGCCAGCATGACCTCATAATCATGATTCTTTTGCGCCTCCTGTAAATGGGCTTCACTGTTACTCAAAATAGAATCACGCCGGCTTTGGGTCTGGGTTTCCAGTTCAGACAAATCAGATTCATAAGCTGACGCTATTTTATCAATCCGCTCCTGATGGTCCCGGGTACGTTTTTGTAAGTTATCCTGAAATTCCGCCTCTTTATCCCGGCCGGCCTCCTGATATTTGGCCTGGGTCTCCTTAATGGCATTTTGATACTGAGTTTCAACCTGTGACACTACCGGATCGAGCATTTCCGGCCTCATTTGAATCATGGCACCTAAAGCGCTGCGCTGGAGAGTCCGGTAGTCCGTGTTAATCACCGGCGACTCTCGTTCCAGATACTCCTGGAGGTAATCCTTAGGCGCCTGGCCGGTCTCTTCAAAATAATCTCCCAGATGACCTGTCATCCACCATCCTCCCGCCCCAGTTCAAAACCATCAATTTCAGTTTCCATACTTCTTTTATAAAACAACATCCACCTCGAACTCACAACTTTCTTTTTTTCTTCTTATCTACATTCATGCTGAATCCGCTGCAGCACGGCATCGATCTGTTCCAGGGCCTGGCCGCTTTTGAGAAGTTCCCGCTCCAGGGGCTCTATAAATTGTTTCTCGAACTGCCGGCAGGTCTTATCACGCCAGAGCGATTTGGTCTGGCTCCATTCGACGAACAGGTCCTTAGATGCCCGGTTGAGCTTGGCATAGGCTTCATTAACACTCATTTTCGTTTACCTTTATTCTATAATATATACTCTATTCGATTTGGTTGTGTTTATCAAATTATTTTGTTGTTGACAGGCACAGAGTTAATGTATGGATACAATTTCATTATCTGGGTTTAAAATCGCTTCGATCCCCTCGCTGTTAAGGACCACCAGGTATCCCGGCGCCAGGGTGAGAATCTCACTCAGGTCAGGGCAATTGTTCAACAGCTCGCCGATACTGATTCCCACATAATCCTGCGTTTCAGTTCCCCCGATACTGCCGATAGTCCACCCGGAATCAGCCGGGGCGGCCGGTGCGGCTCGTTCCAGGACTATCCGGCCGGCCTCACTCAATGTCCGGTCCATCACCACTTTCTGCTCAGCCGATACCGGCTTCCTCTCAATAGCAACCCCGGCTATCATTTCATTTAGCGGGGTACCAACCTTTATACCTTTAAGCATCGAACCGGCACCCTCGCCCATCGGTGTTTGCTCTCGCACCTCCGCAGGCGGTGCCTTTTTACGCAGATTATGATACTCGTTCCCCGGTGTCTCAACCGGCTCGGTATCACGTGTCATCGGAGCCGCTTCCGCCACACCTGCCATTTCCGCCACACCTGCCTCCGGCGCCACATGCAGGTAGGCCTCCAGCGAATCGATCATCCGGTCCAGTTGCGCCCGCGCATTGGGAATCTCCACATCCACCATGCTTAGCAGTCCCTGGACCTGCCCTTTATACGTAAAAAGTTCTTTTTCCAGCCGGGGCAGCCACTGCCGGATCTTCTCCATTTTCCCACGCACCACTTCCAACTCTCTTTGCGCCGCGGCCAGGGCCTTCTTCTCGTCAATAAAGGACAAGTTACCCCCCATCGGCGATTTTTCCACATCCTTTTTTAATTTCAGCTCCAGCCTGGCCTTGGCATACTTCTCTGCCCGCTGACGCTCCTGTCCCTTCCAGTACATATAACGGTCCTGCTGCAGCCAGGTCAGGGTCCGTTGTATCTGCCCCCCGGCCTCATCCAGGGCCGCCGCCGCCACTGATGCAAACCGGCATAAACTCACCCGAAACGCTTTCAACTGTTCGACCGATCCAACTCGGATATTTTCATTCATGGAATATTCCCTGGAAGCTCCCGATAAAAAGTTATATTTTCAATTAAACGATGTTTATGTTCCAGAATCAACCTTTCGCAATACTTTTGACGTGTCTCATCCCGATTCATCGGGGCTGGCGTCTATCCTTGTTGAAGATAATCTTCCAGCAGACGGGCCTTTTTCATCAGAAACGACACATGACGAGAGGACATGTCCATAAAACGCGTCAGCGTCTTCATCGACTGGTCAAACTCCTCCTTGAACTTCCGCTGCTCCTGGTCGTCCCAGGTCTTCTCCAGAGTCAGCATTCGCATGCGCAGCCCGTGCGTCAAACTCTCCAACTCCCCATTAAACCGCTTCAACTCCCGCGCAAACCGCCGCACCTCACCAGGATCAACATTCACCTTAGCCATACTAAACTCCCTTAACTGAGAAGTTTCCACATACTACACACATTATAGCTATATCCCCATTGTCTCAGTTTCCTTCCCAAATTGCAATAATTTTCTCATCCTAATTACATTCTTAGCCCTGAAAGGACGAAAGTACATAGCCGGGCGGCGTAAGCCCCCGATAGATAAAAAACCATATCTAAAAGCCCCCGCGGGGTGAAACTATTTCTTATCTCACGCAAAGCCGCAAAGCTTGCAAAGATTTTTTGGACAGGATTTACAGGATCAACAAGATTACATCAGAAATTTAGAAGGGAAATTTAGAAGGGGACACTATTTAATTCTTTTCCCTTCTCACTCATATAATAACATTTGTAGCTAAGTCAACTATGAGTTAAGTATCCAAATTGATAAATTTATTACAGATGCAAAGGTAACCCATAAAATATAGGGAATCAATAATATCGAAGCTGTTTTGGAAATATTCCAAAATTTAATTATTGTAAGTAATATAGCAAACCACAGTAAAATAATGTCAATGAAGGCAATAAATATCTTTTGATAACCAAAGAATATTGGCATCCAAGCGGCGTTAAAAGTAAGTTGAATAAGAAATAATGTAAGGGCTATTTTGACATCCTTAATCTTTAAACCTTTTTGCCAAACCAAGAAAAACGCAATCCCCATCATAAGATATAGAATTGTCCAAGCTGGGCCGAATATCCACCCAGGTGGATTGAAAGGCGGTTTATTTAAAGATTCATACCATTGCCCTGGTGGCCCTGAAAATAAAGAAGCAATTAATATAGCAGAAAATGGCAGAGCGAAACTTAATATTAATCTTATATATTTAAAGGATTTCATATTCGATCAAATTACAAGCGCCATGTGATCCAAGTTATAATAGAAGCTATATGGTTTTGATTAACGATCGGGCTATCTGAAATTTCACTGCCCAGTCATTCGTTTTGAAAAGTAAACATTATAGTCAGATGTAGCCAGCACACCGGTTCCTTCAGTATTTTCAAAATAATCCTCTAAACTTATAACTTCTCCTTTCAAGTTTTATTCATAAATATAATAATCCAATTTCATCACACAGTAAGTTTATACTTTCCAGTAAAACAACGTATTATTAGAAATCGTTTATTTGACGGGGATTATAACTTCATTTCGTCTGATAAACCA
>JAFGHE010000268.1 GCA_016930295.1 Sedimentisphaerales bacterium
AGAGTAACTTTTTAATGGACGAGGGTTTATTCGTGTTGATGATGTTGTACGAGTTCGTAGAGGCCCTGTCCTATGGATCGGATTTTTCCTTGTCTGGCCAGTTCGTCCCAGACTTCGGGGGGGTACTGGCTGGGGGGGGTGACGGCGCAGACGCCCTGGGCGCCGCTGGAGAAGGCGCCCCTGCCGAGCTTGGAGTCGGCGTCCAGTGCGGTTAGTTTTAGCCGTTTTTTAAAGGCTTTAAGTGCGCGTTTGAGGGTTTCGTAGGGGATAGCCTGTGAGTTTTGTCCGGTGTCTTCCATATACTTTCCTTTCGATTTGCCCTGTTTACTAAGTTATACCAGTTTTATCAGAGAAGGTTTTATAATTATATCACGCCAAGTCAGCAAGTCGCAAAGAGATTTTTTGCCACAAAAAAGTATAAATGAAAGTTATGAGTTGTGGGTTGTGAGTGGTGAGTTCAAGGTTGGGGCTTGTTTTACTGTTAAAAAGCGATTGACAGAGAGGATGTTGGTAACCTATAACAGGACTTAATGTTAGGCAAGATGGTGTCATTTTATAAGGATTGTTATCTGTCGGACCAGGGGCGTAAGTCGATTGATGATATACGGTCCGGTCAGGTTGAATATCTGCATACAGTCAGGGACCGGGAGCAGTTGATTACGGATGTCCTGCCCCGGGTACCATTGGAGTCCGGCTATGCCCAGAAGGTGTTGAAGAAGGCTTATTTGTATCGCAAGGAGAAGGAGATTGCTTATTTTTCTTTTCTGCTGCTGGGCCGGCGTGAGGCGGAAGAAGGCCGGCGTGATTTTATCTGCGGGCCTTTGCTGGTCACTTCGGCCCGGGTTTTTGAAGAGCAGGGTAGTTACTGGCTGTCTCTGATGCCGGAAACCATGCGGGTAAATGACTGTCTTCGTTATTTTCTGGATGATGAAGAGGCACTGGATGGTAAAACGATAGAAGAGCTCACGGCTGTTTTTTTTCGGGCCCAGGCGGACCGGTCGTACACGGCCCGGCTGGACGCGATTCTGAAAGAGCTTATCCCGGGTATTGATTGTACGGAGATGGTTTTATTTCCCAATCTTTATGGCAAGCGAAAGACCGATGAACGCATCAAGGCGGCGGAGCAGAAGCCGGTGGGTTCATTAAAGATACTACCCTGTGCGCAGGTGGCCCTGATTCCCCAGATCGAACAATCGCGCGGGGTACTGGGTGAACTGGCGGATATGGTTGAGCAGAACGAGTATTCAGGTCCGTTGTTGGAATTGTTTGCGGGTCAGCCGTCGCGGCCGGCAGAACGGCCTGGCAGAGGTTATATCCCCAGTATATTAAGCACAGCGCAGGAGAAAGTGGTTCATTCCGCCTGTCGGTATGGGAATACCCTGGTGATTGGTCCGCCGGGTACGGGCAAGAGTTATACGATTGCCTCGCTGGCGATGGAGCATTTAAGTAAGGGTGAATCGGTGTTGATCGCCTCTGCGAAAGATCATGCGGTGGATGTTATCGCGGATAAGATTTCCCGGCAGCTTCAGTGTGCCGGGTGCGTGGTAAGAGGCGGGAAAAGCGGGTATCTCAAGGACCTGAAACAGTTTCTGATGAATCTGCTGGGCGGGGTATATGACAGCAGTGCGGTTACGAAACAATCAGTGAAAAAGATGGAGGGAGAACTGGCCGGTCTGGAACGTCAAGTGCATCGTTTACAGCGGGAGTTGGAAAGGGGCAGTCAGAAAGCGGTCCTTCAGGGTGAACTATTAACGAATTCGTCTGATTCGGCTTGGTGGCGTCTGAGGACGTGGTGGATTCTCAAGGCGGTGGAACGGAGTGAGCCGTTATGGCAGGTTTACGAACGGTATCAGCGGATTTTGAACCAGAAGATCGCCCGGACCGGTGCGTATCTGACGAACTCCTATATATTTCGTCTGAGTGAGCAGTTACAGAAGCATCGGCCGGTTATCAACAAGTTTTATCAGGCGATTCGGGCCCGGACCGGCGGGCGCCAGGAGGATTTTTTCCGAATGATCGACTTTGATATTCTGTTGGCCATATTTCCGATCTGGCTGGTGAATCTTCGTGATGTTTATCGGGTGCTGCCGCTGCGCAAGGAATTGTTTGATGTGGCGATTATTGACGAGGCCACGCAATGTGACATTGCCTCGTGTTTACCCATTCTGCAGCGGGCTAAAAGGGTAGTTATTACCGGTGATCCGTACCAGCTTCGGCATATTTCGTTTCTAGCGGAGAAAAAGCAGGTCGAACTGGCCGGTCAATACAGGATCGATGATCTGGAAAAGTATGATTACCGGCGCAAGAGCATCCTGGATTATTTTTCTGATTCCCTGGTTCGCCAGGAGAATGTTATATTCCTGAATGAGCATTATCGCTCGCTGCCCCGGATCGTATCGTTCAGTAACCGGCGATTTTATGGCCGGCAGTTGAATATCATGACGGAAAAGCCGGTCCCTTATGACCATCATCCCATCAGTCTGGTTCGCTGTCAGGGCCGGCGTGAGCCGGACGGGACGAATCGGCAGGAGGCCGAACAGGTTGTCGCGGCTGTTAATGAGATGATTAATGAAAATCTTCCCTTTGCCCGTTCGATAGGTATCTTGTCGCCGTTTCGCAAGCAGGCGGACTATATTATGACGCTTCTGGAAAAGGAATTGTCGTTGGCGGTCTTTGAAAAATACCAGCTACTGGTGGGCACGGCCCATGCCTTTCAGGGTGAGGAGCGGGATGTGATGTTGCTTTCGCTGGTTATTGACAATCATTCGCATCCGATGTGCCTGCGGTTTCTGGAACGTGAAGATGTGTTTAATGTTTCAATTACGCGTGCCCGGCAGATGCAGATTCTGTTTTATTCCCTTGACGAGCAGAATCTCGATGGTGATTCCATTCTGCGGGAGTATCTTGCCTCTCAGAAGGAAAAGGACCTTAGTGACATGGCCCCCCAGGCGCCGGCCCGTGACGAATTTGCCCGGAGGGTGGCCGACGAATTAAAGCAAATGGGCCTGGAGGTGTTTGTGGGTCGCAATGTTGCGGGTATTACCATGGACCTTTGTGTGGTATCCGGTCGGGAGTGCCTGGGAATCGATCTAATCGGATATCCCGGTGATTTTCAGCCATACTACTCCATTGACCGCTACCGCATGTTCAGCCGGGCCGGTCTGGAAATCATGCCGTTACCCTACTCCAACTGGGTCACAGATAAAAACAAATGCCTGGATGCCATAACCGGCCGGATTAGAAAAACCAAGTGACGGTGGGATAAGGCAGATAGTATAAAAATTTCCCGACTCCTTCTATCTCACATATACATAACTCGTTAATTTGATATAGGTTATAAATATTTCTGCGTGACTGTCACCTGGGAGGTTATTAATTTGATATTTTATGGGTGTTTAGGTATCTGGCATCATTTGATGTGATTAAACCTTATATATGGATATTTTGAGTTGATCCTCAATAAAGATATTTTCAAAGACTGAAATTCGGGCTGTTTTTTCGTTTAAACAAAAAAGTTCAGCCCGATAATATCTAGATGTTTTTATAACTTCTTTTGAGATAGTATATTATGAGTTATTTCAGAAGTTTTAATAACAAATAGTAAGCTAAAGTTTAAATGACTTTATGGACGATAAATTGATGTAATCCTTA
>JAFGHE010000269.1 GCA_016930295.1 Sedimentisphaerales bacterium
ATTGACATTCCTTTTGCTACGGCAGAGTTTCTGGTTGACAGATATGGGGATAAGAAGCTTTTATATTGCCCCTCGAATAGAGTAACCAAGGACTTTGGTATTAATGAGCGTTATGTAAGTCATGAGAGTTATGGCTGGGTCGTTACAGACTACTTCTGGATGATGACTTTTGGCCTTGACTGGCGGAAATCAGATCTAAATCTGAATAACAGTACAGATAATTACTATAACAATCCACCATATAAGACGAAGATATTTGCCGATAAGTTTAACGTTCGCCGTGCGTCTGAACAACCCATGACGGCAGACTTTGTGGGCTTCCAAGATGGTACTAATGAAGACTTTACAAGAATTCAGGGGTGGGACCTGTTCAGTACAAATCATATTTCGTCGAATGGTGAACCCGACGGCGGCAACACGGTGTTTTTTGATGGCCATACCGAATGGGTTCATTTTGATAGCATGGAAGTGCGGTACTATTCCCAAACTTTGCATCATTGGTGGTAAGAACGTCTGTATAGCGTCATAGTTTTTTGAGAGTTATCTATTTGTCTCATTAAATAGCTCATTGATTATTTTGTTTTTGCTGAAGTTACCAGGTATAGGGTTTGCCTATACTGTAACATTATAAAGTTTATTTTTATAGTCACAGGCGAGAAATTAGTAGATTATTTTACGTGTAAAGGAGAATTTGTCAAGAAAAGAGAAATTTTCCATGGTTTGACTGTTGAGGTGTTGTGTCTGGATACATATAGATTCGGGCGCGGCAATGGTTTAATCTCTATACTCGTGAGATTTGGCGTAATTGGCTAAAAAAGGAAACCTAAATCGTGCTCTTAAGGAGAAAGTGATGAAGAAATTGTTTATGTTGTTATTGATGCTGACATTGGGCCTTTGTATAGGCTCTAATGCCCAGGCGCAGAATTTATTGTTGAATACTGGATTTGATGACGGTGGATCCGGAAACTTCTGTGCTCCCGGCGCAGACCTGGATTACTGGACCGATGTAGGATGCAATGGCTGGATACATTCGGATACTGTTGGAGGACTTCCAAGATTCCAGGGTGTTCAGACATTTAAGATATATGCTACTGACACAAGTGTCTATCAGGACGTTGCCGTTTCAGCCGGTTTTCCCTATGTTTTCAGCGTAGAAATTTTATCGCCCACGGCTCCTAACCCCTGGGGTGGCTCGGATCAGTTGACCGGGGGTCGCGATGCGATTATCATTGCCCAGTGGTTAGATGGTTCGGCAGTTCAGATTGGCGCCGACGTAATAGTGGCACGGTTTGTTGGCGGTGTTGATCCTGATGATACCTGGTACCCCATTTCTGGTTCCGCTACCGCACCTACCGGGGCCGCTAGCGTTCGCTTCAGACTTACTATTGATGACGTCTCCAGTTCCGTCGGAGCCCCTAACTATGAAAACGCGTCCTTGGTTCTTGGTGTCGATCCGGACAAAGCTGTTGGCGGTTTGCCTAACGGCGGCTTTACTAATCCCGGCGGCTTTGCCAATCCCGATACCACGACAGAACTAACCTGGACTAATCCCAGTAATACTCCGTCTTTGACCCAGATTTACCTGGATCAGGGACCTAATCCAGAGGATCCAAACATTGATACTGCTCCGCTTTATGATTCCTGCACAGATGCCTGTGAATCATCTGCGGTTACCCTGACCGAAGGAAATTATTATCTCTGGCGGGTGGTGTGTGATGGTAATCCCAGTGCTGTCTGGGCCTTCAATACTGTCAACACGGCACCTGCTACCAGTGCCGGCCCGGATGAAAATGCCTGGCTGGTAAGTGGTGAGGTGGTTGTAACTCTCAGTGGTTCTGCCGATGACAATGACGGTTATCCCGGCGATCCTCTTACTTATAACTGGACCCAGACCGGTGGTACGACCATGGCAATGACGGGTGAAACCACCCTGACCCCTGAGGTGACCTTTACGGCCGCTGGCTCCTATATATTCCAACTGGAAGCCGACGATGGCGTGGACAGTGCCACGGATGATGTAACAATCACTGTTTATGCCGAAGCGGATGATCGGCTGGTGGCTCACTGGTCGTTTGAAGACAATCTGCTGGCTACCGTTGGTACCGGTATCGATGGGTCCGCAGCCGGCACCAACCCCATTGCCTATAACAGTGGTGTTGTGGGCCAGGCCCTGGAACTGGATGGTACCAACTATGTTGAGATTGCCTCCAGCGTCGCGGATCCCAACATATTGCATTACAGCGATGAAATTACCGTCTCGGCCTGGGTCAGAGCCAATGTCGCCGGAACCTTTGGTCCCCAATTTTCCGGTGTGGTAACCAAGGGTGACAGTTCCTGGCGTGTTGCTATTGATGGTGGTGGGCAAAGTGCTGAATTTTCCGCTACCGGTGTGGGCAATAACCAGTATGGTGCTATCTCGGGTGTCCAGGTTATTAGCGACAGCAACTGGCATCATGTTGTCGGTGTCGTTAATGGTAGCCAGATTCAGATTTATATCGATGGAGTTCTCGATAATGCCGAAGATATTACAGATCCCATCGACAAGAATGAATTTGGTGTCTTCATCGGTAATAATGCCGAAGAGCCCGCTCGTAGGATTAATGCCAGAATCGACGAAGTTCGTATTTTCGACAAAGGGCTTTCAGCTGCCCGGGTGCTGGCTCTGTATGCCGGTGACGGTGGCGGCGCTGCCTGTGGTCAGAACTACGCCGACACGGACTTTAATCATGACTGCAGAACGGATGAAATTGACCTGTTGATACTGGCTACCGGATGGCTTGATTGTACCGATTTAACCGGTGTTAACTGTAACTAAGCGCTTTTATTTAACATATCAAGGAGAAAGATAATGAAAAAAACGCTAATAGTTTTAATGATAATGATATTATTGACAACGTCACAGGCTTTTGCGGCAAATTCGCTGTATAATCCGGGCTTTGAGGATCCAGGCGCTACTGCTACGGGAGCTGATGTATGGGCCATGTGGCCGGAGACTATTGCACTTGTTTACCACCAAAACGACCCCCTGGCACACGATGGTGATGATTTCATGGAACTGGCATACCCCCCTGAAACATGGGGAGTACTCTACCAGGACACTGGTAGTGAAAGTCCCGCAACTGCCGGCAACCAGTATACCTTTGGTGCTTACATGAGACTTCCTGCTGGTGGTTCTACAGTTAACGCTGCCATGAAGGTTGAATGGTACGCCAATTCGGGTGAGCCTCATGATAATGTTATAAGCGAACCGGAACAGCCGATCGTTATCGCCAGTGAAACCTGGACCGTGGTCTCTGCTACGGTTACAGCCCCTGCTGGCGCCAACTACGGGAAAGTGGTGTTTGTTGCCGCAGCGGACCCCTATTACATCGATGATGCCTTCTTCTGTGAAGGCACTTCACCTTGTATTGGGCCTACCGAACCAGATCCTGCTGATGGAAGTTTCGTGGATCCCTGCGATTTTGACAATAACCTCAGTTGGACTAACAGCGAGCCTGTTTGTCCTGGAGATGCGGTTAGTGTAGATGTATGGTATCGTCTCGATGATCCAAACGTTTTAGGCGGGACAAAGATCGTCGACAAACAGGCCGTATCGACCGTTAATATTGTCACTGCCGGACAGGCTGCGGTCGTTTTGGATCACGATTACTTCTGGACAGTGATCACGTATGATCCGGATACTTGTGGTGATGGTGAGGATATCATAGAAGGCCCTGTCTGGTCTTTCACTACCATTAACACGGCACCTGCCGTAACAGCCGGCTTTGATCAGAATGCCTGGCTCGAATCCGGCACCGTAACGGTTGATCTTAATGGTGACGTAACCGATGATGTAGATAATTACCCGGGACCGCTCACCTGGCAATGGTCAGCCACCGGTGGCGTGATTGACGATGATATGGCAATAGATACCACGATAACCTTCACGGCTCCAGGAACCTATACAGTCACTCTGGATGCCAGTGACGGCGATCTGCCGGGTACGGATTCGTTTGATATTACCGTGTACGCCGAAGGAACTGCCGGTGACTATCTCGTAGCTCACTATCCGTTTGATGTTGATGCTTCAGATGCGACCGGACACGGCCATAACGGGACCTATAACGGCGATGCCACGGTCTCTGGGGCTGATACTCAGGTTGGCGCCGGAGCTCTTTTACTCGACGGGACCGATGACTATGTGTATATCGCAGACAGTGCCGATCCCTGTGACCCCTGTGTCATCACCTGGGCCGATTTTGGTTCATCCGGGGTGTCGGAAGAAGTAACAATATCGGTATGGATCAAGCCTGCTGAGTGGTCAACTTCCTGGACCCAGATTGTATCAAAGGGGTTCTTGGCGGATCCAAACGAAAGTGGTTATAGACTTACCAGGCCTGACTATGATAGTGCTGTGTTCACCTGTGGTGGTTTGCCATGGGATAATGGTACGGTTTGGGGTGGCGGCCAGTATACTCTGGGTGATGGTAGCTGGCATCACTTGGCGGCTGTCTGGGATGGCGGAAGAGTGGCCCTCTACATTGACGGCAATCTTCAGTACTACATGCCTGAGCCGCATGGGACATTGCTGCTCAAAAATGGCATGCAACTTCAGATCGGTGCTAACCAGGGAGCTGATTCTTCACAGCACTTCAACGGTCTTATCGACGATGTTCGCATATACGATGTTGGTCTTTCACACGCTGAGGTCCTCAAGCTCTACGCATCTCAGGGTGGAAGCGGTACATGTGGATTGGAGTATGCAGATATCGATCTGACCCAGAATTGCGTGGTAAACCTCGAGGACTTTAATTTGTTTGCAGCTGAGTGGCTCGATTGCAGAGATCCCATTACCTGCCCATAATATCATCTCATGTGATATAAGTTAGTTGATTCACCGGGTGTTCAGGATTCTGGACACCCGGTTTTTTATGCGCGCAACGACTCCGCATCCGCTGGAGCGGTTTCTGGTAGAATCATACAGGGTGAGAGATTTAGCAATGCACCCGATGAAAGATTGAATGGGGCAGCCTGGCAGTTAAATGGAAATATCTGCCCTTCGCCATAAATAAGTGATGGGCTGATATTAACTTTGGATCGCATTTTTACAGAAAAATAATTTTTTTTTAGATTCCGTAACAAGCCACCCCGGTACAATAAACCGATAGTAAGCGATTCGCCGGGCGATTACTATTCATCTAAAGAAATCGTTTGGAATTTTAAGTATTTACGATAATTTTAGGTAATCACAAAAATTCAGTAGCAAAAAACAGCTAATCATAATGCTACCCATTGACATATAAGCCTTTGATTTCGAGTATGTTATGGCTTTGAGATTACTGGTCAGTGACAATTAGAACCTGGTGCGCTAAGCCATAATTTTTTAACCTCCAATCCCCTCAAATGGCAAAAATGGCACATGATTTTTAAGTTGTTTTTTGTCAGGGGATTATGATACAGAAAATGCTTGAATTACATAGAAATCGGTTGCTAAATGCAAAAAACACCTTTTTTTGGAAAATTAGTCTTGACAGAGTGGGGAAAAATTGATAAAATTCGGATATTAAAAGGAAAGGAAGAAAATGTATACGCCAACAAATTCTCTTCCGGTATTAACAATATCTTTTAAACATATAGTTAGTTTCTCTGGAATGTGTATTTATTTGTATATTGTGTGTGAGTGATGGTGTGGTGAGTGTATTATTTTGTGGCCTGTAGATAAAATTAAGGCCTGGTTGTTAAAAGGAAAAACATTTCTCTTTTGGAGGAAAATGTGATGAAAAATTTAATGGTAATTTTGTTAATATTGGCATTGGCCGGTTTCGCTCATGCGGAAATGCTCACAGCCAATAGAGGCTTTGAGGCCGGCGACACCAGTGACTGGTTGCAGTGGGGATCTGGTTCTGGTTCTGCCACGGGTGGTTGGAACAGTTGGCAAGACACCTGGGGGGCGGTAAATGACGGTACCGCCTATGAAGGTGACTGGTATGTCAACCTGACCCAGGACAACAACTGGTGGGGTTACAATCTGTGCTGGCAGGGCGAAGCAACGCTTATCCCGGTGGGTGCCGGCGTAAATCTTACGATGGGCGCCATGGTCAGGACTGCAGATGCAGATCCATTCCTGAAGCTGGAATTTTATGATGCTGGCGGTGTCAACCTTGGCTTAGATTACGAAGTCAACTTTGGTACTACTATTGTCAAAGACGATACCTGGCAGTACATCTCAATTAATTATCTAACACCTGCTGGTACGGATCATATTAGAGCCGGAATGGGCGCCAATAATGGTGTGTTCTCCGTTGACTTTGATGATGTATCAGTGATTCCTGAACCAATGACCCTGAGTCTTCTTGGTTTGGGCGGACTGTTCCTGCGTCGTCGCAGAGCATAAGCTGATACCCTTAAAAAACTAACTTTATGTAAAGTAACGGCCCTTTGCCTTGATAAGGCATGGGGCTGTTTTTTTATTTACAGAACGAACCTCCTGTTATTTATCGGAATAATAGGCTTGAAAAGCATGTGAAGTTCGATACAATAGAATTTTGCCTGGCTTTATAGGGTATAGAGTTTTTATGAGACTGAAGATAATTATTACAATAGTGGTTCTGGGGGCGGTTTTGGCAGGCTATCTTTTTTTGAGTCCCAAGCCGGTCATCCGGCATGTTATTTTAATCAGCATGGATACGACGCGGTCAGATTTTTTAAGCTGTTATGGCTATCCGTGTGATACAACCCCTAATATCGATGTTTTGGCTCAGACAGGCGTTCTTTTCGAGAACGTTATTACGCCGCAGCCTTATACGCTCCCTGCTCACTGTTCCATGTTAACCGGGACGGTTCCACCTTATCATGGAGTGCTGGACAACAAGGGATATATTCTTGGAAAAGATAATGTTGTCCTTGCTGAAATTTTAAAGAAAAATGGTTTTTCTACCGCAGGATTTATAAGTGCTTTTGTTCTTGATTCGCAGTTTGGCCTTGACCAGGGATTTGACGTTTACGATGATGAGTTCGAAAATGAGCAAATTACGGTGGCCATCGTGGAACGAACCGGTGATGAGACGACCAGGCATGTGATCAAGTGGCTCGAGGAGAAAAGAGGAGAGAAGAATTTTGTCTTTTTGCATTATTATGATCCGCATATGAGCTATGAAGCCCCGGAACCTTTCAGGTCAAAGTTTGCCATTCCCTCTGGAAAGATACCAATGAATCCAAAACAAGACCAGGGCAGGAGAGACGCGTATGCGGGGGAAATAGCCTTTACGGATCATTGCATCGGCCGGGTGATAGAAAAGTTAAAAGAGCTTGAAATGTATGATTCAAGTTTGATAATAATAACTGCTGACCATGGTGAGGGTCTTGGGGATCATAAAGAGACTACGCATGGGTATTTTATATATCAGGATACAGTCAAAGTTCCATTAGTGATCAAAGTTCCAGGTAGCAGCAAAGGGCGTAGAATTAAATCGCCGGTTGGCCTGATAGATATTGTCCCGACCGTATGCTCGCTTTTAGGGTTGGAGACGCCGGCTGGAATCCAGGGGGAAAATCTTAATCCTTATATTAATGGTCAAGAACAGGTATATCCTGACAGGCATCTTTTTACCCAGGGGCTTGAGGCGACGGTATACGGGGGCAATTCGTTGCTGGGTGTTGTTAACGACCGGTACAAGTACATTCAGACAACCCGTCCGGAGCTTTATGATCTTGTTAATGATCCTGGAGAACATAACAACCTGTTTGCTAAGGAATTGAATCGTTCTCGTATAATGAAGGACCGGCTGGCTCAGATGCTGGAGGAGACGGTTCGCAGGGATGCTGCCTTCGGGGCAAAAAATATGATGGATGACGATACCCGCAACCGTTTGGAGAGTTTGGGGTATGTAGGCAGGACAGTTAGTGAGGATTTAAGCTTCGATCAAAGCAAGGAAGATCCCAAGGACCTTATCGATTATCATGTTCTTAACGCGCAACTGGCGCCCCTGGTAACTCATGAAAAATTCACTTTGGCCCGGGATTTATGCCGGAAGTTGATTTCACTAAAGCCGGGATTTTATAAGCCTTATTTCGATCTGGCCAAGGTGGCGATGAAGGAAAAAAATTACCAGGATGTGATTATCAACCTGGAAAAAACCCTTGAGCTTAAACCCGGCTATATAGAGGCTTACGAGGGGCTGGCGGATGTTTACGATTCGCTGGGAAAGCCGGATAAGGTTCTTGAACAATATAAAAAAATATTGGAGCTTCAACCTGATAATGTAAAAGTGTATTTTCTTTTAAGCGAGATTCTTTATGATCAGGGTAAATATGACCAGGCGGATAAATATTTTACCAGACAATTGACGAAAAATCCCTCGTATGAAGATATGGCTGTTACGCTGGCTGAAAAACTACTCGCTAAACAGCAGAATAAGCTGGCGTATAAACACTTCCTGAGGATCCTGGAAACGGATTCTGAATCTATAGAAACCCTGAACTCTTTGGCCTGGCTGGAGGGGGCTTCAAAAATCGAAGGGATTAGAAATCCCGACAAAGCCCTCAAGAATGCTCTTAAGGCTTGTGAGCTTACCAGTTATGAGCAGGCAGAAGTTGTCGATACTTTGGCGGTGGCATATGCGGCGTTGGGGCAATATGAAATGGCCATAAAGATGGCTGAAAAAGCGGTGCGATTGGCCGATAAGGAAGGCGATAATGGTTTGTCTCAACGTATTGGAACCCGTTTGAGACTATATAAGTCCGGCAGGATGTTTGTAGATGAGAGCCTGAATTAGACGCCGGTAATTGGCTAAACAGCATGATATGTTTATGACGTAACTTTTTTACAGCCGTACGGCTGCCCCATTATAAGTTGAGTAATAGCAATCGGTTATAAAATCCATGGTTTTCATTGGGTTTCGTTTGGCGACATGGTTTTCGTAAATACGTGTGTCATAGAAAGCCGTATGAAATCTTTCTGAAAAATGCGAACAGTGTATCAGGACCGAATAGGGTTAATTTCGTTTAGCAACCGATTGTTCTTGATTTATAAGTGGATACATGTTATAATACCCTATATTTGATGCTCTCTTTTAAAATTAGCTAATAACACTAAAAAAAACGTCTATTTGACAGAATCAGGCTTGACCGGCCCTTTGGCGCCGACGTCATTTTTATTATAATTTCCTGGAGGGAACCTTTCGTGGATAACCGTTTGAAAATTCTATTGGTGGCATTTATTTTAAGCCTGGCTGTTATGGTTTCAGTAAATCAGGCATGTCCCATGGGGGATTTGAATGATAACTGCAAGGTGGATATTGAGGATATGGAAATTTTCGCTCAGTATTGGCTGTCTTATCCGGATTGTTTCGGGGCCCCGGGCTGTGCGGACCTGGTGGGAAACGATCAGGTTAATTTGCTGGATTTTGCAGTTGTCTCAGAGAACTGGTTACTTACTAATTTGCCGACTCTGGTAATCAATGAGGTCATGGCTTCCAATGACAGTACGATTGAGGACCCTGACGAGCCGGGCGAGTATCCGGACTGGTTCGAGATGTATAATTACGGAAATGAAACGGTGGATATGGTCGGGATGACGATTGCCGATGACAATAATCAATACGTGGTGCCCGGCAGTGTTTTGGTTGATCCGGGTGAGCATGTTGTTTTCTGGGCCGATGACGATGATGAACAGGGCAGCAGGCACACAAATTTTAAACTCAGTGCCGACGGTGATGAATTGAGTCTGTTCACCCCGGTTGCTTTGGGGGGCGAACTGGTTGACAGCGTGAGCTTTGGCGAGCAGCAAACCGATATCAGCTATGGCCGATTCCCTGATAGAGGTGATGACTGGTACTTTATGGATGATCCAACCCCGGGGACTTCAAATACGACCGGTATGGCGGGAGAGGTTTATTTCTCTCGCCTGGGCGGGACGTTTATCAGCAATTTTTCACTGGCACTTTCAGCCTTATCTCCTACAGCGACTATTCGTTATACGACGGACGGCACGATGCCGGGGGCCTCTTCGTCGTTATATTCCAGCCCGATTTCTATAACTAACACTCAGACCCGATGGATTCGTGCTCGTGTCTATGACGCAGCCCTGGCGCCGGGGCCGGTTTCCACGCATTGTTATATACCCCTGGCAAGCGATGTGCAGGGTTTCAGCTCAAACCTGCCGCTGGTTATTATTGATACGTTAGGTGTCGACATCGACAATAATGGCGGAGCAGGTTGCTGGGATTTTACCTACCCCTATCAGACGGTTGCAGCCGTATTTGTGGATACGGATAAGACTGGGCAGGCGGCCATGACCGATCTGGCCGATTATGCCGGGCGGGGAGGGATGAGAATTCGAGGGGAAAGCTCACGGTGCTGGCCGAAGAGGCAGTACTCGTTCGAGGTCTGGGGGGAGAATTATGATGAAGATAAAGATGTTTCCCTGTTAGGTTTGCCCGCGGATTCTGACTGGATATTGAATGCCCCTTATGGCGATAAGACCCTGCTGCGAAATGTGTTGGCGTATAAATGGAGCAATGATATTGGTCAGTATGCCCCGAGAACCCGGATGGTGGAGCTTTACTATAACTATAACGGGCAGGTTTCCAGTTCAGATTATCGAGGGGTTTATGTGCTGACGGAAAAGATCAAGATCTGTAATGAGCGAGTTGATATTGCTGCGCTGAACAGTGGGGATATCACCGAACCGGAAATCACCGGAGGCTATATGATCCGGCATGACAAAGATAATGGTCAGGAGAAATTTACAACCAGTGCCAATATGACAGGGGATTTCCAGTATTACGATCCGGATGAATTTAATTTAAGCAGCGGCCAGAAAAACTGGCTTACCGGCTGGCTGAACGAGTATGAAGGAGTGCTGCAGGGGTCTAATTTTAATGATCCGATTACTGGTTACGCTAAGTACATAGATATCGAAGCGTTTATCGAATACGATGAAATCGTGGAGCTTTTCAAGAATGCCGATGGACATAAACTCAGTGTTTATTTGTACAAGGATCGCCAGGGCAAGCTGGTTATGGGGCCCCAGTGGGATTACAATTTCAGCGCAGGCAATACGACTAATCCTGACTGGTGGTATCCAGACTGGTTTTCGAAAACCAGTGTATGGTACAGCGAAACAGCATCGGCCTATGCATGGTATTTTCGGTTATTGGAGGATCCGGACTATAAATTGCGATATGCGGATAAATGGTTTGACCATCGCGAAGACAAGCTCAGCGACGCGCAGGTAAACGCGGATATTGATTATTACTATACGTTGCTGACGGCCGATGGGGCGGCGGACAGGAATTTCACGAGATGGGATATTCTTAATCAATATGAATGGTGTAATTATTATTACGGATCTGCCGGGAATCCACATACCTTTCAAATGGAAATTGAATGGCTCAAAAACTGGTTTACCGGAGAAGGTACTCCGGCGCCAGGGGAAACGTACGAAGTCGAATACTCCGACCGGTTTGACTGGCTTGATACTCATTGGACCAGTGACAAGAATGTTAGTGCGCCACCAGCGATTCTGGTAAATAGTACGGTTATGAATAGTGGGGGGCAGGTTAATGTGGGAGACAGCCTGACCATGAGCACGTCTTCCCCGGGGACCATATATTATACTCTAGACGGTTCGGATCCCAGGACCTGGACCCAATATTCCGCGACGCCGCCATTTATCACCATGCTGGTTCCAGAAAATGCTGACAAAGCGGTTCATGTCCCCAGTGCGTCTGTTAATGATAACTGGAAGGGGGGCGGCTCGTTTGACGATTCCGGCTGGAATGATTACAGTTATATCTCCGGCATGACAGGAGGTGTGGGCTATGAAAACAGCAGTGGGTATGAGCCGTTTATCAGCTATGATGTCATGAGTCTGATGCTGGACAGTAAAACCAGCTGCTACATACGAGTGCCCTTTACCGTGGATGCCGATGATCTGAATAACATGGAGTATATGACGTTGCGCGTGCGGTTTGATGATGCTTTTGCGGCCTATATCAACGGCACCGAGGTGCAGCGAAGCCCACTGGCTCCAGAGGTACTGGACTGGGACTCTGCCGCGACAAATTATACCGACCCGGAGACGACGTCCTTTATCGAGTATGATCTTACCGCATATAGCGGTGTACTTAATGTCGGCAGTGACAATATCCTGGCTATTCATGGGATGAATTCAAGTGCGGGAAGCTCCGATATACTGGTGTCCTTTGAACTTGAAATAGGTGCGCAGGGATCAGGGCTGGTTCCCGGTGGGGCGATCGCGCCGACCGCTGTAGCCTATACCGGCGCCATACCTTTGAATGAAAGTACTCAGATCAAGGCCCGGATTAAAAACGGATCAGAATGGAGCGCGTTAAACAAGGCCCGGTTTTCCGTTGGTTCGGTTTCTGAGAGTTTGCGGGTATCAGAGATTATGTATCACCCGGCGGGCGATCCCAACTCAGAGTTTATTGAGCTGATCAACACAGGACCGACGGTTATTAACCTGAATCTGGTTGAATTCTCCGATGGTATTGAATTTATCTTTCCTGATATGACCCTGGCTGCATCTGAGTATGTCGTTGTGGTCAAGAGTCTTGCAGCTTTTAATACTGCGTATCCGGGATATTCCGGCGCCATAGCCGGTGAATATCTGGGTAGTTTGAGTAACTCCGGGGAAGAGATCGTACTGAAAGATGTTCTGGGCCAGACCATATTGCAATTTGAATACAATGACGGCTGGTTCCCGGTTACCGACGGACATGGTTTTTCCCTGAATATATCTGATCCGGGGATGTCCGATATGGCCCTCTGGTCAGAAAGACAAAGCTGGCAGGCGAGCGTAGTCACTGGTGGCAGCCCCGGCCAGGCCTGTACACCCCCGGCGGTCGTTGATGGCGCTATAGTGATCAACGAAGTACTGACCCATACGGATGATCTGGTTTATGGCGACTGGATCGAATTGTATAACACGACCGCCGCAGCGATTGATATGGGCGGCTGGTTCCTCAGTGATGATAACGATGATTTGATGAAATATGAGATAGCCTCCGGAGTCTCAATCCCTGCCTATGGCTATCTGGTCTTTACAGCATCCCAACACTTCCGCAATGCATCGGATCCGGGCAGTCATACCCAGTTTGGTTTGAGCGAACTGGGCGAACGGGTGATAGTATCCTCCGGTTCCGGTGGCGTTTTATCGGGTGGCTATTGTATGGATCAGACCTTTAACGCCTCATCCCTGGATGTAACCATAGGCCGTTATGTCAAGAGTGCCGCTGCTGGTTATAACGTAGATTTTGTGGCCATGGCTGCGGGCAGTAAGGGATTTGCCAACTCCGGTCCCCTGGTGGGCTCGGTAGTCATTAATGAGATCATGTACAACGCCTCGGCGGTCCAGGATAGCCTGGGCGAATATATAGAGCTTTATAATCGTTCGGGCAGCACCGTTACTCTTTATGACATGACTAACCCGGATAATACCTGGCAATTCACCAAAGGTATAGATTTTAGCTTTCCTTCCGGCACCACAATATCTCCAGGAGAACATATTCTGGTAGTTAGAACGGATCCGGATATTTTCCGTACGATTTATGGTGTTTCCGGCGGCATTCAGGTTTTTGGACCTTATGAGAACAATACTGAACTTGATAACGGCGGGGAAAAGATAGAGCTTTCTTTGCCGGGTACCCCGGAACCTGATGGTACGGTTCCCTATATTCGAGTGGAACAGGTCAATTACAGCGATGGAGAGCATCCCGCAGGTGTTGATCCCTGGCCCGGTTCAGCCGATGGGGGAGGCGATTCCCTGCATCGTCTGGTTCATGGAGATTATGCCAACGATGTGGTTAACTGGCAGGCGGATTCCCCAACTCCCGGCTCATAATCGACTGTAATGTTGATCTCGATGAATATGAAATGATAAATAGCATATTGAATCCGATAAATCAGGAATCTTCCCATGAGACGTAAGGGTTTTACCTTAATCGAATTACTGGTGGTAATTTCAATTATTGCCCTGTTGATTTCCATACTTATGCCGTCTCTTCAAAAAGCCAGGGCACAAGCCAGAAATGTACTCTGCCGTTCCAACTTGCATCAATGGTGTTTGTTTATGGCAGAATATGCTGCTGACAATAACGAAAACTTAATGGTGTCCTTCAGTCGTGCCGGCGGGCGCGTCTGCGGTGAGATCTGGGCCACACCTCAGGACGCCGTCGCCTCAGGGTGTCAGCCCGATGAAATAGCCTATACCATGATTGGCCCCTATATGCCGGGATTTGACCGGGAAGCCGAATCTCTCGACAAAATTTGGCAATGCCCCTTCAACAAAGGTGATATTTATGATGATATTCCCAATCGATTGATGTATGGCTATTTCCGCATGCATTACTCCTATTTCGGGCGCGTGGAAAAATGGTCCACAGATCTTATGTGGGCCTCTCCGGGAGGAAGCCGCTCTTCGGCCACTCATCCCCGCCATCTAACCGGCAAAACGTTAAGCAGTAAAGGGGTGCTTATGGCGGATAATTTTTATGTCTGGTATTATGCGATGATTTATAATCATGGAGCTTCCGGTCCATCCTGGGAAGAAAGTGTAGAAAATTCCATGAATGTCAAAATATATCCAACCGACGATTTTGATTGTCTGGGCATCAATGTCGCGTACGGGGACGGACATGTTATCTGGAGAGATTACCGTAACTATGACATAATCGATTTGTGTAATGGCCCTCATGTTAGAGGAGAACCACGTATCAATTATTCTTCACCCGGACGAATCGATGGTGTTTATACGTTCTATGGGGAAGACCCTGAATTACCTTAAAATCAATCAGGCTCAAAGGGGATAAGAGATTCAGTTGAACTTTGTAAGGATTATTCAGCGTTAAAATATTAACGCTGAGAATTACAGTTGGTCTGTTGCAGCCAGACATCTATACGGCTGCATTTTCGCTGACGTATAAGGCTGGCTATTTCCGGGCTCATAGAGGAATTTTGTATTTTTTCCTGACCATCAAGACTATATCGAGCCGGTCTGACCGCCTGGTCTCCAAAGGTATTGGCCCGGGACGGATTGTGATATATCAAAAGAATTTCCCCCAGAAAAGCACAGGTAAAGGTATTCTCCGGAATATCAATATGTTGTTCTCGCCAGGTGATGGCTTTGGGCTCTTTAGTAAACCACTCGCCGGGGAGTGTGGGATTTAATCGGAAGCGAAGTTCATCATTTTCCATATAAAAGGGGTTGCTTCCCACTGTCAGTAAAAGCCATATATGGATGAATTCGGCCGTAGTCCCGCTGAGTCGGGCAATAAATCCCCGGCCGTGGGTCTGGGGATCCGGATTCGCCGAAGAGGCGATGAAAGAGCTGTTTTCCAGAACGCTGCGGCCGTAAATGATGGGATCCATAAAGGGAACCAGCATGGTCCGGGCGTCATCAAAAAACTCCTCCGTCAGGCCACAGCGCAGCAGTTCCAGCAGATACTTATGTGACATATGCAGCCAGACGGACTCGTTCTCAAACCATCCCTGACTAAAGGTGCGGGCCCGGCCGATCTCTGCCGGACAGGACGTTAAGGCCTCATTTAATTTATACATCTTAAGCGAAGTATCGAACAGGGTGCTGTTACGAACGTTTTGATAAATTTTACGAGCCCGGCGGGGATTATCCAGCAGGCGCAGCAGATGCACCTGTCCTTCCAAAAACAGTGGCAGGGGCTCCTGGGAGAATTTATTGATCGTTAAATACACCGATCCTTTTTTCGGATCCGTACGGTTTGAGCCGTTTGGGTTCAACTGTGGTTTGACGTCAAGGGCATGATTGCGATAATAGGTATGTATCAGGCCGGTAGCTGAATTTATTGATTTTTCTATGGCCCAGCGCGCTCTTTTTTCAATTCCGGCCAGCAACTGAACTAATGATATTCCATCCAGTTTACGGAGCTTTCCGCTAACCTGTTTGCGAATCTGCAAACGGAAAGTTTCTCTGATGTCTGCCGAGCGATTCCAATTATACTGAGGTTGCTTTAAATCTTCGATAACGTTTTCGATAAAATCAGCCACCTCTTCAGGAAAAGCGGTTTGGGGTGGCTGGGGCAGATGATCCCGTAGCCAGCGTGCCAGGCGGAGCGCTTCGGCGGCTTCGCAGGTCGATGATCCAAACAGGCCGGGAAGTCCGTTGAGTGAGTCATTCCAGCCCGGTCGTCCGGCCTCCATCTCAATAGCTTTGCACTCATAATCAAAGGACACGGCTTTAATCGCTAATAAGGCACAAAGTTTGGCAAATACCGTGACCCTGGGCATCGGCGAGGAAAGTGTAGAGCCATCAATGACCGCATTTAATTGCAGCGGGCCACCGGGACGCAGGAGATATTTGTCCTTGCGAGGCTGGACATAGGCTCCTTCGTCGAACCAGCCGATATCAGCCTTTTCGCTGAGCATTTCCTCGGTGCGGTCGGGATAAATACTGGCAAACGCCTCCAGCATGTCTGTGATATAGGTCCAGTGGTCAATCCAGTATCCCCCTTCATATCCATGTGCCACCAGGTTTGTTTCGCATGTCAGCAGAATTTTTTCCAGCCAGTGGTCTCGATTGTCAATGTCAACTTCGTGCCTGTCAGCCCAGGCCAGAATTTCGCCGGGATGGAAGCAGCGCTGCAGGATATCACAAAACTCCTCCCGGGCCTTCTCTTCGTTGGTGGGACATAACTGCAGAGGATCACACTCCGAATTAAGACACCAGCGATATCCCACTACCGAGAGTGGATTGTATCCATCGGCCTGCAAAAGTTCCACATACATGCGGATTTCCTGGTCCAGTAAATGAGGATAAAACCAGATATTGTGACGACCATTCTGGCAGATGTCCCGATAATTACCGGGCCCGGTGGATAAAGGGTGAGGGGGCAGTTCAAAATAGTTATAATCTCTTTCCATATCTCCATGACGACGGGAATAAAGATAAAGTAGAGTGGCGCCGTATCTGGAGGGGAGCAGTTTCGGGATTCCGCCCCGCAGCACATTGTCCAGATAATTTTGTCGGGTATAGGCATCCAGCAAGGGGATATGAGAAAGGGTAAATGCCGGAGAGGTAATCGAGGCTATAAGTTTCTTGCTTTGTGCAGAAGCTGTCTGGATATCTTCCAGTCGGGTAAAATTAGGTAGGAAATTAGCCAGTATTTTTTCCGTGGGGGCATGCCCTATCAGGGCGACCAGGGTAACTTCCTGACCCGGTTTTAACTCCGCCTGAAATGGCGCCAGGCTGCAAGGTAGTCTGTTTTCCCAAACCTGGGCATCTCTATCCAGGGTTTGCTGAGAGATAAAACGCCGCGGAGTAATTAAATCGTTGTCTCCGCCGAAGATAATATCAGGATCAACATAGGGTTCAACCGGGATAAGATTTTGCTTATCACAAATCCAGGCGGCATAAAAATTACCCTGCCGGACTTTGACAACCTCAGCTTCGTCATGGGCTATCACTTTGGCCGAATAATAGGGGACCTTTCCACAGCTGAGTTTCATAGAAGCATAGGCTTCATTAATATGTCGCATGGCCTTGATACCATAATCCGTCAGCCCGGCCGGTAAAATCAGCGCCAGGCCGTCCAGACAACTCACATGTTTAATCTCCGTGGAATGGTTGGAAATTGTCAGGATACGCACCAGAGAGGCGATAACCTGATTGACAGGAGAAAAGTAACCAACACTGAAATTAAGTCCTAAGGTCTGATTGGTTTCAGAAATCTTCAGTTGGTCCGCCTCAATCCACATCGATCTCTGGTATTTATATTTAGCACTGACCAGATCTGTCTGGAAGGGTTCATAGTATAGCCCGTTTACCTTGCAGAACGTCCGAAAACCCTGAACTCCCCCAATTTGATATGCCCAGGTGGCCGGCAGAAACTCGGCTATGGCGTTATCCTTGTTGGCTACCCCAAACGACACCACGGCCTGAGCACGGTTGGTATACATACACCATAAAGGTATTCCATCCGGACCGCCAATACCCGGAAGAAAACTGGAAAAAGCCGCTGCTTTATCATAATTATCTATCCTGTAACTTCCCTGCGGTTCTAACTCATGGTGTACACGACTGGTTTTATCCAGACGTGTCTGCTTGATCATTTCCCAGGTGTCGCTGAACATGTATGGCCTTTCTTCAAAGAATCATGCGATGTACCATAATTAATCAATTGGTTGTATCGCAGCAGTAATTTGCCAGGATATAAAGTCGCCTGTCTGTGTTACTAACCTGCAAAAATAGTATTATTCATATTTACATTAACGGGATTAGCACCATCGGGTGCCGACTTTGCTCGTTTTGTGTATATTATACGAGCTATGACTATAGGGTGATTGATTAATCTTTCGGGGGAGGCGCTGTTGACTCACGTATTACCAGCCTCTCGTCGACTTTCACCGTTTTGGGCCTGTATTTTTTGTCTGTCATACGTTTTAAAAGTAGTTCAGCCGCTACTTTTCCCATTTCCTGCGACCTTAAATCAATAAATGTTAATCCGGGACTCATGATACTGTTGGCATATTTGTCGCAGAAGCACAACAAGCTCAATTGTTCCGGGATAGCGATATCGAGTTTATGAGCCGCTTGCATCAGGTTCAAGCCCTCCCGGTGCCCGTAAGCCACAATCGCCGTGGCGCCATGATTGAGAACGGCGGACCGGAGGAACTCCTCTGCTGAATCAAAAGGCATATTATGTTCAGGTATATCGGGCAGGTCAAATTCCTTTAGCATTGATATATACGTTTGATGGCGATCCGCCAGACTGCTATGGCCCCGCAGATAATCTGCCCGCGGGCCGGCATAAGCGATTTTTCGATGCCCCAATTCGTAAAAATAGGTGACTGCCAATCGTGTTCCCTGCACATCATCCGGCACAACCGAAATCCCTCCTTTGCCAGCAGGCCCGTTGATCACCACATAGGGAATCGCGGCGTCCTCCAGTTCTTTCATGGTCGCCGGGGTACTCTTGGCCAGTACAATCACCCCTTCAATTTTCCAGGGAGGCAATTCACTTATATCCGATTTATGATGAGACACATCCACACTGACATCAAAGTCTTCCGGGTCCGAATCCAGGCTTTGCGTAATCGTATTAACCGCAGTCTGATATATGTTTCCCATTTCACTTAAGGCATGAGCTCCGCCCAGGATAACAATCATTCGATAACGTTGTTTGGTTAGACTCTGGGCGATCAGGTTGGGACGATAATTGAGTTCTCTGGCCACGGCCAGTATCCGGTTGCGGACTTCCTCCCTGACGGTAAAGCCATTACCTAGTTTATTGTTTAAAACCCGGCTGACCGTTGACTTACTGACACCGGCTCGAGAGGCCACATCATTTAAATTTGCTAGTTGTTCGGGCATAAGTGAAGGCCTTTTATTAGTAAAATTCAGGTCCTATATAAAAAAACAGCTACTTTTAGCAACGTTGCTATTTACATAGAAACCGATTGCTAATTGGGTTCATTCTACACGGTTTTTATATTGCTGTCAAGTAATTTGTTGTTTTCCCGGCAATATAAGCCCCTAATAGGCAAAAATTTATCGGATGTTAACTATGTCCATGTAAACGGATTAAATACTATTTTGCCCCGCATCTTATATAATATCCATAAGTTAATGCAACAAAATTACTTGTAATTATCGATAGCTGTCTCTGTGTTCTAAATTACAATTTGAATCACAACGAATCGGTCTTTATCGGAAAATGTAAACCACATTTAGGGTCGTCAGACCATGAAATCCTTAAAAGAAAAGCATGTTCGGATACGTTCCCATAATACAAACGATTTTAAGGGTGGATGCTGATGGTCAGGAGAAATAGTCGATATTGAATACAGGGCACTGCCCCTTTTTTACACAGTGCAAACAATTAAAAAAAATTATCTGAATTTCAAACACCGGGAGTTTTATAAAAAACATTTACGATATTTTTTGTAATAATTCTGCCTGCTCAGGAAATATAATATAGAGAAATATACCTTATTTAGTAAAATTATGGATCAAGAAAAGAATAAAGAACTGACCGTTTTTTGGGCACAATCGCAGCCGACGATTGCCTCCTTCATCCATTCTTTGGTACCCAATTTTCAGGATGCGGACGATATTCTGCAAAATGTAGCCATTATCACGGTCGAAAAATTTGAACAATTTGACAGAAATCTGTCATTTACTGCATGGGCCAATGGAATTGCCAGGAACCTGATCTTGAAATATTATTCACAAAAAGGCAAAAAACTGGTTATTCTGGATGCAGAAACAATCAATAAAGTGGCTCAGGTTTATGAGCAGGAATCGCGCAGCATTCATGACCAGAAAGAGTCCATGCAAAAAGCGTTAAAAAAGTGCCTGATGCAACTCAAGAACAAATGGAAGAAGATTGTGGATATGCACTATATTGAGGAGTTCAGCCCTGTTCGAATTGCGCAACAGTTAAGTATGACTCGCAATAATGTTTTTGTCTCACTCCATCGTATCCGATTGGCTTTAAAAAAATGTGTAGAGCGTGAGCTTGATGAGGTTTATTCATGACGGAACGATCTGAACATCTCATAAGTTTGTTTCTTCTGGATCCATCTGCGATGACCGAGGAGCAGGCCCGTGAGTTATCCAGCTGGATCTCGCAAGACACCCGGAACACCAAAGAGTTTATTCGAGCCTCTCTTTTTCGCAGATGCATTCATGATATTCTGCTTAGTTCTGATGAAGGAAGGATCTGTATTCTCCATGACAGCATGACTACTTCAGATGCGAATGCAGAGTCATTTTTTGACAAGCAGTTCTGGCATTTGCTTTTGCAGGAGGAGGCGACCGCCCCCAAAATTGAAATTGAAAGTCCTGCGATCCCTGAACACGAGCTTTTTCAAAAAATTGAGCCCATGCAACAAGTCAGACGTGAAAAAAAAGTACGCAGGATTAATAAGAAGAGTTTATTTAAAGCCATCCTCTCTACGGCGGCCCTGATTTTTTTTGTTTTTTATTTTGCATCTTTATATAATACAAAAAATGTGGAGGTGGCAACGCTGACAGACAGTCTAAATGCTCAGTGGGCGGAATCTTCTGCTCCCACCATCAATTCCCGTTTGATGACAAATCATACCCCCCTGATGTTGCGAAAAGGGTATGCGGAAATTGTTTTTGATAACAATTCGAAAGTCGTAGTAGAGGCGCCCGCGGAATTTCAAGTGCTTTCTTATGATGAGATAAAACTAACTTACGGCCGGCTTTATGTAACGGTTCCTCAGGAGGCAATGGGATTTATTGTCAGTACTCCCAATTCCAAGATCATTGATCTGGGGACGGAGTTTGGTGTCCAGACGGATATCAACGGATCCACAGAATTACATGTCGCCAAAGGAAAAACCGCACTGGTATCCGGAGCGGGAGATACTAAAAATAATATCTTGGTATATGCGGGCGCTGCTAAAAAAGTTGCCTACGATTCGTTAGAGTCGATTGACATCGCGTGTAACAATAGAATGTTTGCCCGTTATATTGATTCAAAAAGCCGTTTTGTCTGGCGGGGCCAGAATATCAGTCTGGCTGATATTGTCGGCGGGGGAAATGGCTTTGGTAGCGGAGTACTCAACCAGGGAATTGAGGTATCAACCGGCCGTGCGACTTTCACACTGGCTACCACGGATATGCATGCCGGTCGCGGGGGGTATGTTAGAGTTCCGTCGAATCCCTATATTGATGGAATATTCGTTCCGGGACTTGGCTCGGATATGACGCAGATCAACTCGGTCGGATTACAGACGGGTGCATTTCCGAACACTTCCGGGATGATATGGGGATACATTATCAATGGAGCCTGGCATCACGGTTTTGATGTTGAACGTCATAATTTACAGCTGGACGGTGTTACCTATGACGGTAAGCGAAATCCGGCCATTACGATGCATTCAAATCTGGCGATTACTTTTGACTTACATGCGCTCCGGGAAAAATTGCCCGGGGTGAGCATTAAATCGTTTTCTTCGACATTTGGTGTTTCAAATACGGTAGAAAAATGGCTGAAGAATCGAGATTTCAGCGATATGGATCAAAGTCCGGAAGTAGTCAGGCTTGCCCGGGAGCACGAAGCCACGGCCGAGTTCTGGGTTTTCCTGGATGGAGAAAAGGTGCTGCAACAGAAGGTTTCCAGCGCATCGAAAGCCGGCATCGTTGATGTTCCTGTTGACGAGAGTGTCCGGTTTTTAACGTTGGCCGTAACCGAAGCGGATGATACCAGCATGTTTGACTGGGCATTATTTGGCCAACCGGAACTGATTCTGGAATCAAGCAATTAAAGGCCGGTTACAGATACATAGAACACTCTGTAAGGGCCGTTAGGCGTTGAGAAGATGGAGAATTGTAAGGAAGAGAAAGGTATTTTTGAAAGGGTATTATTATGAAAAATGTAGTTTCAGGTTTGGTAATTATGGCTGTAATTTTTATGACAAGTCAGGCACTGGCTCTGACACTTGTACTGGACGGTAACCTGACGGAATGGGTTGGAGACGAGGTTAATAATCTGGGAACCGAACCCGCACCGGATGGGGGGTCTTACACGTTGCTGGCGACGTGGGACGGCACGGATGTGTACCTGGCTATTGATCGTGATTCGTCGAATCGTTATCTGGGAGATACGGGGTGGGATAACGATTCGTTTTTCATCGCGTTTGACACGGACGGGATTGCCGACAGCGGTGCAGACTGGGATGGTTATAGTCGGATGAATTTTGCCGGCCCAATGAAGCCCGACGTGATATATTATTACGCCGGCGGTCCCAGTTGGTATGAACGGAGTGTCTGGAACGGTGGGACTTGGGACTGGCAGGGATGGACCGATGCCGATAGTTATTATGGATATTCAGAGACACATCCTGACGATGAGCTTGTTCCGGATCTGCTGACCCAGGCTCCCGGGCTTTCCGGCGCCAGTGAACTGATGGTATGGGCGTGGATGACCCGCGAAGGCAATGGTTTTGCGGAATGTACCTGGCCTCGATGGGCCAGTGGCTTTTATACCCAGGTGTTTGGCGATCCTGTCAAAATTCGGGATCTGGTAACGCGATTGTATATGCCGCACGATCAGAGTCCTGGTCTTTACGAAAGAGAGATTGATGGTGATGCTCCCATCACTGTTTCCTGGCAGGTGGCCCAGGATCCGTGTGGTGTGGTTGATCCGCAACTGGACAGCTACAAAATTTATCTAAGCGGCCCCTATGCGGACGAGCCGAATTACCTCGATCCCGAACCGAATGTATATTATCAGGATACGGTTTCAAGTTGGACGGCGGGCGAGGCGTCCCTGTTGCTTGGTTCTGCCCTGGCCAAGGATTCCCTGTATTTTTGGCGGGTGGATACGGTTCTGGATAACGAAACGGAAATTGAAGGGGATCTATGGTCTTTCTATACGGAGATAACGGTTCCTGCTATTAACTCTATTACACCTTACCAGATTCTTGATCCCTGCGCGACAGCCCAGTTTACCGTGGATGTGACTTCCGTGTCAACTCCTTCGTATCAGTGGTATAAGTATGTTGACGGGGTCAGTGACATTGAACTGGCTGATGCGGGAGATATATCCGGTACTGATACGGCTACGCTATCAATTGCCAATGTGGAAACGGCTGATGAAGGTTACTACTATTGCGAAGTCAACAATGATTCCGGAGTTCCGGCCACGTCGGCATTGGCTCCGCTGGCGATCAAAGCCAGAATTGCGTACTGGGATTTTGAATCGGGCAATGCCAACAGTACGGTTCCCGGCAGTCCTGTTTCCAAGCTCGTGGGAGATCCGGCCTTTGTAGCCGCCGCCGGTGTGGCGGGCGATGCCATGGCTTTTGATGCGGATACGGGTGCTCAAGATATGCTTTATATTGATCCTAATTTCGTAGATTACTTTGATATCTGCAATTACGAGATGACGGTGGCCTGCTGGATCAAGTCCACGAACGAGGAAGTCTGGGTTCCCATGGTGGCTCGTAACGGTGATGATAATCAGGGATGGCAATTGCGGCAAAGCGGCTTTACCGACGATCGGCCCTGCTTTACCACACGCGGGACGGGTAATCCGGACGGCACCCCTGCCAACCGAACCGTCTATGACGGCAACTGGCACTATGTTGTAGGTACCTATGACGGTATGGGCGGTATCAAGAAGGTATATATCGATGGTCAGGTGAGTTGGCTTTACTCTGAGGACGACGGCAGTCCCGTAAGTGACGGCGATGCGGTGAGCGTACCGATGAATGCCTCGCTTTCCCCGGTAGCCATTGCCGGGCGGGTACGAGGCGAGCCGGGCGCGCTGATCATCGATACGGAGAGCGTGTGTGCCGGAACGTATGATGAAGTAGAGATTTATAACTATGCCCTGGACGCGGCCACCATAGCACAAACGTACGCAGACATGACGGATACGACCGTCTGTCCTGATCCGACTGTTCCAGTGTATGATCTGGATGGTAATTGCATCGTGGATCTTGGTGATTTTGTCAAAATTGCAATGGAGTGGCTGGATGACACCAATGTTCAACCCACTCCTTAGAAATAGTATAGATTGTGAATTATCTAAAAGGGTCTCCCTGCTGCTATCCGGCGGGGAGAACCCTTGTTTTCCGTATGAGTAAAAAATACTTTTTAGAGAGATGTGAAGTGAGTGTGGTATTTTAAAAAGTGTCTCTCGTAGGTATTAACTTTGACATAGTAATTACAAAGAAAAGAAACCAATTTATTGGGAGGACAAGGAAAATGAAAAAAATATTTGTAATTTTTTTGATGTGTGTGATAGGGACAGCTGTTCAGGCTGATCTTGTGTCGCAACCGTACATCACGGGCGATTTCAACGGCTGGGATCCCGCAGCCAATTCGATGGTAGATTTGGGAGGCGGTTTGTGGGAGTATACGATCTCCGGACTTAGCCCGGGACAATACCAGCAGTTCAAAATTACGCCGGGAGACTGGTCGGTGTCTGCTCCGGCGGCGAACAGTTGGTACAGTGCCGATGCCACGGGTGAAGTCACCGTCACGTTTAACACAAACGTCGAGTCAGATGGCTGGTTACCGGAGCAGTTCCGTGTGGGCGTAAGCACCGAACCGGGCACCTGGTCGCTTGTCGGTGACTACAACGGTTGGTGGAATGAAGACCCGTCACAATTGATGACACCGCTGGGCGACGGGGTTTATGAGATTACCCAGACATTCGCGGCCGGTAACTATCTCCTGAAGCCGACTCAAACAGGCACCTGGGATGCGATTGGCACAGATGGGCGATCTATTGATGCGTGGAACTATTATCTCGAACTTGTTTCGGAATCCGAAGTGAGTGTGTATGTCGATGCTTATGCCGGTACGATGAAAGTTGATGTCATTCCGGAACCGGCCTCGATGGTTTTACTGGGACTGGGTTCCATGTTAGTCGTTCGACGAAAAAAGCAGGCCCGCTGATTTGTCGGGTGTTAAGAACAACGGCTCCTGCCGGTTTAATGCCGGCAGGAGATTGTTTGTGCGTTTTTATTTACAGTTTTAATGAAGTTAGTCAGGGGGCTGGTAGTAAACCTGATCCGGGGGTGCAACACTCTATTTATGGAGAAAGAATTCAGAGTGCTTAAACGTTTTGCCTGTATTATTATTTTTCGGTTGTTGATTTCGTCTGGCTTTGGAGAGGTTTTATTTGAAAAAGACTTTTCGGAATCGATATCTGACGATCCCGCAAAGGCCGGGATACTCAGCGACAGTCTTGATTTCAAGTTTCATCAGGAAACCGGCGACCGTCTTTGGATTAAAGATTATGATGCCGGTGTCGTTTATCCGCTCGATCCGGCAGTCATCAACCCTGCGGTTCATCCTACATTGTATTTAAGTTTTACCCTTCACAGTCTCAATACCACGACACAAAATAAATTTGCAGGGGTGGTCCTGTATCAGGATGGTCAGGAGGTATTTGGTTTGGGCAATGATTGGGTGTCGGAAAATTTCAGTTTCTGGAGTTTCGGCGGGAACAGCATGGTGATCGGCGACGTTCCGACGCCGGTGGATGCGGATGTGCACAAAGTCGTGATGCGGATCGATTATGATCCTGACGGTCCGGAAGAGATCAGGGTCGGGCTCGATCCTTTTTGCCGGCGCAGCGAAGCCCGCCAGCCGGATCACATCTGGACCACCTATGAACATGAACTGAGTTTTGATGAAATCCGGATCCGATGTGGAAATAATGACTGTGCCTGGGAATTTGACGACCTGCGTATCGGTACGGATTGGGCGTCGGTGACCCCCTCCAATGACGAGCCCGGTGCTTATATCGAAACTATCACGGCAAATCCGCTTCCGCCGGGGGACGCCGAAATGATTCATGACGGGGTAGCTCGTTTTTGGCCTTCCGGGGTCGATGGTTCAGAGGTACTGCCATCCTTTGCCCTGGAAAGCCCGCGTTCGTCGATTGGTCCGGTATCTCCTTCATGGGAATTAACACCGCAATTCGGAACCTTTGATAACAGAAAGTATGCTTATTTTGATATCCCTGCTGAAGTTGATCTGTATGGTACGGGAGAGGTTACCGGGAGTCTGCTGCGAAATGGATACCAGATAGTACTGTTCAATAAAGACAATTATGGCTATGGCAAGCCGGATCAGCTTTATCAGTCGCATCCGTGGGTTTTAGGGCTTCGACAGAACGGCACGGCCTTTGGCGTTATTTTTGATACGCCCTGGCAGGCTCAGTTAAGTCTGCGTTCGGGCATTCTGTTTACCATTCCCGAAGAAGCCCCGTCTTTTCCGGTCATGGTGATCGAAGGACAGAATCCTCAGGACGTGATGGTCAAACTGGCAGAGTTAACCGGGAAGATGCCCATGCCGCCCCGGTGGGCGCTGGGATATCACCAGTGCCGTTATTCCTATAATCCGGATGCACGTGTACGGCAGATTGCCGATACGTTCCGGGCCAAACAAATTCCCTGTGATGTGATCTGGCTTGATATTGATTATATGAACGGCTTTCGCATTTTTACGTTTGATCCCACACAGTTTCCCGATCCGCAGGACACCAATGACTACCTGCATTCACTGGGCTTCAAAAGTGTCTGGATGATCGATCCGGGCGTCAAATATGAATCCGGTTATTTTGTCTATGACAGCGGCACCCAGGCGGATGTCTGGGTAAAAGATGCTTTGGGTAATACCTTCATCGGGCCGGTCTGGCCGGGGGATTGTGTGTTTCCCGATTTTACCATTCCGGCAGTGCGCAGTTGGTGGAGCGGTCTTTATGGGAATTTTATGTCCCAGGGAGTTGACGGTATCTGGAATGATATGAATGAGCCTGCTGTCTTCGAACAGACATCCGGTTGGACGATGCCGCTGGATAACCATCATCGTGGTGGCGGAGATCTGCCGGCCGGTCCTCATAGGCAATATCATAATATTTACGGGATGCAGATGGTCAGGGCTTCGCGCGCGGGAATTAAAAACGCAAATCCACTAAAACGTCCCTTTGTTTTATCACGGGCGAATTTTCTGGGCGGCCATCGTTATGCGGCGACCTGGACCGGTGATAACATAGCCAGTTGGGATCACTTGAAGTGGTCGATTCCGATGAGCCTGAATCTGAGCCTTTCCGGCCAGCCGTTTAACGGACCGGATATTGGCGGTTTTATCGGTAATGCCGCCCCGGAGTTGTGGGCCCACTGGATTTCAGTAGGGGCCTTTTACCCCTTCAGCCGGGCTCATACATCCAAAGATACGGCCAATCAGGAACCGTGGGAATTTGGCGCAGAGACGGAAAACGCCGCCCGAATTGCTTTGCAGCGACGTTATCGTTTGATGCCTTACCTTTACACAGCCTTCCGGCAATCACACGAACAAGGCCTGCCGGTTATGCGACCGGTGCTGTTCGCCGATCCGACGGATATTTCCTTACGCATGGAAGACCAGGCGTTTTTGATCGGAGAGGATGTGATGGTTGTTCCAAAATGGGCAACAGATACCCACTTGCCGCAGGGGATCTGGCGAAGTGTTTCGATTGTGGGTGAAGATGCTCAGACAGATCAATATCAATGCGATGTAAAGGTCCGCGGCGGGGCCATTATTCCACTAGGGCCGATTGTACAGACGACCCAGGAAATTACAACTCATCCAACGTTAACACTGATAGTGGTTTTGGATAATCAAGGACATGCTGAGGGGACTCTTTATGAAGATGCGGGAGAGGGGTATGACTATCTTCAGGGTGAATTCTGTTTGTCAACCTTTAACGCACAAAAAGAGGGCGACCGTGTTGTGGTCAAATGTACTCAACAGGAAGGAGATTTGATATCGCCGGATCGGCTGGCCACTGTAGCGGTCATCGATGATGGCGGGATTCATTACGGATTTGGTGATATTTGCAGCAGCGGCGGTGTTAGCGTAATGTTGGCCCTGTCCGCCGGCTGGACAAATCAGGACGTCGGTGCGGTCAGTGCAGCGGGCAGTTCTTCGGGAAGCGGGAGTATCTTTACCGTCACGGGTTCCGGTGCTGACATCGAGGATTCAGCGGATGAATTCCAGTTTGCCTATAGACAGATCACGGGTAATTGTGAAATCACCGCTCGTGTTGTCAGTCAGCAGAATACAAACGATTGGGCCAAAGCGGGTGTCATGATCCGCGAAACACTCGCCGCGGGTTCCCGGCATGCGATGACCAAGGATAGTGTTAGAAAAGACAGGTGATACGATGAAGCATTTACGAAATTTAATTTTATATAGTGCGATGGCCTGGGTGCTGTCGGGTATGGTGTATGCGGTTAACCCGTCCAGCCGTCCCGGCATGGGCGCTATACCCTACGATACGGGCACGACGTTTCGTGTCTGGGCCCCGAATGCACCTTCAATAAGTGTCGTCGGCAGTTTCAACGGATGGAATGCCAATTCAAATCCGCTCGCTGATGAAGGCGACGGCTTGTGGTCGGCGGATGTCACTGGTGCCGAAATCCTTGATCAATATAAGTATTACATCGATGGACTGTGGAAGACCGATCCTCGTGCCCGGGATGTTGTCAGTTCGGTGGGCAACGGCATCATTGTTGGTAACAGCTATGGCTGGACAGCTTATACTCCTCCGTCGTGGAATGATATGGTTATCTATGAAATGCATATCGGTACATACTATGATGCACCCGGCGGCAGTCCCGGTACCTGGCAGCTGGCCATGTCCAGACTGGACCATATTCAAGCCCTGGGTGTGAACGCCGTGGAGATTATGCCGGTTTCTGAGTTCCCGGGCGATTATTCCCTGGGCTACAATCCTGTCAATCTTTTTGCTCCGGAAAGCGCTTATGGCAGTCCCTATCAAATGCGAAGTTTCATTGATGCCTGCCATCAGCGTGGGATGGCTGTTCTGATTGATGTGGTTTACAGCCACCTGGGGCCCACGGATCTGGATCAATCTCTGTGGCAATTTGATGGATTCAGCACGTATCCCGATACCGGTGGTATCTATTTCTATGAAGACGACAATCGCTATACCCCATGGGGTGATACGCGTCCGAATTATTTGACCAGTGAAGTACGTTCGTTCCTCTGTGATAACGTGTTGTATTGGCTCGATGATTATAATATGGATGGTGTGAGGATGGACGGAACCGCGTATATCCGGGAACGAGACATTGGGGGGCCGGATATCCCCGAAGGATGGTCGCTGATGCAATGGATTAATGATGAAGTTGATGCCGCCGATGCCCAGAAACTTTGTATTGCCGAAGATATGCGAGACAATGACTGGATTACCAAAACGACCGGCGAGGGTGGAGCCGGTTTTGATTCCCAATGGGATGCCCGATTTCATCATAAGGTTGTACCGGCCCTGACCACTTCCGATGATCAGTATCGGAACATGTGGGAAGTCAGCGATGCGATCACCCATCTGTATAATGGCTGGGACACGCAGCGGGTCATTTATACCGAAAGCCACGATGAAGTGGGTTTGTCCAGCGGAAAATCCCGGGTGCCGGAACAAATCTGGCCGGGCAATGCGGACAGTTATTATTCGAAAAAGCGTTCTACCCTGGGGGCCGGCCTGGTATTTACCTCACCGGGTATTCCCATGATATTTATGGGTCAGGAGTTCCTGGAAGACGGTTCCTGGCACGATGATGACCCCCTGGATTGGTCCAAGGATACGACCTTCGCCGGAATTAAACTGCTTTATACTCATTTGATCGGATTGCGGCGTAATTTTGCGGGTCATACTCTGGGTTTACTGGCCAGGAACGTCCATGTCTTTCATGTCAATGACACCGATAAAGTGATAGCGTTCCATCGATGGTGGAATGGAGGTCCCGGAGATGATACCATCATTGTGGCCAACTTTTCCTATCAGGGGATCAGTGATTATAATATTGGGATGCCGCGGGGCGGACGATGGCGCGTACGGTTCAACAGTGACTGGAGTGGCTACGATCCGGAATTTGGAGATTGGAGTTCCGGCGACACGTATGCCGGATCCGGCGTCAAAGACGGCCTGGATTATAATGCGAACGTGGGGGTTGGTCCGTATTCGATCATCATTCTCTCCCAGGGTACCGGCCCGGATATTGATGAAAACGGAAAAGTAACTTTGGAAGACTTTGAGGTATTGGCGGATCAATGGCAAAACGGATGTGATGATTGGGATTCATGCGGGGGGGCAGATTATAATATGAGCGGGCAGGTGGATATGATCGATCTGTTTGCCTTCGTGTCAGAGTGGCTCGATGGTACCGAATAAGACGGAAAGACCTGGATGTTATTAACTACTTATATTAAAAAGAGATTTGGCTTTAGCCTGAAACAGATGGAGGTATTATTTGCCTTGATTTTGTTTATGTTGATATGCCTGGGAGGGACAGGGAGAGCAACCATTGCGATTCCGGCTGATTATACCGGAGATCAAAAAGTAACGCTGGCCGACTTTTCAGTAGTTGCCGAGAACTGGCTGGAGTTTACTGATACGGACGATTTAGACCGGTGTATTTTCCATTGGCTGATGGATGCGACTGTGGCACCGGAGGTATCCATACAGACGGTCTATACCGATAAATCGCGGTATGAACCGGGCCAGCAGAGTGTTATTACCGTAATCTGCAGTAACGATTCCGACAGTGCGTATCAGGGCTGGTTAAGCCTGAACATCACGCATCATGGACATTCTGTTCATACCAACAGGCAGGGGATATCGATTGATGCGTTTGGGTCCGACACGAAAACATTTGCGTGGACTGTCCCGGCGTCGGATTTTGAAGGGTATCTGGTTGAGGCGTGGCTTAATAATGGCGCCTGTGTCGTGACAGCCATCGATGTCTCAAGTGACTGGAAAAGGTATCCCCGTTATGGCTATGTTACGGAGTTTTATTCTTCAACATCCACCGGCAGAAATACCGAGATAATGGACGAACTCTCGCGGGATTACCACATCAACAGCCTGCAGTATTACGACTGGATGTGGCGGCATGAAAATGTAATCAAGCGAAATTATGTGGGCAACATTCTTTCTCCCTGGCTCGATTGGAGAGGCGCGAGTATTTCCTTTGATATTTTACAGGACTCGATCGCCAAGGCGAATGCCAGAGCGATGGCGCCGATGTCCTATTTCCAGATTTATCTGGGATTGGATGATTACGAGGCGATCAGCGGGGTGAGCCCCCAGTGGGGACTGTATGCGGACACCGGTCATACGAACCAATATTATCATGATGCCGGAGTCTATATGTGGCTGTTTAATCCGGGCAATAGCAATTGGCAAAACCATCTGTTCGGTGAATATGAAGATGCGCTGGTGACGATGAATTGGGCCGGCATTCATCTGGATCAATTGGGCAATATCGGGGGAGGTGTTTATTACGATTATTGGGGCGGCGGGATCAATCTGGTATCTGCTTTGGGAAATATGCTGGATAACAGCAAGGACGAGCTTGATACACTGGAAACGGTCTATCCCGAGGTGCAGGGACGTGACGCGCTGATTTTTAATATTGTCGATGGGGGCGTGGGCTATTGGGCAGTGGACACTGTCCTGGCGAGCAATGTGGATGTGATCTACAGTGAGTTATGGGGGAATTACACCTATGGCGGGGTCAAAGATTTTGTAAGGTATGCCCGGGCCAATTCCGGCGGGAAAGCCGTTATCCTGGCAGCCTATATCAATCAGGGTGAAGAGACAGGCGGATATTTTGATGCGGATAGTGTGCTGCTGGCCGATGCCGCTTTTTTTGCCTGTGGCGCGTTTCACCTTGAATTGGGTGATGGTGAATATATGCTTGCTCAGGAATATTTTCCGGCTCGTGACAAGCTTATCGGTGATGACCTGAGGGCCCGGCTCAGAGATTATTACAACTTTATAACGGCCTATGAGAGGTTATTATTTGACCCTGATTTAAGATGTGGTGATGGCGGTCTGCAGTGGATATCCGCGACCGGATACAGTCTCTCGGGTGACGGTTATGGGAATACACTTTGGTTTTTGAACCGCGGCACGGGCACCTTTGAGATATTTCATCTAATCAATCTTCTGGGCAATGACAATCAGTGGCGTAATGTCGCCGCTACTCCGGCCGTGCAGCAGGACATTCCTGTGAAGCTTCGGTTAGGTCCCGATGCGGATGTTACGGGAGTTTACCTTGCTTCGCCGGACTCGGACGGCGGCATCTTGCACTCGATCCCCTATACCCTGGGATCGGATTCTCAGGGAGACTATGTATCCATTACCGTGCCGCGTCTTGAGTATTGGGATATGATTTACGTCGAACGAACGGTCAATCCCCCTGCCAATGATCGCTATGAGGCCGAGGATGCGAACAAATGGTATGTGGGGGTCAATACCGACCACGGCGGATATTCCGGTACGGGATTTGTTGATCAGTATGCCGAGGTCAACGACAGTGTTAATTTCTATGTTGTGATTCCCCAGGCCGGGGATTATACGTTTACGTTCCGATATGCCAACGGCGATTCCAATGGAGACAGAAGTCTGATCGTCAACGGAGATATTCAGGGCGATATCAATTTTAACACTACGGGCAATTGGGATACCTGGAGCACCGGCACCCGGGAAGTTTCTTTGGAACCGGGCGTCCATCAGGTGACGTTGTATTATGGTTCCTGGAACAGCGGGGCGATCAACCTGGATTATCTGGAAATTCAATGAAAATCGCTAAAACATTTATCCTTTGTCATTTGGTCTTTTCACCGTTTGCCTTTTCACAGGTTTTCACGACGTATCATTGGCATTTACAACAGCCGATTTATTGGCCGGAAACGAGTAACTGGGACAATCATACCTATCAGAAGGCATACGAAAGTATGATCATCGGCGCTGCACACCCCGAGAATGATTTGGATCAGATTTTCGGAAAGGCCGATCGCGTCGCAGCCTATCAATATCGGATTCGTGATGCGATCGGGACAATCCAGCAAACCGATGGGGGGGCACAGATTTCGTATTCGGGGTGTTTGGTTGAAAATGTGGCAAGCCTGGCAAACGCCGGCTCACTCGGCTATTACACCGGCTGGGAGAATGCCAATCGTGAAGCGCGAAACTGGTTCACGTCCGGAGGGCATCGCAAACTGGATATCGTAATATTTCCCTACCATCATGTTTTGGGTCCCTTGGTTGATGAGCGAGCGCTGCGCAAGGAAATTCAAATTTATAAGGAATTATACCCTGATATTTGGGGAAATGACGTTTCGGTGGGTTATTTTCCGGCAGAACTTTCGTTTACGGAACGGATGATTCAAGTGCTGGTGGAAGAGGGCATTGAGTGGGTGTTTGTACCGAACAATCATGTTTCCAGGGCATGCGAGAATTTTCCCCTCACCCTGGGAACGGGCGGCGAGATGTGTGATCCACCCAATTTGGCGGATATACTGAATCCTCCGCAATCGAACTGGTTTTCCAAAACCATTGATCGCGGTTGTACACCGACCAATGCCTATCCGTTTGCGTATCAGCCCCATAAGGCGAAATATGTCAATCCTGAAACTGGTCAGGAATATAAAATTACGGTAGTGCCGGTGGCCCAGGCGATGAGCTGGTCCGATGGGTATCAGCAATACGGAACGGGAGACATTGATCAAATTGCCTGGGCAGCCGGTGAGAACGATCCGATTCTGGTAGTGCTCGCCCACGACGGAGATAACGCTTATGGCGGGGGGTATTCGTATTATATGGAAAGTGTCCGACAATTTTGCAATGCGGCGGCGGCTGCCGGCTATGTGCCGACGGTTATGGAACAATACCTTCAACAGTATCCGGTTTCAGACTCTGATGTCATTCATGTGGAAGACGGTTCGTGGGTGAATGCAGACGGTGATTTCGGGTCCCCGGATTTTATCAATTGGAACTGGCCCCTTTTTGATCAGAATGGACAATTTGACATAGCCAATGGCTGGGCGGAAGATGAGAGAAACTGGGCCGTCATCACAGCGGCGCAAAACCGGGTGGAAACGGCCGAGCAGATTGCCGGCGGTGTGAATATAGCGCAAATTCAAAATCCCGACAGTTCGGCATCCAACGCTGAATTGGCATGGCATTTTTTCCTGCCGTCACTGACGAGTGGATATATGTATTACGGTACGGCGCTGGATATGGAAGTCAAGCCGACGATTGCATGTAACAATGCCATTGCCAAGGCAAATCTGGTGATTGGCGATGGTTTACAGGATCAGACGCCCCCGACGATCTGGATTCCGCAGCAGCTGCCGCACAATCCGGGCGGAACCGGTTTTGGATCGCTTTGGGGGTATCAGGCGGTTGAGCATATGCGAGATTTTTGGGTCTGGACATTTGTTTCGGATGTCTCCGGCGTGGCGGAGGTGACCTTGAAATATCGAATTGATAATGACGGCGCCAATCCCCTCTCATCAAACCAGAATGAAACCTATGCTGGCGGAAGTGAGGTGGGTTCATGGGTGAGTCTGCCGATGCAGTTTCGCGATTTTCCGGCTGAAAATGTTTACAATAATCCGGACATCGATTTCTTTGAAATGCCGATCGAAATCGCCGATCAGTATTTTATTCATGTCGAAGAGCCGGCCATTGTCGATGAAGGCGGCGTGCTGGTGGACTATTTTGTCCAGGCCACGGATACCAATGGTTATATCAAACGCTCCCCGATTTTACACACGTTCGTTGGAACCGGCGGCACGGGCGGCGGTAATCCGGATGATGATTTTGTGATGGATGGCTCGTTAGATGAAAATGCACAATTTATCGGCTCTGAAAATGCGGTTGATTTTTACGCCGACTGGAATGATGTGCAATTGTATGTTGCCTGTGATCCGGCTGTCAATGAAGATCATTTTATTTTTATTTCGGATGGTAATTCTTCGATGGGCTCTGCGCCATGGGCCAAATCAGGCTCGGTTGTGCAGTGGCAGGCCTATTTGGGTAATGAATCTACCAATGGCTGGAGCGGCTGGTTTGATGGCGGCAGCCAGCAGGTACGAGGAACCGTTTTAGAGGGAGTGCTCGATTGGAATGCAGAATTCGGAGTGATGCCGGAATTTGTTTTTCTGGCTATGGGTGCTTATCAGACCCAGGATGGGGGCAGTCTGCAATTTCAGATTCCGGCAGGGAATGGAGATGGAGATATCGACATTTCAGAGTTTCATATGTTAAATCTGCGTGGTGATCTGAATTTCGATGGAAGAATCGATATGAAAGACTTTGCCGTCTTTGCGACTCATTGGATGGAAAATAACTGTAATGAAGTTAATAACTGGTGCGGCGGGGCAGACTTGAATCATGTCAATGACGTGAACATCGAGGATTTTGCTGAGTTCGCTTCCTGTTGGTTAAAGTAGTAACGCTAAAGTGTAACTTAGTTAAGTGGACAACTGAATGCGAGTAAAAATAAGCTTAGCAACTTAAGCAAAATTGCGGGTTATTTATCTCGCTTTTTTATTTCCTGAAAATTTTCAGAAAGCGGTCGCAAACAGGAAAGATCTTGACAGTTCACGTTGATTATATTAATATGATCATAATCCCAGGAAAAAAACTATTTTAAAGAGATGAAATAAGACGTATCCGTATAAATCAAAAAAGGTAATATTATGTATCTCAAAGCGACGAGTATGATTCTTGTTATTTTGTTTTTAGCGTGTGAATCCGTTTATTCCGATGTGGTGTGGTCGGATGAATTTGACGGCCCTGATATCAATAGGGACATTTGGACCTATGATGTTGGCGGATGGGGTTTTGGCAATGGCCAGTTCGAATATGACACCGCCCGTCAGGAAAATTCTTATATAGAGTCCGGCAGTCTTGTCATAGAAGCTCGTCGTGAAGACTATTTCGGCAATCAATTTACATCTGCAAGAATGCTTACCCAGGGGCGATTTGCTTTCAAATACGGCAGCCTTGAAGCCAGGATAAAATTCCCTGATACCGCCAATGGGTTGTGGCCGGCCTTCTGGATGCTGGGCAACAATTTTCCTGCAATTGACTGGCCGATGGCGGGTGAGATAGACATCGTCGAGATGGGCTCAAAAGCCGGAATCGATGAAGGCCTTCAGCAGGAGAAGATCAACTGTGCGATACACTTCTCGGATGCCATGGGAGACTATGGTATGGATGTAGCATGGACCGATGCCGCCGTTGATCTCAGCCTCGATTACCATCTCTACAAAATTTCCTGGACTCCTGCGGATATAACATTTTATCTTGACGGTGTTCCCTATGGCTCATGGGACATCACCCCTGATTATCTCAGGGAGTATCATCAGCCCTGTTTTGCTATCATTAACGTAGCTATCGGCGGCTGGGATCCCTCCTATACGGGAATATATGATCCCGGCCTGGTAACGGCCGCGTTCCCTGCAAAAATGTATGTTGACTGGATTCGACTTTCCAGCAACCCGTATACGGAACTCTGCCTGGGTGATGATATCGAGGAATTCGACAACTTCGGAATTTATACTGAAACAACGCCGGTGAACAATTCACTTGTTTATGGAGATGATACAGATCCCCAGTTCGAATATGGAACCGCGGCGGCCCTGTACCCATGGAACAATATGACCGAGTCACCCACACCACCGCCTGCTTCTGAGGGAAGCGAGTGCTGGTCGTTTGATATCGCCGCGGGCAGCTGGTATGGAATGGGAGTCTTTCTGCCCAATTTTCGAAATATGAAAAACTACTCTGACGGGTATCTCCACTTTGATATAAAGACAACCGGGACCGATCCTGTGAAAATTGGAATTAAAAGTTCCAGAGGCGGCGAATTCTGGCTGCCCCTGGGAGACGAAACAGCCGAGTTCGGGTTTGTTCGTGACGGGAACTGGCATGAGGTTAGTATTCCTCTCAACAGATATGCAAATACTGATTTCCTTACCATACATCAAATGTTCATGATCGCAGGTGACCCGCCTTCTTCATCCATGAACTTATCAATAGACAATGTATGGTGGGAACCAAGCCTGCCCAGGCCGACGCCCCAACAGGGTAATTTCGGTGTTTACACCGAAACGGCCTCAAACAGGGACGCGGGAGAATTTGGCCTTGGTATTGACGGCGACTTTTTTATATGGGAAAACACGCTGGTGGAGGGCACCCCGAGTCCCTATGAAGGCAGCGTGAGCATAAGCCTGGAATCAGCACCCGGTTTGAGCTGGTTTGCGGCAGCCTTTACTCCGAATGTAAAACACAACCTGACAGCCTATAGATACCCGGAAAGCAGACTGCATTTTGCCATGAAGACCGGTTCATTAACACCTTTTATGATTGGAATGAAAAGTGGCAACGTCGATGGGATCGGTCAGAAATGGATACCATTCGAGTCGGGCAGCGACCCGTACGGATTTGTTCGAGACGGCACATGGCATGTGATAGATATACCGATGTCCGATATTACCACAGAAGTTGATCTTTCTGAGGTAAGCCAGCTCTTTCAGGTTTTAGGCATAAGCGGTTCGATTTCCGACATCGAATTTGACGATATTTGCTTTACCGGAGGCGGCAGCCCCCTCGTCGGCGATGACAATCTTCCTCCTTCCGTAAGCATAACCAGCCCGGCCAGCGGCACATTTTTCAATCCGGGAGAGGATATTACGATTGAAGCTGATGCGAGTGACCCGGATGGAGATGGAACAGTAACCAAAGTAGAGTTTTACGAAGGGCTGAATTTATTAGGCGAAGACCTGGTAAGCCCTTACAGTTTTACTTTGAACAGTGTTTCGCAAGGCACGTATACGTTTAGGGCAAAAGCCACTGATCCCAATGATGCAACGCGTACTTCCGCACCGGTAACGGTTTATGTTGGCGTACCGGAATTGACATTGATTAATGTATCCCCGTCAACAGCAAGCATTGAAGAGGGGACAATACAGCAATTTACTGCGACGGGCCTTGACCAGTTCGGGCAGGAATTTCCGGCAGAAGTCAGCTGGTCCGTTTCGGGCGGTGGTGTGATCGACGAGAACGGATTCTTTGTAGCAGTGGATGTTGGCGGGCCATATACCGTTATGGCGGTAGAGGTGGTAGAAGGTATACTATCAGGAACAGCAAATGTCGATGTGTACGCCGGCGGGGTATGCAGCGGCCCATCAGGAAATGGTGATTACACCTGGGAAGCGAGCGGATCTGAGAGTAATCCAACCATCACGTTTATTCCTGCCAGGCCTGGAGTAGGAGATAGTCTGGTGATTCTCTATTATTCATTTTTGCCTGAAGGCGCTTACCCGGGTTACATTACAACGCCTGGTACACCCTACCCGATCCCGGGCACGTATCCTGGTCAGACAGTCTATTTCTATTATACCTACAGCGTCCCGGAAGGGGGCGAACACACCACCTATGGAAACGAGCATAGTTTTCAGGTGGGCGTTTGCGACGCAATCATAGCCAGTGATTTCAACGGCAGCGGCAGAGTGAATCTTTCTGATTTTGCCCGTCTGGCAGGCTACTGGATGCAAACAAATTGCGAAGAGGGCAATAATTACTGCGAAGGGACCGACCATGTAGGAGATGGTGACGTAGATATCTATGACCTCTACTTGCTTATCTATAGCTGGTTAAAAGGAGATTGAATGTTTTAGTACTGGTTTCATATCTTATGAAATCATGGTTACTAATAACTTTAATCGTCCTCATATCCGGTGTTTTTAATCCAGAAACAAGCGTTTGCAATACTTTTGACGCTGGCGTCTATCTGATATGGCTCAAGCTCTGGTCAACCATATGACAGCCGGAGATGTTACAAGCCTGGTCCACATTTATAAACACTGGACCCACCTGAGGGCTCCATTCCGATGGGTCTGATTCCGGATAAATATCGGCCGGCGGCTCGTGACAGGTTTGACAGGCTAACTGGAAATGATGCGGTGAAACAGGCACAGGAGTCTCAGATGCTCCCACCTGTAACAGGGTAATGAATACCAAGTTGCCAATTACGGCCCAATTCTGCCTTGGATGCATGTTCCGTGCCTCGCTTTATCTGCTTATTAAAGGCATCTATAAACCACTAGCCGACCCTGTGGTCAGCTTCGGTTCCATGCATCCGCGTGCGGTCAGACGCTTATCCTGCTGTTTTACGTTAATATCCAGTTAAACAATAAGATATAAATTTTCCCGACGCAAATTTCAGAATGGCGAAATGGGTAAATTTTGAGCTTTGAAAGAAGTTAAGAGAGAAGCAGGAGTAATAAAATCGATGCGACCTGCATAGGTGTTATAATCGTTAGAATCTATATAGAGGAGCACGTGTGGGTTGTGAGCAGGAGAGAAGACGGGTAATAAAAGTATGGGCAATCATGCCTAAACTCGCTGTGCTCGTGTAGCAATGCCACCCGTTTGGAAAAGTATGGCACTCTGGGGTTAATCGTGGGTGGTTTCGCGGGCGTGGAGGCGGCGTTTGATGTTATGTAGTTGGCGGTCGATGGTGAAGAGGTAGAGGAAATAAATTATCCACGAGAGCGACAGGGCCACGCATAAGTAGAAGAGTCCTTTATCCATATTTTTTCCTTTATGAGTATAGTTGTTGTTCCAACTGGTTTTGGCATTTGTACAGGTCGGCGCGTATCCAGATGAGCAGGCCGGCCAGGAGAAATGTTCCCACTATTCCCATGACAAAGGGGATTCTCTGCCAGGTATGATCGAATGTGAAATTGGGTTTGTGGATATCCGGGATGAGGCGGGCGCTGATGTAAACCAGGGGCACGTCCAGAAAGGCGATGATTCCGAACACGGCACAGACTTGCCCGCGGCGCCGGGCGGCGGGGATGGCGCTTCTGAGGATGAGATAAGCCACGTATAGGAACCAAAGTATGGCCGAGGTAATCAGTCGTATGCTGGGGGTCCACCATACATTCCATTCGGCACGGGAGAAAATCATGCCGGTGAGGTTCAGGACCGTGGCGAAGACCAGTCCCACTTCCGCGGCGGCGGCGGCCACATGATCCCAGGATGACTTTTTGGTAATCAAATATCCGATACTGCCGACCAGGACTACTATAAAACAAACCAAGGCGCAAATCGAGCTAGGCACGTGGAAATAAATAATATTGCGTACTACCGGATCTATTACTCCTTTGGTCAGGGCAATCCACATGGAAGTGACCAGGAGCAGACATGTTATGAGCATTAAAATTCGTCGCATTTTTTTATTCCTGTACTACGAAGCCGAACAACAGCCAGGCGGCGGTGACAAAGATTGCATCAAAGGCCGCCAGATATCCGATGGCGGTTTTAAAATTGCCGACCATGGTGAGCGCCCCGGTACCGATGAGTTCCTCAGGGAGCGTGCCAAAACACAGCAGCAGGGCAAAGGTGGCCGGCATCATGACCGGTAAAAGTATGGTAAGGACCAGGATACTCAGTATGGACCCGCGTATCCGGGACACGTGGACGATAGCGGAAAACAAGGTCCCTACACTGGATATGGCTATGTTGCCCAGTAACAATATCGCGATTAAACGGGATAGTCCTGCCTGGACACTTAGTTTAAAGGTAAAGATGACGATAGGTACTAATATAATTTCAAAGATGCAAAGCATGGAGATATTGACCAGGAACTTGGCCAGGTAAACGACGCCGGGGTCTATGGGCGCCAGGAGCAGGCCATAGATGCAGTCCTGGTGCTGCTCGGTGGCGAACGAGCGTTCCTGGGCCATGAGCCCGGCAAACAGGAAGGCAATCCACAGGGCCGCCGGGCCCATTACCTGGGCGGGCATGGAGCCCACTTCCGAAACCAGACGGAGCACCCAGACAATGAGCATGCCGAGAACGATCATGGCAGGCAATACCTCTCTGGCCCGCAATTCGGTCACCAGATCCTTAACGAAAATTGCCTTTATGCCATTGAACAGGAACATTACGAGGCGCTCCTTGCATAGGTAAGGTAATCACTGATAAACCGGTCATGGTCAATATCGCTGGTGGGGGCGTCAAAAATCAATTGCCCGCCGTCCAGGACCACAACCCGCTCACAGCATTTGAGGCCGTAACTGGTTTCGTGTGTGGTCATGAGTATGGTCCCGCTGTTTTGGCGGAAGCAGTGCATGGTATCCACAAGGTGGCGCCCGGAGTTGAGGTCCAACCCGGTAAAAGGTTCGTCGGCCAGCAGAATGCGGGGCTGGTGCACCAGGGCCCGGGCAATCGCCAGACGCTGCATCATACCGCGGGAGAGTATGCCGGTTTTATCGTGGCGATAGCCCGTCAGAGCCGCATCATCGAGAAGTTCATTGACTCGCTGGCTCGGGTGAGGGACGCCGTATAAGCGCGCGGCAAACATCAGGTTCTCGCTAACAGTCAAATCCGGATATAGCATGCTTTTATGCGAAATGACACCCAGTAAAGACTTGACGGCTGAGGCTTTTTTCGGCAGTTCCAGAGCGTTGATCTTCACCGTCCCGCGTGTCGGGTGGAGCAGGCCGGCCAGAATCCGCATCAGGGTACTCTTGCCGGCCCCGTTGGAGCCACACAGACACAGGGACTGGCCTGCATGGACCTGCAGGTCAATTTTATTCAGAACCAGCCGGGATTCAAAGGCCATGCACAGACCATTAATATCGATGATCGGTGTATGGCCGGATGCTGTGTCTGGTTTGCCGGTCATGGAGCTTGTTTCTCCTGAGTTTTCATACGCCATATCACCACAACAGCCACGAACCCAAAAACCACTATCAGAATAATCCAGGACGAACTATCGGTTTGTTTAACCAGTAATCCCGTCAGCCGGATGATGGCGGTATCATCTTTTTGAAACGATCCGAGAGAAAAATATTCGGCTGACTTTCCGTCTGCCATAACCACTTCTGCGCCGGGGCCCAGACCCTCCGCGTCACCCAGAGGCAGGGCCAGGAAGAGGATACAATCATCGGTTTGCATGGAAAACTTTTTGGAAATTTCCATATCCCGTGAATCAATATCCAGCACGTAGGTAAAATTGATATCATATTCACCCGGCGCTACGGCCATGGGATCATAAAATCCTTCTTCCGAGAAAACCATCTCGTTTAAAACAAAATACCTGGAAGGCCGCACATCGCGGTATCCTTTGGGCAGGAAGACCTGGATAACCACCGGCGCTTCACCTGTGCCCCGGGCAACCGGAGAGATCGCCAGGGAGGAAGAATTTTTCAAACGCATATATTCAGACACCTGCATGATATCTTCGCTCTGTTCGAGGGCGATATGATGCGTTTTCACCGAAAGCTGCGACAGATCGGCAGAGACATCATAGACGTGTACGAGGGAGGATAACGGCGATGGTGACGGCTTCAGGGCCACCGGGCGACCGCTGAATGATATGGACTGATGATATCCCGCGGGTACCGCAGTAATCTCGTCCCCGGCGGGCAGGTCTTCAAAAATCACTTTTGACTCCTGATCGACCATTCCGACTCGGGTATCAAAAAACTCGTTTCCACGAAAGAGATTGACATCCACATGATCGCCGATGACAGATTGACCGCCCGGCGTGGCATTGACCACGGTTACCTCGAGGGTTACGGTAAGGGGCTCTTCAGACGATTCCTGGCCCCACAACCCCGTTGGCACAAAAATAAAAATTAAAAAGATTAAAAAGAAATTGCATCGCAACGGGTCAATCCCCCTTGTTTTCAGTAGGATGCTTAGGGTCTCTGGCCAGTAAGGGCCAGATAATCATTAGTACACACACGGCCAACAATATCCATTTGATGATTTGCATTTTAAATCCTGACACTTATTTCTCTAATTTTCAAACAGGTCTCCATCCATTATACCTTCGGTCGATTTCGATACCAAGTGAATAAAACCAGCAGGGCGCCCGCGATAATGAAGATAGAGCCCAGCCAGAGCCAGTTGATTAGCGGCTTGAGGCGGATCTCGATATTAATAAGCCGGCCGTCATCTTCAATCGCGACCAGGGTTACATATAAATCTTCGGTAAGCGTGCGGCGGATATGCGGTTCACTGGTGCGCCGCTGCCTTTCATAGAAGGCTATCGCGGGTTCCATCCGGGTCAGGAATTTCCCGTTTTTATAGACGGTTAAGAGAGTTGCGGTCTGGCTGTAATTCGGCCCCTGGGAAGTAGATATCTGTTCAAAGAGAATATCGTATTGACCCCCGAAGAAAGAGGCCGTCTGGCCGGTGCGCATAGCCCGGGTTTCTGTTTTACCAAATCCTTCCGCTCCGGCAATCGCCACGAACATCAACACCACACCGGTGTGGGCCATGAGTGCCCCGTACCAGCTTAGCGGCCGTGCCGGCCGGGGAGAGCCGGATGCTGAAACGCCCGGCGGGCGGATGAAATCGATAATGATATTCAAGGTGACAAAAGCGGAGATGATAAAACAGGGAATGGATAACATACGAAACATAAACCAGATTCCGATAGCAATCCCGGCGGTAACGGCGGCCAATCCCAGGCGCCAGTGCATTTGAAATCCCCGCCGGAAAAGAAGGGGACACAGTCCGATCAGAAGAAACATCAGGAGTCCGACCGGCGCGGTGATTTTAGTAAAGTAGGCCGATTGAAGCGTGATGGGGCTGTCGGGCACGTGATTGCGAAAATAGGGCAGATGCGGGGCCACCTGTTTATATCCGGCACTCAAGAGGGGAAACATGGTACCCAGAAATATTACAATAAAAAGTACTATGAAAATCCAGTTTACCCAAATGATAATTCCGCTGCCGCTGACTTCCCTGCTGTCGGGTGGTTGAGTGTTAGACAGCAGACCTCTGACAGCCAGAATAAAGGCGACTGACCATATGGCTGCAATCAAGGCCGGGAATATATAGGACAAGCCCGGATCGGGGAACGCGTGAACACTGGCCACGACCCCGGAGCGGGTCAGGAAGGTGCCAAACAGACTCAAGGTATAACAGAACAAGCAAAGAAAAAACACCCAGCGCGCCACGCGTGAACCGGGCCGGAATTTTTTAAAACTGTGGAGCAGGGCTGTTCCGATCAGCCAGGGCATGAGCGAGGAGTTTTCGACCGGATCCCAGGCCCAGAACCCACCCCAACCCAGTTCCTCATAGGCCCACCATGAACCCAGGATATTACCAATAGTCAAAAACAGCCAGGCCGTCAGCATCCAGTTACGAGCCTGAATAAATAAAGGAGGCCGATTGTGCTGATACGTTCCCGCCAGGGCGGCCAGGGCCCAGGCAAAGGGAATGATATACGCGGCATACCCCAGGAACAGAGCCGGGGGATGAAATACCATGGCCGGATGCTGCAGGAGAGGGTTCAGTCCGTTGCCGTCCGCGGGCGGGTTAAGGTAAGTGGCAAAGAGACTGTTATCGCTGTTATCCACAAAATTTTTATCCCAAAGCAGCACGACCAGGAAACAACCGCAGATCACATTGGTGACCATGCGGGCTCGGGCGGCAAAACGCTCGTCGTCAGAGGCACGATTAAAAACCAGGGCCGTAATGCCGACCTGCATCCATAACCACAGCAGTAATGACCCGGAGGAACCGGCCCACAGGGCACTTAACTTGTAGGGCAGCGGAAGCAATATCGAAGAATGGCCGGCGACGTACTTGATGCTGAAATCATTCTGAATCAGGGCGATTAACAGGACGGCCATAGCGGCTGAAAGACACAGCCAGCAGGCCCAGAGAGCATTGCGCCCACTGTGCATTAAGGCCTTTTGCCGGCGGGCGGCGCCGATTGCATCAATCACTATGGCATACAGGCTGATAAATAATGCCAGACGAAGTATAAACGTGCCCAGTTCGGCCATGTGTTCAGTTCCTTGTTTTCAGGGAAAAAACATGCTTATGCCTCTGGGAATTTCCCCATCCCCAATCCCACCAGCGGCGGACTTGAGCCTGCCGCCCGGTCGTTTCGCGTAAGCATGTCACTTATTATTTTCGTTTCAGGTAATGGAATTTATTGCTCCATCTCATTATGGACAGAAGTACTTTCGGATTCATCCTCTCCCCGGGCTTTGGCTTTATATTTGGACTCACATTTGGTGATGATCCGATCCGCCTGAAAAACGCCGTTTGTGTCCAGGCGTCCTTCCACGAGAACTTCCTTTTCCTCACCAAAATTATCGGGCACAGTGCCCTGATAACTGACCGGCAACGATACATCCTGACCTTCCAGTTTAAAATTGAGCTGCATTTGTTCAAGATTGCGCGAAATAGTTCCTATGCCGACCACCCCTCCCACACGCGAGGAATGCGTCTGAGTTTCGCTACTCTTAGCCACGAAATCGTCCACGGAGATATCGTAGGCCCAGGAAGACTGCATGGCATTAATGACCAGATATACCAATGCTCCGCCTATCACAATGAATCCTATAACAAACTTCACTAACGGTTTACTCATTATCATTTCTCCTGACTCAGTACGGTCGCCAATTCGATTTATCTGTTTAAAACGCATTAATCTCCATAAGATTCCGGGGAGTGTTCTTTGCCATGACAATTCAGATAGCACCTGCCTTTAAAGAGCCCCTCATCTGGGTAATGACCCGGTGGACAGTGGCATCGACGCGGTTGGGATTGCTACCATGACATTTAAAACACACTTCGTATTCATAAATCACCTGTTCAATAAAATTATCTTCAGCGGTGACTCCGGAGACCATTTGTAAAACGTCCGGTGCCAGGGGCGCCTGGGCAGGTGTGTTTATCAGGGCATGGGGATTATGGCAATCGACACATTCCACATGTTCTTCCGCAGAGTTTATATTTTCCTTCAGGTCGTGAATTCCTTCATAGTTCCGGACTTTATGTCCGCTTAATTTGTTAAGTTCCGCCGCCAGATCGGTGGCTGCCACCTGGCCGTTATGACAATTAAGGCAATTATTTTCCTCTTCCTTAAAATGAAGCAGACGCTGAGGTTCGCCGGATGAATGTGGTCGATGGCAGGCGCTACAACCGTTATCCGCCACGGTTCGAAATTCACTATTACGCAGGTAGTCATCATCGGCATTATCGATCAAGGCGGTAGAACTTTCATGGACGGTATTGGTCCAGCCCTTCAAATTATGGCATTTCAGGCACAGATCTGAACCCTGGTTAGGGATCACCAGGAAATGACCGAAGCTATTGTTATGAGGATTATGACAGGTAACGCATTGTAATTCCCCGTATTGGTCCAGATTGATTTTGGGGGGCAGACTTTCAGGCGAAAGGATCTGGGTATCTTCGATGGAAAGATCCTCTGAATAAACAAAGCTGACGGGATGATCATCGGACAGATCGGTCCCCAACCGTGTCCGGCCGGGCGGAATAAAGGTGCTGCCCTGGCTATTCTGCAAGGTAGTTTCCAGGGCCACAGTACCGTCATGACAGCTTAAACAGAGTTTGTTGGCGCCGGTCGGCTGGCCCACCTCGGCATCAAGGGAGGTACTCCAATAAATATGGTAAATCTTGTCGGAAAGCTTATGATTCCACAGGGGGGTACCGGCCAGGGCCTGATGGGGAGTATGGCAATATTGGCAGGCCATGCTGCCATCCTGATCCGGGGATAAATCATGGGGTGAGCCGACAATGGTCGCATCGGCAATTCCGGCCCATATTCCGAAAATCAGCATAACGATGCTAACTATATGTATCCAATTATTTTTCATGGTTGTTCCACCTCCAGTAGCTGGAAAACCTGGATTCTTTTATTGAACGAATCTGCTACAAATATTCTATTGTTATCATCGATAAAAATGCCGGCCGGCAGCCAGAATCGGCCCGGATCATTGCCTTCAGAGCCAAAGGCCATTAAAATCCGGTCACCCTGCCGTCCGAACCGGAACAAGAATTCTCCCTGCCGGTTGAACACCTGCACCCGGTAATTCAGGGTGTCACTGACATAGAGTTTCCCAGACTCATCAATCCATAAATGAGTTGGAAAGTTAAATTGGCCTGTGCCCATACCACGCCGGCCAATCGCGTTTATGTAGTGTCCATCCGTATCATAGACTATTACCTTATGACAGAGGATATCAGCAATATACAATTTCTGGTCGGCCCTGTCGTATGCAATTCCGGCTGGTCGTTCCAGAATATCACCTCCAAAAGAAAACTGAAATTTTCCCTTATAATCAAAGACATAAATCTCTCCTAAGCCACTGTCTGAGACATAGATATATTTTTGCCCCGTAGCCACTCCCACGGGAGTATGCAGAGTTTTTTCCTTAGTGAGTCTGGAAATCTGGCGGTAATTTCGCGTTTTCAAATTCATCATGTGGACTATGGAGCCGCTGCTGTCGGAAATTAATAGATTGTCATTCTGGTCCATAACCACATGATATGGTCGAACCATCACACCCATATCTTCCCGACCGAAAAAAAACTCTCCGATATCCTCTAAAAAAGAGACTTCTTTCTTCAAATCATCCTGAGTGGACAATTGGCCTATATAACGGATACGCGGGTTTTCGGGCGGTTCCGGCCAGGCCGGCGTCCAGTCCGTCTCCGGAAACAGCTCGCCCCGTTCCCGGCCGCAGCCATATACCAGCATCGCCATCGCCAGGGCCATCCACATACGTTTTATTTTAAAATATCTGTTCATATTTTTCTATCGTATCAAAACTGACGGATGACATTAATATAAAAGTTATTATTCGTTGTTTTTGTATCAGTGATATTCCTGATATTATCACGGTCCAGGAGGGAATATTCCCATCCCATTTTCAAACTGAGCTGACGATAATCATATTTAAGTTCGGAATTAAACCGGAATCCCTGTGTCCGGCCGACATCGCTTCTGTCCTCATCGCGCCATTCAATCCCACCGATGAGCCTGAGATGATTTCCCATCCGTGTCTTTAATTTGCCCCGGGCGTTGAAAAGAGTGGTATCGCGGGCATTCAGGCCGCCGGTCTCTATCCAACTCTGGGAAAGTTTAGTGGACAGGGTAGTTTTAGGATCTATCTTCCAGGTATAGCCGCCGCCTAAACGGGTACTTTCCACCGGCGCCCGGGCGGAATCAGTACGGGAATAATCCGCCGTCAGGAATAAATCCCCTTTATTATAAACTGTGCCGACGGTATTTCTATCATAATCATTGGAGGCTTCGGTAATATCCAGATCGGAGTCAACTTCTTCATTGAGCCGTTGATAGTCGTAATAGATGGACAAGCCGTTATCAAATTCCTGCTCTACCCGAAAATTCTGGTGCAAACTGTCTTCCTCTCTGGAACCATCGGCCTGATATTCATAACTGACAAACACACGCTGGCCATCGATGATATTGGGAAATTCCGTACCCAGGGTAGTCAAGTGAAGTTCCACACGATCATCAACAGGCACAACGCTATAATCATCCGATTCCGTATAGACCTGTAAGCCGGTAATATCTGTTACGAGAATGGTCGTAATATCGATATGGGATTTCTCCAGGGTAACCGGAAACGGGTCATCAAAGGTATGCTCTTCCCGGTTGATCGAACGGGTGCCGGTCTGGCCGGAATTTATTTCCGTAATATAATTAATTGAATACAGACTGACAAGTCTGCCCCAGGGATTATTCCGGTAATAATCAAAGGTCAGCTTGCCGCTTTTACGTTTTAAGCGGTTACTGTCAATGGTATTGGAGGAGATGTTACTGGCCTGATAGATATTATTGTGTTCATAGCGAAAAATCAGGTGGGATTTGTCGGTAAAGTCATGAAAAAGCGTATAGTATATCCGTTCAGAATCCCGTTCGAAGCGGTCTTCGTTGTCGGCGACATCGGAATCCTGCTCCAGCTTGTTTTTAGACCAGGACAGGGTCATGGGCCAGTCTTCATGTCGAAGCCGGCCGGCAACACCCGTGGTAGTATTTTCCACCCGCAGAGGGCCTTGAAAACGCCGGGGCAACAAATTTTCATTTTTACTGACATATTATTATCTCTTTTGGCGAATAGTATGTCTGCCCTGCCAGGGCCATCAATCTTGATTTCACTTCCTGTCTCCGGCCGGGTCTTTCTGTTTAAACATGAATACAAAAGTTCCCTCACTGATGTTTTTATGAACAGGCGTGCCCAGTTCCAGGGCGAATTGTTCCTGAGTTCCGGCATCATCATCCAAAAAGACTATAATCGCCGGGTTCTTCAGAGTTTCGGAATTATTCTTCCACTGGTCTTTCAGTATAGCCTGGGCCGAGATTTGCTCCACAATAAAATGGTACTTTTCACTCAAGGAGTATTTCCGGCCCAAAACCAGTTCTTCTGTATTTAAGTTATCCTTTTGACAACTGACCAGCATGGGCTTTTGCTGCGGTGATACCATTATAAAAAACGACTGAGAATCCAGCCGGTCCCTGATGGCCATATGCCGGTAAACCATCTCCAGAGATTCTGCCTCCGGATTCCGGCCGGGATGCATGCTGCGGGCAAAATGAGGAAATTTGGACCATAACCATCTCTCGTACGTCGTATCGCCATGCGTCACTCTCACCTTAATGGCAGGATTGACCGGCTGGTCGGACTGGTTCGATTCCTCTTTGGTCTGATTATTGATGGTAAAATGGGGAAAATACTCCAGGATCGTAATGTGGTAATCCGTGCCCTCCAGAGACAATTCCTCTTTGGCCCCGATCACAAACTCAAAGGGACCGGAACGCTGGTCCGAATTTTCGTCCTCCTGCTCGGTAATACGAACGGACAGTACGCCCACGGTTTCCTGATTTAGCTGTCTGATGTTCCTGTCATAATGGGCGGAATCTTCCAGTTTTTCAATACTAATCCGGCCAATCTGCGATGTCAGCGAACTGCGGGCCGGGGAATCTGTGGTCAGCCACATCTTCTGATGTATCCCTTCCCCCTCAATCAAAACGCCGGCAACACCACTGCCGGCCTCACTCTCCACCAACATCGTTTCCTTGCTGAAATCAGGCAGGTATTCCTGCAGGGTGAGTTTTACTGGAGTGCCCATAACGGGCATGATGCGATTAAATGTGCAGGGCTTATTTTCATGTTCCACCTTGATCGGGAAACGCATCGGCGCTCCCTGCATGCCGATCTGAACCAGAAGTTCCCAGGGACCATTAAGCGGCCGGCCGGTCTGACGCCGGTCGGGCGGAAATCCCCACCCCGACGATACCGCAAAAAACATTAGAATAATCGAAATCATCCATGAATGTCTCTTAAACGCTTTATGACAGGATTTCTTTTTCATAATCCTTTACTCCATGGCAGAGATAATCTCATTAGCCCGCAACAGCATGGCTTCCGTATATTTGAGGTTATGGACTCCACAACTGCCGTCGGAGGCCACCGCATGCAGGAGTAATCTGGCTTCGGCCAGAGCCTTGGTATTTCCCTGAATGCGATTACTATCTGTTTCCGTTGACATCTGTTGCTCCAGGACATCGATCCGGGCGGAAATTCTATCATATAATTTCCTGGTTTGACTCTGCCAGAAAGAAATATATTTCTCGCCCGTTCCCGGCTCGTGACAGCGGTCACACGCCTCGGGCACGGCCTTGGCCACCAACCCGAAACTGTCCAGAACACCGACCCGAAACTGTCCAGAACACCGACCCGAAACTGTCCAGAACACCGGCCTACGATACAGTCGACAGCCTGGGCCAATCCGTTGATCTTGCCCCGGATATGACCGGCAAATCCCGGCTGTAAATGACATTCCAGACAGTTCACATCACTATGACCGGAAATCTGCCAGCTGGCGTAATACGTATTTATGATATGGCAGGAATTACAAAACCATGTCTGTTCAGAAACGGCAATAAACCCACCCGAAGCGAAAAGAAAAAACAGTACTGTCACGAATAGTAACTTTTTGCCTTTACTCAGAGCCTTCAGTCTCAAAATGGGAGGTTTAATTATCTTCATATTCAGTTAAATATCTCATTTGAAAAACCTGCAGATACCATGTTGCTTCCCTCTCTATTGTAATCCTGCTATTATATCGGGAAAAAAGAAATTAGTCAAATGTTAAGATCCGTTTGAATGCTGAAATTTGTCAAATTTCAACTTCACTTCAAAATTTTCAGGATATTCAGTCATTTATATCTCATATGAAAGATTTCTACGAAATTTATTCTCAATTACAGGAACAAAACTGCGTTTATTCTCAGTTATGAGGAAGTGATGCTCTTTAAATCAACACCTCGATAACTGTTATGGTATTATAGATGTCGCTATGGGGACATTGAGCATCCTCTAATAAAATGGTTCCATGCATCGTTGGCTGATTTTTACTAACACAACCGTTCCAGAGGCAGAATTACCTGAAACGTTGAACCTTTATCCACTTCACTTGTAACCTTAAGATTCCCGCCATACGCAGATATGATCCTCTGTGCCACGGCCAGACTCATTCCACCCCCTCCAACACAGGATTGTTCCGAATAAAAAGGCTGGAATAGATTTTTTAGTTTCTCCGGTGGGATACCACAACAGGTGTCGGTAAAATTAAAGCAAATCTGTTGATCGCTTACCTGACATTCAATAGTCAGCTTCTCCGCCGTACCTGGATCGGCGACTTCGATTGCATTTTGAATCAGAATAAAAAATAGTTGTTCCTGTTCCCGCGTCTTGATAGACATTCGGGGTATGATATCCATACCCTTGACAATCATTTTCAGGTTGGCACGTTTGGCACTCTCGGCAAAAACCGCGAGCATCGATTCGACGGTATTTCCGCTGGCTATTGACATGCCCATGATGCCTGATACCCCGGGTTATACCTATCGGGCCTTTGAAGCGATCCGTAAAATTATGAACGACCCGGCCATGAAGGGGATAGTCCATCAGCACCTGCAGGGTTTCTTCCGTATATCCCTGGCGGCTTTTACCCATTTCCGTATTATATTTTTTTATAAAATGATTTATCAGCAAGGGAATATCCTCTTTGCCTTCTCTCAGGGGAGGCAAATGAATCCCTACCACATTTAAACGATAGAACAGGTCTTCTCGAAGCCGGCCGGCTTTCACCTCTTCAATTGGATCCCTGTTGATGGCGGCTATTATTCTCAGATCAATATCAATGGGATCGACGGCCCCAATCGATAATATACGGCGATCCTCAATCGAACGCAGAAGTTTCACCTGGCAATTCAAAGGCATACTTCCTATTTCATCAAGGAATAACGTGCCCAGACTGGCAATCTCGAAAAGGCCCTTTTTGTCTGCTATGGCCGACGTAAAACTTCCTTTTTTGTGGCCAAACAATTCACTCTCCAGCAACTGCTCCGGTATGGCACTGCTGTTGACTCCGATGAATCGGCCATTACTGGTCGTTCCCGTGGAATGGATGGCCTGCACGACCAGTTCCTTGCCCGTACCACTTTCGCCGATAATAAGAACATTACTTTTGGTCTGCGCGACTTTCTGGATGATTTCAAAGATGGACTGCATGACACGCGACTGACCTATAATACTGCCCACCCCATATATCTCCTGGAGTTCATCCTTAAGCTGGCGGTTTTCCAGTTCCAGTTTTCGAAATTGAAGCTGCTGGTGAATCTTGGTCAGAATGTCATCGAACATGACAGGTTTAATGACATAATCGCAGGCGCCCAGCTTTATGGCCTCTACTGCCATTTCCACCGATCCAAAGGCCGTAATCATAATAACTCGGGTCTCAGGACGCGTTTTCATGATCTCGCGCAGAACCTTTATGCCATCGGCACCGGGCATCTGAATATCCAACAGGACTATTTTAAGTATCATTATTTGTATTATCTATATGTCCGGCCTGATTACGAGGCCCATTATATTACTCAAGCAAAAGATTCTGGATCTGGCGCGGGGGAATCTGAATTTTCAGATTATCCAGACGACGAGCCAGGATGAGATCTTCTTAATGCCCTGTGTGAATCCCTCCGGTAATTCACCCAGGCCGCCCTGGCAGACGATGACCGTACGATCATTATAATCAAGCGTGTTTAATAGTTTTACTGTAAATACGCAGGCTCCAGGAGTGGCGTAGAAAATTACGGTTGGCAGAATTATTTGACGATGAGTGAGATAACCTGCCGGTCGCGGAACTGGTTTCCTATGACGTGTAGGCGCATCTGGTATGAGCCGGCCGGGAGTGCCTCTATTTTGCGATATTCACTTTGGTCGGCATATTCGAAGCTTTGCATCTGTACGTTCTGAGAGGGTCGGGTGGGGATGTCGGTCGGCCGGTAAACGATCATTTCATCGATCTTGCCTTCTTTTACCGGACAAATGGTTATGTTTACCGATTTTAACGGGAGTTGGAAAGCTGCCTGATCTACTTCAAAAAGCAAGGTAGGATTGCCACCCAGAGGGTCTACAGTCCAGGCGGGCGGATCGGAATCCGGTACAGGGCGGGTCTGTTGGCCGTCCAGGTAAACAGTAAGGGAATGGCCCAACAATTGTCTGGGTGTCAGTTCAGACAGATTGGGACGCAAACGTTTTTTTTGCGATCCCAGGCATCCCGTGATTGAGACTAACACGACAATACCTATACAAATTTTAAGAGTTTTTATCATGCCTAATTTTCCGCGAAAGATTATTTGTCTAATCATATCGGATTTCTCTGACGCTGGCAAGATAAAAAAACTTGCAAAGTTTGCCTAAGGTGCTAATACTATTATAGATATGGCCGAAAAGAAAAAAAATAAACAGAATGGTTCAGGGGGCCGAACTCAAAAGTCGTTCCGCAGGAAATTTGCATGGGTTTTGTTGATTGGGTTGTTTATAGGGATAGTTATCAAGTATTTTCTGGTTCCTTATATCGTCGAACGGATGATTCAGGATTATCTGGAACAGCGCTGGGTCGGACCGGTGGAGATGGGGCGATTGGAGATAAACCTGTTTTCATCCAGCCGGCTGCGGAATCTTAGATGTCAGGACGAACAGGGGCGGCCCTGGATTCAGATTGACTTGATAGAGGTTGAGCGGGGCGAGTTGTTTGGGCCGGGTCCGATGGTAAAGAGGGTGGAGTTGAGTGGAGCGATGGTGACGGCCCATATCGAGGATGGTTCGTGCCAGTGGCCGGTGCGGGCGTCCGGGGCGGGTTCGGGTGGGACACTGAATCCCGAAAGCTTTCCGGAAATAGCACTGCGGCACGTGGCCTTTGAGATAAAGGACGAGAGGGGGATCCGTTGGGTGCGGGATGATATGAACATTCAGAGTCGATGGGCGGATGGGGAATCCGCGCCGCGCATTCAGGTGGAGTGGTTTAGCCGGGAGAATAACGACTGGCTCAGTTTACAGGGAAATTTACATCCACAGAGTCTCGAGTCTGATTTGAAATTTGCCTTGAATCATGTGATAGAAAGGCAGGATATGGCGGCCATGTTTGCGGCGCTGGATATACCCGTGGTGACGGATGCGGCCGGAAGCGTAACGGCCAACCTGAGTGTGCGCGGGCGACTCAATGACGCCGGCAGCCTTGAGATAAACGGGCAGGTCAACATCAACGATATTGTGTGCCGGGCCGGAGCGGACGAGGTTAATTCCGATGCGGATGTGAGCATCCGGTTTTCCGGCCGGGAAGCCGAGATACTCTATGCCAACCTGATTACCGATGTGTTTACGATATCGTTCAGTAAGGTGCCGCTGGCGTATGAGGATGAGGGCAACAAGGTAGTGGCACGGGTGAGTGATGCACGGGTGCGCTTCCCTCAAAAGGATGAGTATGGTCCTTTCTGGGAGAGCACGCTGCGGGGCGCGCGATTTGAGGGCTGGCTCAACTTTAACGGCATGATCGTTCTGCCGACCCGGAGGGGCGGGTCACTCCTGGAAGTCTTCCAGGGTCAGGGTGAACTGGCCCGGATGGTGATACCGACGAAGGGATCGCTGGAAGTAACGGATCTGAGGATACCGGAATTCAAGGTACGTAATACGGATGTGACCATAGCGGAACTGACCTGCCAGACCTGCGGAGGCCAGGCACGCGGACGTGGTGATATAAGCCTCTATCCCTTTACCTATGAATTCATGCTGCATGTGGAGTCCCTTGATAGCGGGCAGGTTATTCGTACCTTTAATCCGTTGACAGAGATTAAGAAGGGTAAAACCTCTGGTCGGTTTGCCATCAGTGGATTTGGGTTTGGATTGTCCGGATTCCATGCCAATGCAATGCTGATTATGGAAAACGTTGACCTGGAAGCCGGACCGGTCTTTGGAGGAGTCCTGCGCACACTGAGTATCAAGCCGGAGTCGGTACAGGGCACGAGCGATTTGATGACCCGGTTCCATGTCGATTATCCGGTCATGACAATTGATAAGGGACTGGTAGCCAACAGGTTGTCGGCGCTGGAGTTTGAGCCGGGCAGTACGTTAAACCTGCAAACCGGTGATATTCAGTTCCGTGTGGTGACCGGCCGGTTGAGCGAGATTCGTTTTGCCTTGCTCACGCCAATTCAGAATCTGGCCAAAAAGCTTGTCCGGCTGAAGATTACCGGCAATCTCTCGGATAAGAATAATATAGTGATTCACAAGGAGGCCGTGACAGATCTGAAAGAAGGGACTATTGGTTTCTTTACAGACTGGGTTCAGGTCGGTGGCGATTTCGGCCAGCAGATAAAGGATCTGTTTAATTTATTATCGGGACAACTTGAACCTCCAAAAAAAGATGGGGTGGATTCACCATAGTAGGATTGTGTTTAATAGATATATCATTTAACAAAAATATATTACCATTTATAATTGAGATGTTTATGAAGAAGAGTCTTATTACTGGTTCAAGTGTGCTTTTAATAGTTGTTTTATCCTTTCAGGTTCAGGGCGCGGATGGTCAGGAGGGCGGTTATGCCGGTTCGGTCAGGTGCCGTGGCTGCCACGAGCGGTTTTATGAACTATGGGCGCCTTCGCACCATGGTCTGGCCATGCAGC